>JAEZQX010000296.1 GCA_023441105.1 Pseudomonadota bacterium | reverse complement strand
GCCGGCGCAGCGGGCTGGGCGAAGAACTGCATCGCGGCCAGCTTGGCGTAGATCCCGTCGAGCTCGAGCAGCTGGCGATGCGTGCCGGCCTCGACGACGTGCCCGGCCTCCATCACCACGATCCGGTCCGCCGACTGCACCGTCGCCAGGCGATGGGCGATGACCAGCGTGGTGCGGTTGGACCGCGCGGCATCGAGCGCCCGCTGCACCATCCGTTCCGATTGCGCATCGAGCGCGCTGGTCGCTTCGTCGAGCAGCAGGATCGGCCGGTCGGCAAGGATGGCGCGCGCGATCGCCAGACGCTGCCGCTGGCCGCCCGACAGGCGCACGCCGCGCTCGCCGAGGAAGGTGTCGTAGCCGTCGGGCAAGGCACGGATGAAGTCGTCGGCGAACGCGAGGCGGGCGGCGGCCTGCACCTCATCGGCGGACGCCTGTGGCCGGGCGTAGCGGATGTTGTCGGCGGCCGAGCCGGAGAAGATGACCGGATCCTGCGGCACCAGTGCGATCGCGCCGCGCACCTGGGCCGCCGGCATGCGGTCGATCGGCTGGCCGTCGATCAGGATGCGCCCGCCGTCGAGGTCGTAGAAACGCAGCAGGAGCTGGAAGAGGGTGGTCTTGCCGGCGCCCGACGGACCGACCACCGCCACCGTCGCGCCGGCAGGCACATCGAAGCTCAGGTGGCTGATCGCCGGCGTCGTCGGCCGCGACGGGTAGGTGAACTGCACCTCGTCGAACGCCACCGGCACGGCGCGCCGGCCGAGCGATTGCTCGGCGGCCGCTGCCGCCTCCTCGTCGGCCGGCTCGCCGGGCGCGTGCAGCAGCTCCAGCAGCCGCTCGGTGGCCCCGGCTGCCCGCAGCAGGTCGCCCCACACTTCCGCCAGCACGGCGGCGGATGAGGCGATGATCGCGATCAGCAGGCCGATCTGGCCGAGCGTGCCGGCGGAGAGGCGGCCGTCCATGACGGCCTGCACGCCCGCGTACAGGCCGTAGAGGTTGGCGGCGAAGACGGCCGCGATCGCGAGCGCGGTGAGCATCGCGCGCATGCGGGTACGCCGGATCGCGGTGTGGAAGGTGAGCTCGCTCGCCTCCACGAAGCGGGCGCTCTCCCGCGCCTGCTGGCCGAAGCTCTGCACGACCGGGATCGCGTTGAGGATCTCGGAGGCGACCGCGCTCGAATCGGCGAGCCGATCCTGGCTGGCGCGCGACAGCCGGCGCACGCGCCGGCCGATCAGGGTCAACGGCAGGATGAACAGCAGCAGGATGGCCACGACCGTGAGCACCAGCGTCGGCCGGATGAAGGCGAGGATCAGGATGCCGCCGAGCATCATGATGGTGCTGCGCAGGCCGACCGAAAGGCTCGACCCGACGACCGTCTGCACCAGGGTGGTATCGCCGGTCAGGCGGGAAAGGACCTCGCCGGTCTGCAGGGTTTCGAAGAACGCCGGCCGCTGCCGCAGGACGTTTGCATAGACCGCCTCGCGCAGGTCGGTGGTGATGCGCTCGCCGAGCCAGCTCACCATGTAGAAGCGTGCCGAGGTGAAGATCGCCATCGCCACCGCGAGTGCGAGCAGCAGCAGGAACTGCTGGCGGATGACGGCGAGTCGCTCGGCGTCGCCGGCGGTGAGGCCGCCATCGATGAGCAGCCGCAGGCCGTAGGGCACCACCAGCGTGGTGGCCGCCGCCAGCATCAGGAACAGCAGCGCCAGCGCGACGCGCAGCCGGTAGCGCGACAGGAACGGCAGGAGATGGATCAGGCCGCGGGGTGTCGCGGCGGCACGGCTGAAAAACTTCAGAGCGAGGGACGCACCTGCGTCGAACGATCGCGACTGATCTGCAGGGTCGCCTGCGGATCATCGGCACGCATGCGCCGATGCCAGGCAATCGTCCGGGCGATGCCTTCGGTGAGACTCACCCGCGCCCGCCATCCGGTCAGTCGGAAGGTCTGCTCGGCGTCGGCGGCCCGCTCCTGTTCGTTGGGCCGGTCGAGCTCGTCCGAGAAGACCGGATCCAGCGAACTCCCGACGTGGGCGCGGATGATCTCCGCGACCCGGCGAATGCTGGTGAGATGGCCGGTACCGATGTCGAGCCCGGCATGGTCGGTGCGCTTCATCAGCGACGCATGCAGCAGCGCTTCGGCGACGTCGGTCACGTAGACCCAGTCGCAGCGGCGCCGGCCGCTGCTGAGCACCGGAGCGCTGCCGCGCAGGAATGCGGAGACCACCGAGGGCACCAGCCGGTGCTCGTTCGGATCATCCGGCCCGTACACCATCCCGATGCGGGTGTTGATCACGTTGGCACCGTAGAGCCTTTGCAGGCCACCGGTGAGGATCTCGAGCATCGCCTTGCTGATCCCGTACGGCGAACCGAGCTCAACCGCGTCTTCCCACGGGTTGGAAGTCTCCAAAGTGCCGGAGACCACCACCCGGGTATCCGGGACGGCTTCCATTGCACCGAGGATCAGCTTCATGCTGGCGGTGAGATTCACTTCGAGCGACCGGGCGATCGAATCGACCGAGCGGTCGCTGTTGGCGAAACCGGCCAGATGGATGATGTGGGTCGGGCGGAGGCGGCGCAGGGAGGCGGCGCAGGCCTTGGCATCGGAGAAGTCGATGACATGCGACCGGATCGGCGTGAAAGGCGCCGTCGGACTGCCGGGGCGGCGCAGCATGACGACCTGCGCCCCGGCCTCGTGCAACAGGCTGGTGAGGTGCCGTCCGATGAAACCGGAGGCACCGGATACGGCAAACCGGTGATCACGGAGATCGATGGTCTTGGCTTCTAGCATGCTAGGTGTTTTCCCTTCGGACTGCTGTTCTTCTTCTTACGTTCCGGTACCTTCGGAGCAAGGATTGACGACACGACTCATTCGCTGGCTTGGCGCGCACGCACAAGCCGCCCCGGCGGGCACTCTCTTGAAATCAAGCCGGATTATCAAAGCAACCGTTTCGCATTGGCCAACGCCCTACTGCAATTTAGGGGCAATTTGGCCGCCCGGAGGGCGCCAGTTCGGCGCTGATGATGCGCCGGGAAGGGCGAATGTCGGAAGCCTTGACGAGGCTATGTGTCCGACTGTTGCAGCGGCGGCAGGGGCAACCGCTCGGCGATGATGTCGCTGATCGGGTGACCCAAGCGCAAGCCGCGCTGCTCGAACTTGGTCGGTGGGCGCAGCGGCTCGCCTGCCAACCCCCTAGTGCCAGGCCCTGCCGGCCCCTCTGCTTCATTCGCAAAGACGCTTCCCGCCGACCTGGCTGGCAGCCCTGGCCGGCGCCTCAACGAGGGCTCCGAATCGACCGCCGCCAGCATCTGCTCCGCGTAATCCGGCCAGTCGGTGGCGAGGTGCAGATACCCCCCTGGTTTGAGCTTTTGCGTTAATCGCGTAACAAAATGTTGCTGGATCAGGCGCCGCTTGTGATGCCGAGCCTTCGGCCAGGGGTCCGGAAAAAAAACATGGATTCCCGTCAGGTAACCGTCAGGCAGTTGGCGCGCGATCACATCCTGGACGTCGTGCTCGATGATGCGGACATTGCGCAGCCCGCGTGCTTCCACCTGTTTGAGCAGCGCGCCCACGCCAGGCGTATGCACTTCGACGCCGAGGTAGTCCTGTTCCGGATGGGCGGCCGCGATCTCGGCGGTGGTGTCGCCCATGCCGAAGCCGATCTCGAGGACGGTCGGCGCGAGGCGACCAAAGATCGACGGCAGGTCCAGCGGCTGGGGGCTGTAGGGCAGCCCGAACACCGGCATCAGCCGCTCGTAGGCATCGCGTTGCGCCGGCGAGAAGTGGGACCGACGTAGTACGTAGCTGCGGATCGGCCGCGCCGGGTGTCCGGCGCCAGCCTCAGGACTGGACACTTGGCAGCAAGCCTTCGTTGGGCGAGGAAGGGATGGCGCTGTAGAGCTTCCTGCCCATGCGGCCCGCCTGCCACGCGAGACGGCCGGCCTCGACGCCGAGCTTCATCGCGCGGGCCATGCGGATCGGATCGCGCGCCGCGGCAATGGCGGTGTTCATCAGCACGCCGGCGCAGCCGAGCTCCATCGCGATGGCGGCATCCGAGGCAGTGCCGACGCCCGCGTCGACGATCACCGGCACGCGCGACTGCTCCAGGATCAGCCGCAGGTTCCAGGGATTGAGGATGCCCATCCCGGAGCCGATCAGCGAGGCGAGCGGCATCACCGCGACGCAGCCGATGTCCTCGAGCATCTTCGCCTGGATCGGATCATCGCTGCAGTAGACCATCACCTCGAAGCCATCGGCAACCAGGGTCTTCGCCGCGGCAAGCGTCTGAGGCATGTTCGGAAACAACGTGTGCTGGTCGCCGAGCACCTCCAGCTTGACCAGCCTGTGCCCGTCGAGCAGCTCGCGCGCCAGCCGCAGGGTGCGCACCGCATCCTCCGCGGTGTAGCAGCCGGCGGTGTTGGGCAGCAGCGTGAAGCGGTCCGGCGGCACCGTCTCCAGCAGGCTAGGCTCGCCGGCGTTCTGGCCGATGTTGGTGCGACGGATGGCAACCGTGACGATCTCGGCACCGCTGGCATCGATCGCCTCGCGGGTCTGCTGGAAATCGCGGTACTTGCCGGTGCCGATCAGCAGCCGGGAGGTGAACTCGCGGTTGCCGATGCGCAGCGTGTCGCCGGCGTCCTTCGTCGCAGTGCTCGTGTCCATCGGTCCTTGTCAGTCCAGTTGCGATCCTGCCGTGCATCGATCAGCCCGCGACAACGGGGCGGGTGCCCCGAGCTTGAGATGCTGCCGGCGCCGGGGCATCAGCCGCCGCCGACGGCGACCACGATCTCCACCTGGTCACCGGCCTGCAGCGCGGTGCTGGCGTGCTGCGAGCGAGGAACGATCTCCGCGTTGCGTTCGACCGCGATCCGCTTGCCGGCGAAGCCGAGCGCCTCCACCAGCTCCGACACGCTCATCGGTCGCGTCAAAGGGTGCGGCTTGCCGTTCAGGGTGATCTCCATGTCCCCATTTTAGCGGCAACGCAAGGCCGGCACAGGCGCGCATCCGGCCAGCGACCGCCGGGAGCCGCCGCGGGCGAGCTTGCCTGCGGATCGCGGCCCCCGGGCACAGGTTCAGCTTCTTGCCTCGCCCAGGAAGCGCCGCGCGAGGTCCTCCCGATCCTCGTGGACCAGGTCCTTGTCGACCTCCTCCTTGATCAGCCCGCTGACCTGCGGCGCGAGCTGTTGCCGCAGCAGCCCGAGGAAACGCGGCGCGGCGGCGATCGTCAGCTGCTGGAACTGGCCCTCGGTCTGGGCACGTCCCAGCCGCTCCGCGACCCGTCGGGCAAATTCGACCGCTTCGCCGTGGGTCTGATCGAGGCTTGCCGAACTGGTCACGCTGCTCATCGGGCGCGCGGCGTGACCGGCCAGCCGGCCCTGCGCATCACGGCGTAGATCCGCCTCCTGCGCGTGGGCTGCCGGATGCGTCAGCGTTTCGACCTCCTCCAGGCGGCGGCTCGCGCCCTGCCATCGGAAGATGTGCGCGACGGCTTCGTCCGCCACGATCAGCCAGTTGGTCTGCATTGCGTGTGCTCCTCGTAAGCGCTTCTTCGGGAGCGGCAACGACTATGCCCATTCGGCCTCACGCCATGCCGACGCCATGGCGGCCCAGGCCAGGCGCTGCGACTTCATCCTCAACACCGTCGCAGCGGCGCCGAGCACGGCATCGTCGTGGACATCGAGATGATCCGTGCCGAACAGATCAACGACGCCTACGACCACATGCTCGAGAGCGACGTGAAGTACCGCTTCGTGATCGACAATGCGTCGTTGATCGCCTGATGCGCGGCCCGGTGGGCCCGCGGCTGCCTCGGCAAAACCTTAGTCCGATCAGCGACTTGCGGTGTATCCGGCGAGCCGGGGAGATGCCGCCACGGCCGGCAAGGATGGCTTGGAGCGGGCGACGAGTCTCGAACTCGCGACCTCAGGCTTGGGAAGCCGGCGCTCTACCAACTGAGCTACACCCGCGTTGCGCGCGATTGTAGCGCCGGGCGGGACGCCGCGCACGGTGCCGGCGCCACCTGCGCGTAGAATCGGCCGGAATATCACTACGGCCCGGAACCTGCGGGTCCGCTCCGGCCGCAGCCATGGAAGTCGCCTACCTGTCGCATCCGAGCTCGCTGCTCCACGAGATGGGGGAGGACCATCCCGAATGTCCCGACCGGGTGCGGGTGATCGCCGATCGGCTGCTGAGCTCCGGCCTGCTCGACCTGATGGCCCCGATCGAGGCGCCGCCGGTCACCTGCGAACAACTGCTGCGGGTCCACACCGGCATGCACGTCAGCGACATCGAGGCGCGCGCGCCGCTGTCGGGCTATGCGCGGGTCGATCCCGACACGGTGATGAACCCGAGGACGCTGCTCGCCGCGCGCCATGCCGCCGGCGCGGTGGTGGCGGCCACCGAGCTGGTGGCCTCCGGTAAGTACCGCCGCGCCTTCTGCAACGTTCGCCCGCCGGGGCATCACGCCACGCGCGAATCGGCGATGGGCTTCTGCTTCTTCAACAACATCGTGGTCGGCATCCAGCACGCGCTCGGAGCCCTCGGCCTCGAGCGCGTCGCCCTGTGCGATTTCGACGTCCATCACGGCAACGGCAGCGAGGACATCCTCGCCGGCGACGACCGGGTGCTGATGCTGTCGACCTTCCAGTCGCCGCTCTATCCGTTCAGCGGCGAGCAGCCGAGGGGATCCAACATCGTCAGCGTGCCGCTCGCGCCCTACAGCGACGGCCAGGCGATGCGCGAGGCGGTGACGCAGCACTGGCTGCCGGCGCTGGAGCGGTTCGAGCCGCAGCTGGTCTTCATCTCGGCGGGCTTCGATGCGCATCGCGACGACGAGCTCAGCCATCTCGGCTGGACCGACCACGACTATGCCTGGGTGACGCGGCAGATCGTGGCGCAGGCGAAGCGGCATGCGCAGGGGCGCATCGTATCGGCATTGGAGGGCGGCTACGACCTGCTGGCATTGGCCCGCAGCGTCGAGCAGCATGTTCGTGAATTGCTCGAAGTAGGAACCGAAGGCGGCGTATGCAGATAGCGATGGTGGGACTTGGTGCAATGGGCGCGGCGGCTGCCGCCAACCTGGTCGCGAAGGGGCACGAGGTGCGCGGCGTCGACTTGCGCCAGGCGGCTCTCGAGGCGCTGCGGGCAGCCGGCGGCACCCCGGCGGACTCGATCGCCGATGCGGTCGCCGGCGCCGATGCCGTCGTCACGTTCGTCGTCAATGCAGCGCAGGTGGAGGCGGTGGCGAGCGGACCGGACGGCATCCTCGCGCGCATGGCGCCGGGCGCGGTCCTGATCCAGTGCGCCACGGTGTCGGCCGCCTTCATGGCCCGGCTCGGCGAACAGTTTGCCGCCGCCGGCCGGCTGCTGCTGGATGCGCCCGTGTCCGGCGGCGTCAGCGGCGCCGCCGGCGGCGGGCTCACGATCATGGCGAGCGGCTCGCGCGAGGCGATGGCCAAGGCGCAGCCGGTGCTTGCCGACATGGGCCGCCATGTGCACGATTTCGGCGACCGCCTCGGTGCCGGCTCGATGGTCAAGACCATCAACCAGCTGTTCTGCGGGGTTCATCTGGCGGTGCTCGGCGAAGCGATCGCCCTGGGCAAGAAGGCCGGCCTCGATCCGGCGCGGCTGCTCGAGGTCTACGGCAACAGTGCCGCGGCGAGCTGGATGATGAAGGACCGCGGTCCGCGCGCCTTGCAGGACGACCCGCCGTCGAACAGCACGATCGACATCTTCGTGAAGGACCTGGCCCTGGTGCTGGATTCGGGGCGCGACCTGAAGTTCCCGCTGCCGCTGGCCGCCGCCGCGCACCAGATGTTTCTCGCGGGTAGCGCCATCGGCAAGGGCACCGTGGACGACTCGCACCTCTGGGAAGCCTATCCCGCGCCGGGCGCGCAGCCGACCCCAAAGCCGGCTTTGTAGTTCGGCTCCCCGAACGGCTTCATCACCGCCGCAGGATTTCTCCGTGCACCCAGGCAGCGACGGCGGTCGTGAAAGGGCCGGCATCGGCATCATCGGCCTCGGCATGGCGCTGCAGCCGCATGCGCAGGCCCTGCGCGAGCTCGCCGATGCCACCCGTGTCGTAGCCGCCTACAGCCCGAGCGCCGAGCGGCGCGCCGCCTTCCAGGAGGCCTACGGCCTGCCCACGGTTGCCAGCGAGGCGGAGCTGCTCGGCGATCCCTGCATCGACATCGTGCTGGTGCTGACGCCGCCGCGCACCCATGCGGACATCGCGCTGCGGGCGGCACGGGCCGGCAAGCACGTGCTGCTCGAGAAGCCGATCGACATCGACCTGCCGCGTGCCCGTGCGCTGGTCGAAGCCTTCGAACGCGCCGGCCGGCGGCTCGGCGTCGTCTTCCAGCACCGCTTCCGCCGCAGCCCGTTGGCGCTGGCGGCGCTGCTGCGGCAGGATGCGCTGGGCAGGCTGTTGAGCGTCTCGGCCAGCGTACGCTGGTGGCGCTCGCCGGAGTATTTCGCCGAGCCCGGGCGCGGCATGCGCAGGCGCGACGGTGGCGGCGTGCTGCTGACCCAGGCGGTGCACACGCTCGACCTGCTGCTGCACCTGGCAGGGCCGGTGGCGAGCGTGATGGCGGAGTGCCGCAACAGCAACCTGCGGCGGATCGACACCGAGGATATTGCCTGCGCCGTGGTCCGCTTTGCGAACGGCGCGACGGGGGTGATCGATGCCACCACCGTGGCCTATCCCGGATATGCCGAGCGCATCGAGCTGGCCGGCAGCGCGGGCACTGCAGTCCTCGAAGGCGACCGGCTGGTGGTGCAGCGGCCGGGTCAACCGCTGCTCGAGATGACCGGCACCAGCGGTGGCGGTGGCGGCGCCGATCCGATGGCCTTCTCGCCGGAAGCGCATCGTCGCCTGATCGAGGAGTTCCTGTCGGCAGTTCGCGCGGATCGGGAGCCCTCCAACAGCGGGCGCAGCGCGCTGGCCGTGCATGCGTTGATCGACGCCATGCTGGCGTCATCTGGGCGTGGAATCCCCATAGATATGGCGGAATTCGAGAAAAGCGTTAGTTTTCGGGCCGGATGACACGTTTTTGGCATAAAAGCCCGGTCAAACAACGCTTGTGCCGCAATCGCCACCCCCGGCGCGGTCTCTCGGACTGGTTCGCTTATCATGCGCGTTTCCTGAACCGGTCACTTCACACATGCATCAAAGTGTTGCGCACCGGCCTGAGGGCGGAAACAACCTCGAGCGCTCGGGACGCAAGAAGAGCAATGGTCCGGCTGCCAATCGCCTGGAGGCCCTGCGCTGGCTGAGGCTGGCGATCGTCCTCGCTGCGTTGCTTCCCCTGCTGTTCTTCGCTGCTGCCTCGTACTCGAACTACGAGTCGGCATACCGCGAAGCGCGAACGCGCGCCGACCGCGCCGCCCAGATCGCGCACGAGCAGGCCACGCGGGTGTTCGAGACCAACCGGGTGATCACGCGGCAGTGGCTGCACGACCTGGGCGGGGCCGGCGACGACGAGATCAGGCAGCGCCAGGCCGAGTTGCACGACCAGGTGAGGAACCTGGCCGAGGGTCTCAGCCACATCTATGCGATCACGCTCTGGAACGCGCGCGGCCGGCCCCTGGTCAGCAGCCGCAGCTTCCCCGCGCCCGCGGTGCTCGACATCTCCGATCGGCCGTATTTCAGGTTCCACCGCAGCAACCGCGGCAGCTGGTTCGTCTCCGGCCTGCTGCTCGGACGCTCGACCGGCACGCCGTTCATCGACGTCTCGGTGCGGCGCGAAGCACCCGACGGGACGTTTGCCGGCGTCATCTCGACGATGCTGTCGCCCGCCTACTTCAGCGATTTCTATCGCACCCTCGAAGCCACCGAGCCGGGCCTGTCGGTGGCGCTGGTACGCGAGGATGGCCACGTGCTGGTCCGCTGGCCGCAGGCTCCCGAAGGGCGGGACCGCATTGCGCCCGACGGGGTGTTGATGACGGCGCTGAGCAGCAAACGCCTCGATGGCATGATCGACGCAGTCTCCGGCCTCGACGGCGCGCGTCGCATCGCGGCGTTCCGCAAGGTTGCCGCCTACCCGCTCTACGTCGTCACCGGCATCGATCACCAGCCGGTGATGGCGCAGTGGTATCGCAGCACGCTGCTGCTGGCGGCCTTCGCGATTCCGGCGTCCCTTGCGCTCGGCTTCGTCTCGTGGATCGCCATGCGCCGCACCCGCCGCGAGTTGCTGGCGTCGGAGCGGCTCAAGCGGGAATCCGAGCAGCGCCTGCAAGCGGAGGCGGCGCTGCGGCAGGCGCAGAAGCTGGAGGCGCTGGGCCAGCTCACCGGAGGCGTCGCGCACGACTTCAACAACCTGCTGATGGTGGTGAACAACAACGTGCACCTGCTGTCGCGGCTGGTGCCGCAGACCGCAGGCAGTCCGCAGATCGCGGCCATCGACCGGGCGGTCACCGGCGGCACGC
>JAEZQX010000294.1 GCA_023441105.1 Pseudomonadota bacterium | reverse complement strand
CCCGTCGTTGATCGTGACGACGCGGCGGCGGTTGACGCCCCACGGCACCTCGTGCTCCTGCTTGCAGGCGGTGACGCAGCCGTTGCACTCGATGCAGCGCTCGGCGTCGCAGATGAATTTCATTCGTGCCATCGAAGTCTCCTGATCGTCCGCTTAGACGAACTTCTCAATGCGACAGATCGTCGTCTTGGTTTCCTGCATCATCGTCACCGAATCGTAGCCGTAGGTGGTCGCGGTGTTGACCGACTCGCCGCGCACGATGGGCGCCGCGCCCGTCGGGTAGTAGTCGAGCAGATCCTTGCCCTGGAACCAGCCCGCGAAGTGGAACGGCATGAACGCGGTGTCCGGGCCGACCCGTTCGGTCACCAGTGCCTTGACCTTGAGCGTTGCGCCGGTGGGCGTCTTCAGCCAGACGTAGTCGCCATTGCGGACGTTGACGTCGGCCGCGACCTTCGGGTTGATCTCCACGAACGCGTGCTGCTGCAGTTCCGCGAGCCAGGGATTGGAACGGGTCTCGTCGCCGCCGCCCTCGTATTCCACCAGCCGCCCGGAGGTCAGGATGATCGGGAACTTCTCGTGGACCTTGTCGGCGACGTTCTTCTCCTGCACTGACTTGTAGAGCGTCGGCAGGCGCCAGAACGCCTTCTTGTCGTCGTGCGTCGGGTACTTGGCGACCAGGTCCGGCCGGGTGCTGAAGATCGGCTCGCGATGCAGCGGCACCGGGTCCGGGAAGTTCCAGACCACCGCCCTCGCCTTGGCGTTGCCCCAGGGATGGCAGCCGTGCTTCATCGCGACGCGCTGGATGCCACCGGACAGGTCGGTCTTCCAGTTCCGGCCCTCGGCCGCCTTCTGCTCCTCCGGGGTGAGCTCTTCCCACCAGCCGAGCTTCTTCAGGAAGACATGGTCGAACTCCGGATAGCCGATGGTGATTTCCGCTCCCTTGGAGTGCGATCCGTCCTCCGCCAGCAGCGATACCCCCTCGCGCTCGACGCCGAAGTTGGCGCGGAAGTTGCCGCCGCCTTCCATCATGTGCCGGCTGGTGTCGTAGAGGTTGGGCGAGCCGGGATGCTTGATCGCAGCGGTGCCGTAGCACGGCCAGGGCAGGCCGAAATAATCGCCGGTCAGGTCGTAGCCGGTCAGCGCGTCCTTGCCGCCGCGGGCGCGCAACGTCTTGACGTCGAAGACGTGCATGTTGCGCATGTGCGCCTTCAGCCGGTCCGGCGATTGCCCGGTGTAGCCGATCGTCCAGCTTCCCTTGTTGACCTCCAGCAGCACGGATTCGATCTCCGGCTCCTTCCACTCGATGCCGTGCTTGTTGAAGGTGAGCATCTTGTAGTTCTTGCCGAACTGCGGCCCGAAGCCGAGCCGGTCGGCGAGAGCCTGCATCAAGGTATGGTCCGGCATCGACTCCCACAGCGGCTCGATGACCTTCTCGCGCCACTGGATGGAGCGGTTCGACGCCGTCACCGACCCGGCGCATTCGAACTGGGTGGCCGCCGGCAACAGGTAGATGGCGCGATTGGGGTTGAGCTCGGTGCCGTTGCCCGGCATCGCCGCCAGCGCAGCGGTGGCCGACGGATAAGGATCGACGACCACCAGAAGGTCGAGCTTGTCGAAGGCCTTCTTCATCTCGAGGCCGCGGCTCTGGGAGTTGGGCGCATGTCCCCAGAACACCATGGCCTTCACGGCCCTGGGCTGGTCCAGCATCTCGTCCTTCTCCAGCACGGCATCGATCCAGCGCGAGACCGTGGTACCCGGCTTGGTCATCATTCCGGGTGCGAACTGTGACTTGAGCCACTCGTAGTCGGTGCCCCAGACCTCGCACCAGTGCTTCCAGGAGCCTTCGGCGATGCCGTAGTAGCCCGGCAGCGAGTCGGGGTTCGGGCCGATGTCGGTTGCGCCCTGCACGTTGTCGTGGCCGCGGAAGATGTTCGCGCCACCGCCCGAGACACCGACGTTGCCGAGTGCCAGCTGCACGATGCAGGAGGCGCGCACCATGGCGTTGCCGATCGAATGCTGGGTCTGGCCCATGCACCAGACCAGCGTCGACGGCCGGTTCTTCGCCATCATTTCCGCCACCCGGTACATCTGCTGCTCGGATACGCCGCAGGCCTCCTCGACCTTGTCCGGCGTCCAGTTGGCCATCACGTTCTCGCGCACCTTGTCCATGCCGTAGACGCGATCGTTGATGTACTTCTTGTCTTCCCAGCCGTTGTTGAAGATGTGGTACAGCAGGCCGAAGAGGAACGGCACATCGGTGCCGGAGCGGAAGCGGACGTATTCGTCGGCCTTGGCCGCGGTGCGCGTGAAGCGCGGATCCGCGACGATCATCTTCGCGCCCTTCTCCTTGGCATGCAGCATGTGCACCATCGACACCGGATGCGCCTCGGCTGCATTCGAGCCGATGTACAGCGCACACCTGGTGTTCTGCATGTCGTTGTAGGAGTTGGTCATCGCACCGTAGCCCCAGGTGTTCGCGACGCCCGCCACGGTGGTGGAGTGGCAGATTCGCGCCTGGTGATCGGTGTTGTTCGACCCGAACATGGAGACGAACTTGCGCATCAGGTACGACTGCTCGTTGTTGTGCTTGGACGAGCCGACCCAGAACACCGAGTCCGGTCCGCTCGCCTTGCGGACCTCGAGCAGCTTGGCCGACACCTCCTCGAGCGCCTGCTGCCAGCTGATGCGCTGGTACTTGCCGTTGACCAGCTTCATCGGCGTCTTCAGCCGATGATCGCCATGGCCGTGCTCGCGCACCGAAGCGCCCTTGGCGCAGTGCGCGCCCATGTTGATCGGCGAATCGAAGACCGGCTCCTGGCGCAGCCAGACGCCGTTCTCGACCACGGCATCCAGTGCGCAGCCGACCGAACAGTGGGTGCAGACGGTGCGCTTGACCTCGATCCGGCGATCGCCAGCCGGTTGCGCCTGGGCCTGGACCGGCCGGATGCTCTGGAAGGTCAGGCTGCTCGCTGCAGCGCCGGCGCCGAGCCCGATCCCCGACCGCTTGAGGAATGTCCGGCGATTCATGGTGGCCGTCATCGCCGACTGCACGCCGCGCGTGACGCTGTCGAGCAAACCGCTTGCCGGCCGTCCCTTGTCACCCGTGGATGCCGGGCTCTTCCTGGTCAACAACATCTCGCTTCTCCTTGATCTCTCTTGTGCACGTGCGCTGCGCGCAGTCGCGGACGTCAGCAGGGGCGCCTTCGCGCCCCTTCGCCTCAGACCCTTGTCGTGTCGTAGTACCTGCGGACGTGGTCGGTTTCGCGATAGCCGCTTCCGGCAAGGTTGCCGGGCGACGCCGTCGGGTCTGCAGCATCGGCCACCGCCGGGGTCGTGTTGCGAACCGTGGCCAGCGCAGCCG
>JAEZQX010000250.1 GCA_023441105.1 Pseudomonadota bacterium | reverse complement strand
GCCGGCGCCAGCCACCAGGCGGTGGTGAACGTGCTGGAATCGGCGCGGCTGGCCGGCCTCGCCAAGGTCACCTTCGCCGCGCAATCCGGCGCAGCGTCCTCGCGTTGATCCGCGAACGCCTGCGGGGCCGGCTCGAGGGTTGGCTGCTGCGGGTGTGGTTCGGCAGCGCGTCGCCCGGCGACCGCCTGGCGGCCGTCCTCCTGGCCCCGCTGGCCCTGCCCTTGTCGTGGCTGGTGGCGGCAGTGGCGCGCCGCCGGCGCAGGCGCATCGTCAGGCAGGTTCCGGATACCGCCGTGCCGGTGGTGGTGGTGGGCAACCTGGTGGCCGGCGGCTCCGGCAAGACGCCGCTGGTGGCCGCCATCGCCCGCGGACTGGCTGAGGCCGGCTTGCGCCCCGGCCTCCTGGCCGGTGGCTACCGTGCCGGAGCCGGCACGGCGGGGGCGAAGCCGAACACGATGTCGGGCATGGCGCCGCCGGCAGCGACCATGGTCGGTGCGGCCAGCGACGCGGCGGTCGTCGGCGACGAGGCGGTGCTGCTCGCGGTCGAGACCGGCCTGCCGCTGGCGGTCGGCAAGGACCGTGCCGCCGCCGCCGCCCTGCTCCACCGCCTGCATCCCGAGGTCGACGTGATCGTGAGCGACGACGGCCTGCAGCACGTCGGCCTCCCGCGCTTCATCGAACTGCTGGCGATCGACGACCGCGGCTTCGGCAACGGCCGCTGCCTGCCGGCGGGTCCGCTGCGCGAGCCGGCCGACCGGCTCGACAGCGTCGATGCGCTGGTCATGACCGCCGCCGCGGCGATCGCGCCACGCGATCATCGCCGCCAGTACCGTTCCATGCTGGCCATGACGGCGTTCGTCGCCCTCGACGGAAGTCGCCGCTGGGAGCCTGCGTCGTTCGCCGTCCAGCAGGCCGGCGAACCGCTGGCTGCGATCGCCGGCATCGCGCGGCCCGCGCGCTTCTTCCAGTCGCTGCAGGCGCTCGGCCTGCGACCGCAATGCCATCCGCTGCCGGACCATGTGGCCATCGATGCGGCATGGCTGCGGACGTTGCCGGGGCGCTGGATCCTGATGACGGCCAAGGATGCGATCAAGTGCCGCGGCTTCGAGGCTGCCCTGCTGGCGCGCTGCGTGCGGGTCGAGGTGGCCGCGACTCCCGATCCTGCGCTGCTAGAATGGCTCGCGGCCCGGCTCGGTCGGTCCGGCGACAGCAAGGGATGAAGACGATGGATTCAAGACTGCTGGACATCCTGGTGTGTCCCATCTGCAAGGGACCGCTGCGGTTCGACAAGGAACACCAGACCCTCGACTGCAAGGCCGACCATCTCGCCTTCCCTGTCCGCGACGGCATCCCGGTCATGATCGATTCCGAGGCGGTGTCGCTCGACGCGAAGAGCACCCTGCGCAACAAAGCCGGCCTCACGCCGCCGCCCGCCACCGCAGCCTGACGCCACCCCGGCGTGCCGCCCTTCGTCGTCCTGATTCCGGCCCGGCTCGCCTCGACGCGCCTGCCGGACAAGCCGCTCGCCGACATCGGCGGCAAGCCGATGATCGTCCGCGTCGCCGAGCAGGCTGCGCGTTCCGGTGCCGCGCGCATCGTCGTCGCCACCGACAGCACGCGGGTCGCCGACGCGGTCGCGGGCGCCGGCTTCGACGTGGTGATGACCCGCGCCGACCATGCCTCGGGAACCGACCGGCTCGCCGAGGCAGCGGCCAAGCTCGGGCTCGCCGACGACGCCATCGTCGTCAACCTGCAGGGCGACGAGCCGGAGCTGCCGCCGGCGCTGCTCGAGGACCTCGCGCAGTGCCTGGCACGCGACCCGGACTGCGTGATGGCCACGGCCGCCCATGCGATCGACGATTGGCGCGACTGGTTCAATCCGAACGTCGTCAAGGTGGTGCTCGATGCCGCCGGCCGGGCGCTGTACTTCTCGCGGGCGCCGGTGCCCTGGCATCGAGACGGGCTGCGCGGCGCATCCGTTGGCGCGCTGCCCGCGGCGGGCGCGGCAGGGGATGGCGACGATCGGCGCGACGCGGCGCTGCGCCAGGCACTGGCTGCCGCGGCCCCGCTGCGCCACATCGGCCTCTACGCCTATCGCGGACATTTCCTCAAGGCCTATTCGCGGATGAAGCCCACCGCCCTGGAGGCGGTCGAGGCGCTCGAACAGCTGCGGGTGCTGCACCACGGCTTCCCGATCAAGGTAGTAATCGCTGCCGAGGCGCCACCCGCCGGTGTCGACACGCCGGAAGACCTGGCGGCAGTACGCCGGCGCTTCGACGCCGCCTGAGCGTCGCAGCGGCCCGCGTTCCGCGCGTCGCGCCCTGCCGGGGCGCGCCGTGCCTCGCGTTGACCCTTGGTGCAGATTCGGCCACACTGCGGATTCTCCGGCCGCGCGCCCCAATCGCGGGCGCGGCGGGTGCTCCTGTCTTCGAGATGGTGCGCCGCGCAGCGCCGCGGCTGAACCGAAAGCAGGAAAGCACAGGCAGAAAAGCACATGCGATTGATTCTTTTGGGCCCGCCCGGCGCCGGCAAGGGAACGCAGGCGACGTTCATCAAGCAGAAGTTCGGCATTCCCCAAATCTCCACCGGCGACATGTTGCGCGCCGCCGTCAAGGCCGGTACGCCGCTCGGACTCGCCGCCAAGAAGGTGATGGATTCCGGCGCCCTGGTCTCCGACGACATCATCATCGACCTGGTCCTCGAACGGCTCAAGGAGCCCGACTGCAGCAACGGCTACCTGTTCGACGGCTTTCCGCGCACCATCCCGCAGGCCGAAGCGATGCGCAACGCCGGCGTCAAGCTCGATTACGTGCTCGAGATCGACGTGCCCGACGAGGAGATCATCGAGCGCATGAGCGGGCGCCGGGTCCATGCGCCGAGCGGCCGCACCTACCACGTCAAGTTCCACCCGCCGAAGGCCCCCGGCAAGGACGACGAGACAGGGGAGGACCTGATCCAGCGCGACGACGACCGCGAGGAGGTGGTGCGCCACCGGCTCGGCGTCTACCAGGCGCAGACCCGCCCGCTGGTCGGCTACTACACCGACTGGGCCGCGTCGGCCCAACCGAACGCACCCAGGTATCGCCGCATCAGCGGCACCGGTGCCGTCGAGGAAATCCGCGACCGTTCCTTTGCCGCACTGGCCAGTTGACGGCGGTTGCCAAGAACCTCCCGATTCATGGAAGATTCAGGTCCGATCGCGCCCAGCCGTGGGGCGCGACCGGTTGACCGGAAGTGCGTCGCCGCTGCGCCCGTTTCCGCGGAAGCGCCGTAGCGATCGCACGCCAAGCAGCGCCCTCGGCTGGCGCATTCCAACAAGCGAACTAAGAGACAGAGAGCAACACAGTGACTACGAAATCAGCAGAGGGTAGATCATGACTCCACTTATGACCACGGCGGTCTGGTTCGCGCTGTTATGCGGCATCGGTGCCGTGCTGTACGGCTTCTATTCCAGCAAATGGATCCTCGGCCTGGATGCCGGCAACCCCCGCATGCAGGCCATCGCCGCGGCCGTCCAGCAGGGCGCCAAGGCATACCTCAACCGGCAGTACCGCACGATCGCCATCGTCGGCGTCGTCATCTTCCTGATCATCGGTTTCGTCCCCGGCCTCGGCTGGTACACCGCGGTGGGCTTCGCGGTCGGCGCCCTGCTTTCCGGCGCCACCGGCTTCATCGGCATGAACGTGTCGGTGCGCGCCAACGTGCGCACCGCGCAGGCGGCCACCGTCGGGCTCAACGAAGCCCTGGCGGTGGCATTCCGTGGCGGCGCGATCACCGGGCTGCTGGTGGTGGGCCTCGGCCTGCTGGGCGTCGCCGGCTTCTTCTACGTCCTGGTCGGATCGGCGCCACACGGCCTCTTCAAGACGATCACGCTGCACGACGTGCTCAAGCCGCTGATCGGCCTGGCCTTCGGCTCGTCGCTGA
>JAEZQX010000185.1 GCA_023441105.1 Pseudomonadota bacterium | reverse complement strand
GCCCGCCCGCACGCCGGGGCCGGCCCCGGAATTGCACCGCCCTTGACCGCCTTTTCCCGTCTTGACGCTCCCGTGGCCGGCGCAGAATGGCCGGATGAATGATCCATGCCTCCCGTGGAGGGATCGCCGTGAGTGAACCACTGCCTGCGCTGGCCAGTCCCGCCGACATCGCGCGTGCGACGCTACGGCACATGGCCCTGCATCGCATGACGCCGACACCGGAAAACTATGCCGCCGCCTGGGCCCTGGTAGGCGGCACGAACGGTCCGAAGACCTTGCCGATGATCCGCGGCAATGGCGACGAGGGCGGCGATGCGGCGCCGGCCGCAGTCGCGGCGCTCCCCGATGGCGCCGGCGGCGCGGCGGTGGCGGCGCAGGCGGCAGAAGCGATCCGCAACGCCAACCGCAGGGCGCGGCTGATGACCTCGATGACCGATCTGATCGAGACGATCTGCCAGGTCGTGCCGACATTGGTCGAGGACGAGCAGTGGGTCAAGACGCAGTTCGCCGCCGTGCGCAAGGCGGTCCATCCGGCGCACGGCATGCCCGACCGCGGCGAGCTCACCCAGGCGCGGCAGCTGCTGCTGGCGACTGCCGCCGAGCACCAGAAGCTGCTCGCCCTGAGGCGCGAGTCGCTGCACGGCATCAAGGCGCTGCTGGCGCAGTGGGTGGCCAACATGGGCCGCCTGTCCGACTACGGCCGCGACTACGGCACGGTGCTGGGCAGCTTCGCCCGCCGCATCGAGAACGTCGACAGCCTCGACCAGCTGGCGTCGACGCTGGCCTCAACCATCGAGGAGACCCGGGCGCTGAATGCGCACCTGGACACGGCCCGCGTCGAGCTGGAAGCATCGTGCAACCGGGCCCACGAGCTGGAAGAGCAGGTGAGCAGCCTGTCGGAGCAGCTCAACGTGACCAGCGCGCAGCTCATGACCGACCATCTCACGGAGCTGCTCAACCGCCGCGGGCTGGAGGAGTCGTTCGCCCAGCTGTGGCAGGCCTGCCAGTCGCAGGGCCGGCCGCTGGCGCTGGTGCTGCTCGACATCGACGACTTCAAGAAGATCAACGACAGCCTCGGCCACAAGACCGGCGACGAGGCCTTGCGGCAGTTCGCAGCCATGTTGCGCACCGGCCTGCGGCCCGACGACAAGTCGTCGCGCTTCGGCGGCGAGGAGTTCGTGCTGCTGTTGCCCGGCGCCACGGTGGAGGGCGGCGTCGAGATGGTCCGGCGCCTGCAGCGCCGGTTGGCCGAGCAGGCACTGCTGGGCGGCCCGAATCGCCAGCAGATCACCTTCTCCGGCGGCGTCGCCGAGGTCCGCGATGGCAGCCTGGCGCAGGCTCTCGACCAGGCGGACGAGGCGCTCTACGAAGCCAAGCGCACCGGCAAGAACCGCGTCTGCTTCAGGTAGGCAACCTGGCGTCGCCGGCCGCGCCGGCCCCGCCAGGCATGTTCACTCGATGAGGTGGTGGCGCAGCGCGTAGGCTGCCAGCTCCGCGTTGCTCGACAGGGACAGCTTCTCGAGGATCCGGGCGCGGTAGACGCTGACGGTCTTCGGCGACAGCACCAGCCGCTCGGCGATCACCGACAGCCGCTTGCCCTGGGCGATCAGCAGCAGCACCTGCATCTCGCGCTCCGAGAGGGTCTCGTGCGGCTTGGTCGGCGTATGGCCGGTGACCGCATCCAGCAGGAGGTGGGCGAGGTCGCTGGTGACGTACTTGCGTCCGGAGGCGATCTGCCGCACGGCGTCGACGATCACCGCCGGCTCGCACGACTTGTTCAGGTAGCCCATCGCGCCGGCGCGCAACGCCCGCAGGCCGTACTGGTCCTCGGCGAATTGCGACAGCATCAGCACCCGGGGCGGCTGCTCCAGCTCCTGCAGCGCGGCGAGCGCTTCGAGGCCGCTGCGGCCCGGCAGGTTGATGTCCAGGACCACCACGTCCGCGCTCACGTCCCGCATCAGCGTGCGCAGGCTGCCGTAGTCGGTGGCCTCGCCGACCACCGTGATGTCCGGCACCGACGCCAGCAGCTCGCGCAGTCCGCGCAGGATCAGCGTGTGGTCGTCGACCAGGATGACCTTGATCATCGTTCCGTCGCGGCCGCGGGCACGTCGAGCGGCAGCGTCAGGAACACGACGGTGCCGCGCTCGGCGCGCCCGGGGGCGCCATCTGCCAGGCTGTTCACTTCGATCCAGCCGCCCAGCCGCTCGGCCCGCTCCGCCATGCCGCGCAGGCCGAACGACGTCGGCTTGTGCCGGTCGGTCGTGCGGATGCCGCGACCGTCGTCGACCACCTCCAGCGACAGCTGGTCGCCGCCCACGACCAGGCTGACATCGACCTTGCCGGCGCCGGCATGCTTGATGATGTTGTTCAGCGCTTCCTGCAGGGTGCGGTAGGCGGCAAGGGCGGCGGGCGCCGCCACGGCGGCAACCGCCGCCGCCCGGGCATTGCACTGGAAGGTCACGGCAAGGCCGCTACGCCGGCCGGCATCCTCGGCCAGCCAGCGCAGGGCGGCATCCAGCCCCTGGTCCAGCACCGCCGGGCGCAGCCGCTGCTGCAGGCGCAGGGCGGCGTCCATCACCTGCGACAGCGTCTGCATCGCCTGTCCGGCGCGGGAGGCGCAGGCCGCGTCGCCGTTGAGCACGATCCAGTTCATGTCCAGCCGCAGGGCGGTCAGGGAGCTGCCGATCTCGTCGTGGACCTCGCGGGCGATCTCGGCGCGCTCTTCGTCGACCACGGTCTCCAGATGGGCGAGCAGTTCGCGCAGCTGCGCCTCGGAATGCAGCAGCGCCTCGCGCGCTTCGGAGCGCTCGCGGCGCGCTTCGGCCGCGGCGATGGCATTGAACAACGCCGGGACCAGCCGGGCCAGCCGGCCCTTGACCAGGTAGTCGTCCACGCCGCGGCGCATGGCGATGACCGCGACATCCTCGCCCGTGACGCTGGAGACGATGATGAACGGGCAGTACGGCAAGCGGTGGCGCACCAGCTCGAGCGCCTGCTGGCTGGAAAAGCGCTGCAGCTGCTGATCGGAGATGACCGCATCCCAGGGCCCCGCTGCCAGCGCATCGGCGAGCTGGCTGGCGGTCTGCACCCGCTGCGCCTGGACGTCGATGTTCTCGCGTTGCAGGGTCGCCACCAGCAGCTCATGGTCCAGCGGGGAGTCGTCGATCACCAGCAGGCGCAGCGCCGGCCCGGGAGCGACGGCTTCCAGATCGGGATGGCGGGGGTCTGGCCGCGGGGCCGGCTCGCGAAGTGGCGCGGCTGCCGGCTGCATCGAAGGCAGGGACGGAGGCATCCGCCGAATTGTACGGGAGCGGTGCGAGCGGCTAGAACCCGATCGCGCGCAGTATGGCCTCGATGACACGCGAGAACGGCTGGGCCATCAGCGGCAGGCCCAGCGTCAGCAGCACCAGCCCGGCGCTGATGGTGACCGGAAAGCCGATGGCAAAGACGTTGAGCTGGGGTGCGACCCGCGAGACCACGCCCAGTGCAAGGTTGACGAACAGCAGCAGCGCCATGTAGGGCAGGGCGATCAGGATGCCGAGCTCGAAGACGGTGGTCGCGATGCTGCCGACGTCGATGCGGCCGAGGAAGGCGCTGCCGGCTTCGGCGGCGGGGACGGTCTCGATGCTCTGCACCGTTGCCGCGATCAGCAGCGCCGGGCCGTCGGCGGCGACGAACGCCGCCAGCGACAGGGTCCCGAGCAGGCGCCCGACGGCATTGCTGTTGCTGCCGGAGGCGGGATCGAAGAAGCCGGCAAAGGACAGGCCCATCTGCAGGCCGATGGTCTCGCCGGCGAGGTCGACGGCCGACAGGATCATGCGGGCCACCAGCCCGATGGCGAGACCGACCATCAGCTCGCCCGCGAGCAGCAGCCAGATGTCCGGATCGTCGAACGACGCCGGCGCGGCATTGCTCAAGGGCGCCGTCACCATGGCGACCAGCAGGGCGAGGCCGATGCGGATGCGGGTCGGGAAGGCGCGCGCCGAGAGGATCGGCGCGGCGGTGAAGATGCCCAGGATCCGGAAGAACGGCATCAGGAAGCTTGCCAGCCAGCCCAGCAGCTGGGCTTCGGTGACCGAGATCATGCCTCGCCGTGGCCGTGCCGCGGGCTGCCTAGAAGCCGACCTGGCCGTTGACGACGCCGGGGATGGCCAGCAGCACGCGCTGCAGGTAGTCGGTCAGCGTGGTCAACATCCACGGGCCGGCCAGCACCAGCGTCGCGGCCGAGAAGACCAGCTTGGGCACGAACGACAGCGTCGACTCGTTGATCTGGGTCAGTGCCTGCAGGATGCTGATCACCAGGCCGATGATCAGGATGACCGCGAGCAGGGGCGAAGCGGTGACCAGCATCACCTCGAGACCCTGGCGGCCGAGGGTGAGGACGGTTTCGGGCGTCATGGGCTGAAGCTCGCAATGAGGGATCCGACCAGCAGGTTCCAGCCGTCCGCCAGCACGAACAGGACGAGCTTGAAGGGCAGGGCGACCAGGACCGGCGAGACCATCATCATGCCCAGCGACATCAGCACGCTGGCGCAGATCAGGTCGATCAGGATGAACGGTATGAACACCATGAACCCGATCTGGAAGGCGGTCTTCAGCTCGCTGATCACGAAGGCCGGCACCAGCACGCGGATCGGCATGTCGGCGGCGGCAACGGCGGCCTCGCCGTCCGACGGGATGCGGGCGATGCGGGCGAAGAGCTCGAGGTCACCGGCGCGGGTCTGTCGCAGCATGAACTCGCGCAACGGCGCCGCGCCGAGCTGCGCCGCCTGCTCGAGCGGCATGGCCGCTTCGCTGTAGGGCTTGTAGGCGTCCTCGTAGACCCGCTCGAGCGTCGGCGCCATCACGAAGGCGGTCAGGAACAGCGACATGCCGACGATGACCTGGTTGGGTGGGGCCGACTGCAGCCCCAGTGCCTGGCGCACCAGCGACAGCACGATGATGATGCGGGTGAAGCTGGTCATCAGCAGCAGCACCGCCGGCAGGAACGACAGTGCGGTGAAGATCAGCAGCGTCTGGATTGGCACCGACCAGGTGGTGCCGGCTGCGCCCGGCGTCGATTGCAGCGACAGCAGGCTCTGCGCCAGGGCGTCCTGCGGCGCCGCCAGCACGAGGAGCGCGCCGGCGAGCGTGGCGACGGTGGCGACCGGCGCGCGCAACGCGGGCGCTGCGGCAGCGCGCCGCGGGCGGTTCGACGACGGCTTCATGAGCTGCGCTTGAGCCGTGCCAGCATGTCGGCAAACGGCGGCCTGGCCTGCAGGTCGAGATTCGGCGCCGCTGCCAGCTCGGCCAGGGTGTTGATCGAGCCGGCGGTGATGCCGACCAGCAGCCAGCGGTCCTCCACCCGCACCACCGCGATGCGCTCGCGCGGGCCGACTGCGACCGACGCGGCGATGGACAGCGGGCCGCTGCCGGTGGCCGGCAGTTGCGAGATCCGCTTGACCAGCCAAAGCACCAGGGGGATGGCGGCGATGACCAGCACCAGGACCGCGAACGAACCGAGGGCCGAGCTCATCGCACTTCCTCTTTGCCAACCGTTCGCAAGCTCATCCCTTGTTCAGGCGGCGCATGCGCTCTGCCGGCGTCACGACGTCCGTCAGCCGGATGCCGAAGCGGTCGTTCACCACCACCACCTCGCCTTGCGCGATCAGGTAGCCGTTGATCAGCACGTCCATCGGCGAGCCGGCCATCGCGTCGAGCTCCACCACCGAGCCCTGGGCCAGCTGCAGGATGTTCTTGATCGAGGTGCGCGTGCGGCCGATCTCCACCGACAGCTGCACCGGGATGTCCATGATCCGCTCGATGTCGCGGGGGCCGGCGCTCGGCGCGTGCTGCAGATGCTCCAGCACGTGCGGCACCGCGCTGGCAGCGTCCGGATGCACCGGCGCGCTGCCGATCTGGTTGGGGTCGTCGAGGCCGGCATCGTGCCGGGCGTTCATGAAGCGGGTGTCGTTGCTCATGCCTTCAGCCTTGCGGTTTGTCTGTGTACGAGTGGACGGTGTCGATGCGCACGGCGTAGCTGCCGTTGGACT
>JAEZQX010000130.1 GCA_023441105.1 Pseudomonadota bacterium | reverse complement strand
GAGCCGGCCAGGGCAACGGACGCGCTGCGCCGCGGCCGCACGATCCTCGTGATCGAGGACGACGCGGCCTTCGCGGCCATTGTCAAGGAAGTCGCCGAGGGCCTGGATTTCGATTGCGCCACCGTCGACAATGCCCTCGACGGCCTGGCGCTCGCCCGCGAGCTGCAGCCCAAGGGCATCCTGCTCGACCTCGGCCTGCCGGACCGGTCCGGACTCGCCGTGCTCGAGCAACTCAAGCGCGATCCACTCACCCGCCCGATTCCGGTGCACATCGTCTCCGCCGCGGATCACACCCAGGTGGCCCTCGAGCTCGGCGCCATCGGCTACATCGTGAAGCCGGCGATGCCCGAGCAGTTGACCGCGGCGCTGAAGCGGGTCGAGGACCAGTCCCGGCGCGAGGTCAAGTCGGTGCTGATCGTCGAGGACGATGCCGCGCTGCGCGACAACCTGCTGCTGCTGCTGAAGGCCGAGGCGGTGGAACTGGTCGGCGTCGGCACGATCAACGAGGCGCTGCGCCTGCTCGACGAACGCTCCTTCGACTGCATGGTGATGGATCTCGGCCTGCCCGACGGCTCCGGCTACGAATTGCTCGAGCGGCTGAGCAAGGGCGGGCGCTATGCCTTCCCGCCGGTCATCGTCTACACCGGGCGCAGCATCACCCGCGAGGAGGAGCAGCGCCTGCGCCGCTATTCACGCTCGATCATCATCAAGGGCGCGCGGTCGCCGGATCGGCTGGTCGACGAGGTCGCCCTGTTCCTTCACCAGGTCGAATCGCAGCTGCCCGCCGACCAGCAGCGGCTGCTCAAGATGGCGCGCAGCCGCGATTCGGTGCTCGACGGCAGGAAGATCCTCATCGCGGAGGACGACGTTCGCAACGTGTTCGCGCTGATCAACGTGCTCGAGCCGCTCGGTGCCAACGTCGAGATCGCCCGCAACGGCCGCGAGGCAGTCGACAAGCTGCGGGCCGCCAACGGCGAGATCGACCTCGTCCTGATGGACATCATGATGCCGGAGATGGACGGCTTCACCGCCATGCGGACGATCCGCGCCGACGACGACGTCGGCAAGGTGCCGATCATCGCCTTGACGGCCAACGCCATGCCGGAGGATCGCGTGCGCTGCCTCGAGGCGGGGGCCGACGACTACATCGCCAAGCCGATCGACATCGACCGGCTGGTGTCGCTGTGCCGGGTGTGGATGCCCAAATGAGGAGCGCGTGGTGAGCAAGCGAC
The DNA here is from genome assembly GCA_023441105.1 of Pseudomonadota bacterium. The sequence continues at coordinate 13,483 of JAEZQX010000130.1, read as the reverse complement.
CGTCGGCGCTGCCGGGGGCAGCGGACGCCGGACCGGTCGACGACCAGTCCGGCAGTCCGGCAACGCGGGAGGCGGCCCGCCGCGAGGCGGCCTGCTTCGATATCGAGCTGGAGCTGCTGCTGGAAGGCGTGTTTCGCCACTACCAGCATGACTTTCGCCACTATGCCCGCGCATCCCTGAAGCGGCGCATCGGCGCCGCCATGGACCGCTTCGACTGCCGCACGGTCTCGCAACTGCAGGATCGGGTGCTGCACGAACCGGCGGTGTTCACCGACATGCTGCAGTACTTCACGGTGCAGGTCAGCGAGATGTTTCGCGACCCGTCCTACTTCAGCAGCCTGCGCGAGCATGTGATTCCGGAGCTTCGCACCTATCCTTCGATCAAGGTCTGGGTGGCGGGCTGCAGCACCGGCGAGGAGTTGTGGTCGCTGGCCATCCTGTTCCAGGAAGAGGATCTGCTGTCGCGCACCATTTTCTACGCGACCGACATCAATCCGGCGTCGCTGCGCATCGCCTCGCGCGGCATCTACCCGCTCGAGCGGATGGCGGCGTTCAGCCGCAACTACCTGGCTGCCGGCGGCAAGCGTTCGCTGTCGGACTACTACACCGCCGCCTACGACGGCGCCATCATCGACTCGACCCTGAAGGCCCAGGTGGTCTTTGCCGACCACAGCCTCGCGACCGACAGCGTCTTCTCGGAAGTGCACCTGGTGTCCTGCCGCAACGTGCTGATCTATTTCGACAAGACCCTGCAGAACCGCGCCGTGGGCCTGTTCCGCGAGGCGTTGGTGCACCGCGGCTTCCTGGGCATCGGGATGAAGGAGAGCCTGACTTCGTCGGCGCATGCCAGCGCCTTCGCCGAACACGCCGGTCGCGACCGGATCTATCTGAAGGTGCAGCCATGAGCATCCGGTTGGTCGCCATCGGCGGCTCGGCCGGCGGGGTAGCCGCCCTTGGCGGCATCCTGCCGGCCTTGCCGGCCAACTTCGCCCTGCCCGTGGTCGTGGTGCTGCACCAGCCGCCGTCGCGCTACAGCCTGCTCGCCGACTTGTTCGGCCGCAAGTGCCGCCTGCCGGTGGTGGAGGCCTTCGACAAGGCGCCGGTGGAACCCGGCCACATCTACTTCTCGCCCCCGGACTACCATCTCATGATAGAAAGCGACTTGACCTTCTGCCTGTCGGTGGATGGGCCGGTGAATTTCTCGCGGCCGTCGATCGACGTGCTGCTGGAATCGGCGGCGGCAAGCGTCGGTGAAGACCTGCTGGCCATCATTCTCACCGGCACGAATGCCGACGGCGCGCGCGGCATGAAGGCGGTTCGTGCAGCCGGCGGGCTGGGCTGGGTCGAGTCGCCGGAGCGCGCGCACTCGCCGGCCATGCCGCGGGCGGCGATCCAGCTGGCCGGCGCGGACGCCATCCTGGAGCTCGAGGAGATCGCACAGGCCTTGTGCCGGCTGGCGGACGGCGGCGCCGCGACGGAACGGAACGGGACGGTGGAACAGGGACGATGAACAACCGCATAGACGGCAACGTGACTCAGGACGGAGAGCAGAAGACGAAGGTTCTGGTAGTCGACGACCTCAGCCAGAACATCGTCGCCCTGGAGGCCATTGTCGGGCGCAACGACCTCCAGCTGCTCACCGCCAATTCCGGCCCCGAGGCGCTGGAGATCGTGCTCCAGCACGACATCGCCCTGGCCCTGGTCGATGTCCAGATGCCGGGGATGGACGGCTTCGAGCTTGCCGAGCTGATGCGCGGGAACGACCGCACGCGCAACATTCCGATCATCTTCCTCACCGCGGCCATCGGCGACCCGTCCAGGCAGTTCCGCGGCTACGAGGCCGGGGCGGTGGATTTCCTGTCGAAGCCGTTCGACGCCTACGTCCTGCGCAGCAAGATCGAGGTTTTCGTCCAGCTCTACGCCCAGAAGCGGCGGCTCGCGGAAAAGCTCGCCGAGCTGGAAGAATCGCTGCGGCTGAACGACCTGTTCACTGCCGTTCTGGGGCACGACCTGCGCAGCCCGCTGTCGTCCGTGATGGCCAATGCCGAGATCCTGCGACGCCTGGCACCGAGCGAGCAGATCGCCAACGTCGCCGGCCGGATCGGCGCGAGCAGCGAACGCATGGCGCGCATGATCTCGCAGATCCTGGACCTGGCCAGGGTGCGCGCCCAGGGCTTCCGGCTGGCGCCAATGGCGGGCGACCTTCACCAGGTATGCCTGGCGGTGCAGGAGGAGCTCGAGCCTCCCGGCACCGACCGGCGCCTGCAGATCGAGGTGAGCGGCGACACGCACGCCACCTTCGACCCGGACCGGATCGCCCAGATGCTCACCAACCTTGCCGGCAATGCGCTCGAGCACGGCCATCCGGGCGAACCCGTAAGGCTGCGGCTGGACGGCAGCCGCAGCGCTTCGATCGCCATCAGCATCCGCAATCGCGGCACCATCGATCCGCGCTCGCTGCCGGGGCTGTTCCAGAACTTCAGCGGCATGTCGCTGCAGGAGCGCACCAGCGGCAAGGGACTCGGCCTCGGCCTGCACATCGCCCGCCATATCGCCAACCTGCATGGCGGCAAGGTCACCGGAGAGAACGAGGGAGCCGACGGCGTCGTGTTCCGCGTCGAGTTGCCGAGAAAGCCGGCCGAGCAGCGCTAGCGCGGTCGTGGTGCCACCGGCGGCCGTGCCGGTGCGGGCCTATGGCGGCGCCTGGCGACGCGCGGCGCTGACCCGCCAGATCGTGTTGCCGACGTCGTCGGCCACCAGCAGCGCCCCCTTCCGGTCGATCGCGACGCCCACCGGGCGACCTCGTGCCTTGCCGTCGTCGGTGAGGAAGCCGGTCAGCACATCCAGCGGCATGCCTGCGGGCCGGCCGCCTTCGAAGGGCACGAACACGACCTTGTAGCCGCTATGCGGCTTGCGATTCCAGGAGCCGTGCTGCCCGACGAACAGGCCGCTGCGGTACGGTGCAGGAAGCTCGTCGCCGCGCGCCGCCGCCAGGCCGAGCGACGCGGTATGCGGACCGAGGGCATAGTCCGGGCGGATCGCGCTATCCACCAGGTCGGGTCGCGGCGGCTTGACGCGCTGGTCGACGTGGCCGCCGAAATAGCTGTAGGGCCAACCGTAGAAGCCGCCGTCCTTGACCGAGGTGAGGTAGTCCGGCACCAGGTCGCTGCCGATCTCGTCGCGTTCATTGACTACCGTCCAGAGCGCTTCGCCGACCCAGGCCATGCCATTGGGATTGCGCAGGCCGCCGGCGAAGATCCGGTGCTTGCCCGAGGGCAGGTCGACCTCCCAGATCGCTGCCCGCCCCTGCTCCTCCGCCATGCCATGCTCCGCCACGTTGCTGTTGGAGCCGACGGTGACGTACAGCCGGTCGCCGCCAGGACTTGCGATCAGGCTCTTCGTCCAGTGATGGTTGCGCGGACCTGCCGGCAGCTCGACGAGGCGGGTGCCCGCGGTCTTGATGCGGGTCTCGCCGGTGACGAAGGGAAAGCGCACGACGGCATCGGTGTTCGCGACGTAGAAGGCGTCGTCCGTCTGCGCCATGCCGAAGGGCGAATGCAGGCCCTCGAGGAATGCCGTGCGCATGTCGGCGACGCCATCGCCGTCGGCATCGCGCAGCAGGGTGATCCGGTCCGCGCTCGGCACGCCGGCGCCCGCCCGGGCCATCATCCGGTCCATCGCCCAGCCGCGCACGCCGCGCCCGGGTGCATCCGCGGGGGGTGCCGGCTTGTTGGTCTCGGCCACCAGGACGTCGCCGTTCGGCAGCACGTGGAGCCAACGCGGGTGATCCAGTCCGCGGGCAAACACGCTCACCGCGAGACCGGCCGCCGGCCGCGGCAGCTCCCCTTCAGGCCAGCCGACCGCGGGCGCGACGTGCACGGTGGGAAGCAGCGTCTTGTTGGGCGGCGGCAGCAGCGGCTCCGGACCCATGCCATCCGCCACCCGATGCTTGGCGGTCTCGCCGCAACCGGACAGCACCGCCAATGCCAGGACGCAGCCGGCAAGCGAAGAACGCTTCATCCCGAGATCCCCCTGAGGGCACCGAGGCAAGACCCACGCCCGCACGGCGGGCAACCCGGGGGGCTAGCCGCGGCTCAGGCCGGCCAGCCAGGGTCGGCGTGCAGGAAGCGTCCGATCGTGTCGTTGAGAAAGCTGCCGGCGGCCGCATCGGCGGCGGACGCAGCCTGGTGACCCCATGGCGACGGGATCTCGGCAAACCGCGCGTTCGGCATCGCCTGCGCCGCCCAGCGGGCGGCCGCGGCGGGATTGTAGAGATCCAGCGGCGGCGCCAGCACCAGGGCCGGCAGCGTCACCGACTGCAGCGCCTTGCGGGTGTCACCGTCGAAGCCCGGCGTGGCGCCGACATCGTGGGCGTCGTAGGCAAGCGACTGGTAGATCCAGTCGACCTTGGCGAAGCCTTGCCCCTGCCACCAATGGCTGCGCTGGCGGATCCACTCGATGACCTCGGCGGCGCCGGCGAACTCGGCATCGACCTGCTGCGGCGTACGTCCCGACAGCATCTGCATCAGCGGCACCCAGGCGCCCCAGTCGCCGCCGCCGCTGCGATCATCCGCCTCCAGCAGCGCGCGCCGCGACGTCTCGTTGACGGCGGCCGCCCAGGCGGTGGTCCGCGCCATCGGCGTCATCGCGACCAGCCGGCCGACCCGATCGCCGTGCGACACCGCCCACTGCAGCGCCTGCATTCCGCCCATGGACGCGCCGATCACCGCCTGCAACCGGGATATGCCGAGATGATCGAGCAGCGCCAGCTGGCTGGCCACCATGTCGCGGATGGTGAAGCGCGGAAATGCCATGCCGGGCTGCAGGACCGAGGTCGACGGCGAGGTGGTCAGCCCGTTGCCGATCGCATCGACCGCGACCACCACCAGCTGCGTCGGATCAAGCGCCCGCCCGCTGCCGACCAGGAAATCGAGGCGATGGTGCGTGCTGGCGATCGCCGACAGCGCCAGCACGACGTTGTCGGCATTGCGCAGGCAACCGGCCATGATCTCCCGCGGCCCGCCATGGACGACGTAGGAGAGGCGAAAGTCGCGGATGACTTCGCCGCTCTCGAGGCCGAAGTCGCCGAGTGCCAGCTCGCGATGCGGCCTGTCGATCCAGCCGGGCTGCAAGGCCGGGTGGCGCAGCTCGCTGGCGCTCAACCTGCGCTCCTTGCGGCGGCGTTCACATCAGCACCACGGCGCGCACGATGCCGCCGGCCGCCATGGCGTCGAAGCCCTCGTTGATCCGCCCGAGCGGCAGCCGCAGCGAGATCAGCTCGTCCAGTCGCAGCTTGCCTTCGAGGTAGCAGCGCGCCAGCCACGGGAAGTCGCGACGCGGCCGGGCGCCGCCGTAGCTCGAACGAATGACGCGCTTCTCCCCCATCATCGAGCCGAAGCGCAGCGACACCTTGCGGTCGACCTCGACCTTGCCGAGGATCACCGCCTGCCCGCCCGGCCGCACCGTGTCGTACATCGTCTGCAGCGCCGCTTCGCCACCGGCACATTCGAACACGTAGTCGGCGCCGCGGCCGGCGGTCAGGTCCTTGACCGCCCCTGGCACGTCGGGACAATCCGGACCCAGCAGGTGCGAAGCGCCGAAGCGCCGCGCCATTTCCAGCTTCGCCGGGTCACGATCGATCGCGATGATGCTCGCCGCCTGCTCGAGAAGCGCGCCCTGCACGACGTTGAGACCGACGGCGCCGCAGCCGATCACCGCCACATGGGCGCCAGCCTCCACCCGCGCCAGCCGCGAGACGGCGCCGACGCCGGTCATCACGCCACAGCCGATCAGGCAGGCACGATCGAACGGAATCTCGCGCGGCACCGCGATGGCGCCGCTTTCCGGCACGACGCAATACTGCGCATGCGAGGACATCACCGAGAAATGGTGCAGCTTGGCACCGGCGCGGCTACCGGAAGCCAGCCGATAGCGCGAAGACCCGTCGAGCTGGTGGCCTGCCGGCTGGTGCCGCGTGAACGGCTCGCAGAGGATCGGCTGGTCGCGCTGGCAGTAGAAGCAGTGGCCGCAATGCGGGTTCCAGGAGCAGACGACGTGGTCGCCGGGCCGCACCTGGGTCACCGACGATCCCACCCGTTCCACCACGCCGGCGCCTTCGTGACCCAGCACGATCGGCAGCGGATAGGCGAGGCTGCCTTGCATCACCTCCAGGTCGGTGTGGCACAGGCCGCTGGCGCGCACCCGCACCAGGACGTCGAACGGCTGCAGCTCGCCCAGCTCCACCTGCTCGATCACCAGTGGCCGGCCTGTTTCATGAAGCACCGCCGCGTCGAACCTCATCGCTCCTTCCCTGCGGCGGTCAGTGGCCGAAGACCGCATTCGGCAACAGCAGCGTGATCTGCGGGAACAGGGTCAGCAGGATCAGCACCAGCATCAGGCTGCCCAGGAACGGCAGCACCTCGATGGTGTAGTCGTCCATCGGCACCCTCAGCACCCGCGAGCTGATGAACATCATCTGTCCGACCGGCGGCGTGACGCCGGCGATCGTCAGGTTGGTGACCAGCACGATGCCGAAGTGCACCGGGTCGATGCCGAGCTTGGTCAGGATCGGCACGAAGATCGGGGTGAGGATGATCAGCGCGGACGTCCCCTCGACTGCCGTGCCGAGCACGATCAGCAGCAGGTTGATCAGCAGCAGCAGCGCCACCGGATCCTGCGTCAGCGTGATCAGCCAGGCGGCCAGCTGCGGCGGTATCCGCTCCCAGGCGAGATAGAAGCCGAAGGCGGAGGCGGCGCACACCATCAGCATCACCGAGCTGGTATCGAGCGCCGTCTCCTTGAGCAGCTCCGGCAGGTCGCGCAGCCGCAGGCTGCGGTAGGCGAACTTGCCGACCAGGATCACGTACAGCACGGTGATGGCGCCGGCTTCGGTCGGCGTGAAGATGCCGTAGCGGATGCCGACGATGATGAACACCGGGATGGACAGCGCCCACACGGCTTCGCGGAAGGTGCGCGCCAGGGTCTGGGTACCCGCGAAGGTGGTGCGCTTCGGCAGGTAGCCGCGGCGGCGCGAGACGAACCAGGTCACCGTCATCAACGAGGCCGCGATCAGCAGGCCTGGCAGCACGCCGCCGATGAACAGCCGCCCGATCGAGACGTCGGCGACGTAGCCGTAGATGATCAACCCGATCGACGGCGGGATCAGCGAGGCGATGATCGCCGAGCAGGAGGTGATCACCGCCGCGAAAGCCGGGCTGTAGTTGTTCCTGACCATCTCCGGGCCGAGGATCTTCGCCAGCATGGCGGCATCGGCGCTGGAAGACGCGGTCAGGCCGCCCAGCAGCGTCGCGAGCACCGTGCACATCTGCGCCAGCGCGCCGGTGAGATGGCCCACCATGGCGTCGGCAAGCGCCAGCAGGCGGCCGGTGATGCCGGCCTTGTTCATGATCGCGCCGGCGAGAACGAAGAACGGGATCGCCAGCAGCGGGTAGGAATCGGTCACCGTCACCATCTTCTGGACGAAGATATTGAGCGGCATCTCGCCGCTGACGACGAAGAACGACAGCGCACTGATGGCGATCGCGAACGAGATCGGCGTGCCGATGGCGAACAGCACGCACATCAGGATCGCCGGCAGCCAGTCAGCCAGCATGGGTCACCCGGTCCTCTTCGAGATGCCAGATCCTGCCGGCGAGCACCTGCAGGTAGCGCACGATCATCAGCGCGAAGCAGACGGCGACGGGCCCGTACAGCCAGGTCAGCGGCATGCGCAGGACGGCGCTGGGACTATCCCAGGCATCGATCGCGAAGCGGGTGCCGAACCAGACCATGAAGGCGCAGAACCCGAGCACCAGCACATGGTTGACGACGGCGATGGCCAGCTGCAGGCCGCGTGGAAAGGTCTTCACCAGCAGGTCGATGGTCGGATGCATGTGGTACTTGATGCAGGCAGTGGCGCCGAAGAAGACCACCCAGGCGAAGGCCAGGGTGGCGATCTCGCCGGCCCAGGCCGACGGCTGCTCGGTCACGTAGCGGCTCAGGACGCCCCAGGCCACGGACAGGATCACGACGACGACCGCCGCGGATGCGACGATCTCCTCGAACTGGTCGATGCCCCAGCGCCAGCCGCGCGGCAGCGGCGCGGTGGCCGCGCCGTCGCGAAGCGGCGATGATCCGGCGGGGGCCTTGTCGGGCGCCGCCATCCGTCAGGGCTTGATGACCGACATCACGCGGTCGTGCAGGCCGGGCGTCCACTTGGGAAACGCCTTGTAGGCCGGGGTGGTGGCCTTCTGGAAGGCGGCCAGGTCGACGTCCTCGACGAAGGTCACGCCGTGGTCCTTGAACTTCTTGACGTACTCGTCGTTCATCTGCAGCGTCAGCCGGGTCATCTCGGCGCCGCCCTTGGCACCCTCCTCGACCAGGATCTGCTGGACGTCGGCCGGCAACGACTTGAAGTACTTGGCGTTGATAGGCCACATGGTGAAGGCGGTGAAGTGGCCGGTCATCGAGATGACCTTGCGCGTCTCATGCAGCTTCGAACCCCACAGCGAACCCAGGGGCGCCTCGGCGGCGGCGACGACGTTCTGCTGCAGGGCGCTGTAGATCTCGGACCACTGGACGGTGGTCGGGCGCGCGCCCATCGCCTTGAAGGTCTCGATCCACATCGGATTGGGCGGCACGCGCACGGTCATTCCCGTCATGTCGGACGGCGTGCGCACCGGCTTGTCCGCGATCACGTGGCGCTGGCCGAAGAAGCCGTTGGCCATGATCAGCTTGAAGCCGGCGGCATCGAGCTTCTTCTCGATCTCCTTGAACCAGTCCGAATCCAGCAGCTTCTGGTAGTCGGCCGGGTCCTTGACCAGGTAAGGTCCGTTGAGCACCCCGATGTCCGGCACGAAGTCCGACATGTAGCCCGGGTCGGTGATGTTCATCACGTTGGCGCCCTGGCGGATCATCTCGTTCACCTCCTTGCCGGAGCCGAGCTGCTCGCTGGGGAACACCTGGATCTGGACCCGGTTGTTGGTGCGCGCCGCCACGTTCTTGGCAAAGAACTCGGCCGCGAGATGCGCCGGCTCGGTGCTCGACAACGAATGCGCGAAGCGGATCTTGATCACGTTCTGCGCGCTTGCCGGCTGGGCCGCGAAGACCGCCGCGGCCGCCGCCAGGGCGAGGCCGGCGCTGCGCCAGGCCGGTCGGAGGATCGACATCGCTGAGAGGGTCATGCTGGTCTCCTGGGGTGTCTGTAGGGGCTTGCCGGCGGCTGGCCGCGCGCCGGGCGATGACGTGAACGACGGCGGCCCGGCCTTTCGGCACGACCGCCGAGGCGGATGCTAAGCCATCTCGCGCTTGCCGCGCTGGCGGGCGCCCGCGTAGAGGATCTGCATCTGCCGATCGATGACCTGCTTGTGGCGGGCGACCGCATCGGGATGCATGTCGGCCTCCGGTGACAGTTCGTGGTCGAAATGGCCGAACTCGTCCACGCCCCGAACCAGCAAGGCGCTTTCGCGGATGCCGGACGCCTGCGAGACGTGGGTCGGGACATAGCGGATGGCGAAGCCGACCCGGCGGATGTCGGACTGGTTCGGTTCGGAGCCATGGAATATCAGCACGTGGTGCAGCGACATCTGCCCCGGCTGCAGCACCACGTCGACCGCCTTCGCCTCGTCCACCTTGACCGCGATCTCCTGGCCGCGGCTGAGCAGGTTGCTTTCCGCGAAAGTGTCCTCGTGCGCCACCTGCTGCCGCTGGGTTCCGGGAACCACGCGCATGCAGCCGTTCTCGGGGATCGACGGCGTGAGCGCGACCCACGCGGTGACCACGTCGGGCGACGACAGGCCCCAGTAGGTGCCGTCCTGGTGCCAGGACACATAGGCGGTGTCGCCCGGATCCTTGGCGAAGAACTGCGAGCCCCAGCAGAACAGGTTCGGCCCGAGCACGTCCTCCACCGCATCCAGGATGGCGGGATGGCGGACCACTTGATCCATCCAGGGATGCAGCAGGTGCGGCTTCTGGTTGTTGCGGCCGGACAGCCGGCCTCCCTGGGCGCGCTCGTCGGCCTCCAGCCGCTGCAGCAGTTCCTGCGCCTCGGCCGGCGGCATCACGTCGATGGGAAAGAGAATGCCGTCACGTCGATAGCGGGCGACGTCCGCGTCGCTGAGTCTCCTGGTCATGTCCTCTCGCCTTTTTCGCAGATGAAATGTATTTTCATCCTTGAAAAGCAATGCTGTCAAGGCGGGCCCGGCGGCGCAAGCCGGGCCCGGCAGCGGTCGCGAACCGGCGCGGGGTATGGATGAAAGACCAGAACAGGCCGCAAGGCATGGAGCGGGGCAAGGCGGAAGCAGACAACGGCGGCGCGACTCCCTATGCCGCGCCGGCACTCGAGAAGGGGCTCGACATCCTCGAGCTGCTGGCCGATGCGAAGGACGGCCTGTCGCAGAACCAGATCTCGGCCGGGCTCGGCCGCTCGATCGGCGAGATCTTCCGGATGCTCGAGGTGCTGGAGCGGCGCGGCTGGATCACCCGGTCCGCCGTCAACGGCACCTATCGCCTGTCGCTGCGGATGTTCGAGTTGGCGCACCGCCAGGCGCAGATCCGGCAGCTGGTGGCGGTTGCGCTGCCGCTGATGCAACGCCTGGCGCACGAGACCCGGCAGTCGAATCACCTTGTCGTGCACCACGACCGCAGGATCCTGGTGGTCGCGCAGGTCGACAGCCCCGAGGCAATGGGCTTCTCGGTCCGCGTCGGGGCCCACTTCCCGTTCCGCGTCGACCGCGTCTCGGCGCGCACCTACAGCGCCTTCCAGCCGCCGCAGCGACGCCAGGAGCTGATCGACGAGATGATCGCCAACGATCCGTCGCCGCCGTCGCGCGCGAGCCTGCAGCGCCAGGTCGCGGCGATCGCCAGGCGCGGCTTCGAGGAGAAGGAAAGCGACACCCTGCCCGGCATCACCGACATCTGCTGCCCCATCCTCGACCGCCTCGGCTTCGCGATCGCCACCCTGACCCAGCCCTACCTTCGCCAGCGCGACGTCCGTCGCAGCGTCGCCGAGTCGCGGGAGGAGCAGCTGCAGGCGGCGGCGGCGATTTCGCGCGAGCTCGGCGCGAGCGTGCCCACGGCCGGGCAGTCGCGCCGCCGGGCCTGATACTTGGGTCTAGAATCGGCAGACACACGCGAGCGCCACCGCCGGCGGCCACGGCAGAGGAGACCAGATCCATGACCAGCGACACCATTGCCACGCGGTTCGGCAGCGGCCAGGCGGTGCGCCGCCTGGAAGACGACGCCCTGCTCACCGGCAGGGGCCGCTATGCCGACGACCTCAAGCCCCAGGGGCAGCTGGTCGTGCAGTTCCTGCGCTCGCCCTACCCCCACGCACGCATCACCGGCATGGACACGGCCGCCGCCAGGGGCATGCCGGGCGTGGTCGCGGTCTACACCGGCGCGGACCTGGTCGCCGGCGGCGTGCAAGCCCTGCCGGGGGTGGCCGGCTTTCCGCGGCCCGACGGTTCGCCGGCCGTGACGCCGGAGCGCCATCCGCTTGCACCCGAGGTGGCGCGGTTCGTCGGCGAGGCGATTGCCGCAGTGGTCGCCGAGTCCCGCGAGCAGGCGCGCGATGCCGCCGAGGCGATCCTGGTGGACTTCGAGGAACTCCCGGCAGTCGTGGACGTCACCAGGGCAGCGGCCGCCGACGCGCCGCTGCTCCTGCCTTCGGTGGGCGACAACATCGCGGCGGAGATGCGGCACGGCGATGCCGCCGCGAGCGACCGGGCGTTCGCCGCCGCCGCCCACGTGGCGCGGATCCAGATCGTGAACCAGCGCCTGGCAGCTTCCCCGATCGAGCCGCGGACCCTCCTCGCCAACCTGGATGCCTCCGACGGACGGCTCACGGTGCGAGTCAGCACGCAGATGCCGACCGGCATCCGGGACACCCTCGCCACCGTGCTCGGCCTCGGCAACGAGAAGATCCGCGTGGTGGTCGGCGATGTCGGCGGCGGCTTCGGCATGAAGACCGGGCTCTATCCGGAGGATGCCGTGGTCGCCTATGCGGCGCGCGACCTCCAGCGTCCGGTCAAGTGGGTAGCCGACCGCAGCGAGGAACTGCTGTCGTCGGTTCACGGGCGCGACGTCCGCAGCGAGGCGGAAATGGCGCTGGATGCGAACGGGCGTGTGCTGGCCCTGCGGGTACGCTCGCTCGCCAATGTCGGCGCCTATGCCACCGGCGTCGGCGTCGCCATCCAGCTGCTGATCGGCCCGTGGGTCACGACCAGCGTCTATGACATCGGCACCATCGACCTCAAGCTGACCGCAGTGCTGACCAACACCGCGCCGACCGGCCCCTATCGTGGCGCCGGCCGTCCGGAGGCCATCTACCTGATCGAGCGGCTGATGGACGAAGCCGCGCGGGTCACCGGCATCGATCGCACCGAGATCCGCCGCCGCAACATGATCCGGCCGGAGCAGATGCCCTACCAGAACCCGATGGCGCAGACCTACGATTCCGGCAAGTTCGAATCGGTCATGGACCAGGGCCTGGAGCTTGCCGACTGGCGCGGCTTCGACCGGCGCCTCGCCGAATCTCGCGCCCGCGACCGCCTGCGCGGGATCGGGATCGCGACGTTCCTCGAGTGGACCGGCGGCAACGTCTTCGAGGAGCGGGTCACCGTCCGGGTGGCGGCCGACGGCTTCATCGAGATCGTTTCCGCCACCCAGGCGATGGGCCAGGGTATCGCCACCAGCTACGCGCAGCTCGCGGTCGATGTCTTCGGCGTGCCGATCGAGCGCATCCGCATCGTCCAGGGCGACACCGACCTCGCCAACGGCTTCGGCAGCGCCGGCTCCCGCTCGCTCTTCACCGGCGGCTCGTCGGTGCGGGTCGCCTCGCAGCGCACGGTGGAGAAGGCCAAGGCGCTGGCCGCCGAGGAGCTCGAGGTCGGCGAGCCGGACATCGAATATCGCGAGGGCGTCTTCAAGGTGGTCGGCACCGACCGGCAGGTCGGCCTCTTCGACCTGGCCGCCAAGCAGCCGGACACCTCGATCTACGTCGACTCGACCAGCACCGTCGGCGGCCCCACCTGGCCCAACGGCTGCCACATCTGCGAGGCGGAGATCGACCCCCAGACCGGCCATGTCGCGATCGTCAGCTACGCATCGGCGAACGACGTCGGCCACGTCGTCAACCCGCTGATCGTCACCGGGCAGCTGGAAGGCGGCGCCGTCCAGGGCATCGGCCAGGCGCTATGCGAGGAGCTGGTCTACGACCCCCAGTCGGCGCAGTTGCTCACCGGAAGCTTCATGGACTACGCGATTCCGCGCGCCGACATCGTCGGCCCGATCGCCACCCGATTGGATCAATCGACGCCGTGCCTGCACAACCCGCTGGGCGTCAAGGGCGTCGGCGAGCTCGGCACCATCGGCGCGACGCCGGCGGTGGTCAGCGCGGTCATCGACGCGCTCAGCCGCGCCGGACACGGCGATGCCGCCCGCCGCCTGCAGATGCCGATCACCAGCGCCAAGGTCTGGCTCGCGC
>JAEZQX010000127.1 GCA_023441105.1 Pseudomonadota bacterium | reverse complement strand
GACAGGTGTCGACCTGGCCGGCGGGCAGGTCGACCGTGATGCTGCGGGTCATCGGCGGATAGCAGATGCCGTCGGTCTGGCAGCCCTGGAACGTGGCCACCAGCGTCTCGCGCGCAGGGCGCGGATGGGCGCGGCGCACCGGGATCTCGACCTCGACCGGTTCGAAGAACACGACCACGTCGCCGAAGTGCTCGTCGCGGTGGCGGGTGCCCTGCGGCCAGCGCGGTGACTGCGCGAGCAGGCCCGGATCGCCCTTGAGCTCGAAGCGGCTGCGGTCCCGGTAGAGGTAGTAGCCCGGTGCCGGCTGCATCCGGACCAGGATCCGGTTGCCGCCGTCGGCGATCGCGTCGACCGCGAACGCCTGCGTTTCCGGCAGCGCCTGCTGGCCGGGCAGGCGCAGGCCGGCGCGTGCGCCACCGCCCGCCAGACCGGGCAGGCCGGAAGCCGGCAGCACCGCCGGCATGGCGCCTGCCGGCAGCGCGACCTGCAGGCGCCGGGTCTGTGGCGGGTAGCAGATGCCCGCGTCGGCGCAGCCCTGGTACTTCACTTCCAGCTGCACCGGCCCCGGGCCGGTGGCCTGGCCGGGGAGCGTGGCCAGCAGTTCGCCGCGGTAGGTCTCGACCGGGCCGAAGAACTCGTCCGTGTGCCTGCTGCCGTCCGGCAGGCGCAGATCGCCCCCGGCAAAGCCGTTGCCGGCCTTCACCGACGTCCGGTGCCGGTACAGGTAGTAGCCGTCGGCGATCCGCCAGTGGACCTCGATCCGGTCGCGGCTCGGCGCCGTCGCCGACAGGACGAAGGCCTGGTCGACCGGCAGCAGGTCACTCTCCTCGACCGCTCCCGCCGCCGGGGCGAGGGGCAGGAGGAGCAGGGCCAGCAGGACATGGAGCAGGGAGGCCGGGATCAGCCGGCGGAGCAGGTGCGGCATCGGGCGGGATTCACTCGCGGGTGGCGTCGGCCACCCAGTCCAGGTAGGCGGGGAGGCCGCCGGCGGCTTCGACCGCGACGATCTCGGGGAGTTCATACGGATGGGCGGCGCGCAGCTGCTCGACCAGCGCCGGCAGGCGCCCGGCGGGGGTCTTGGCCAGCAGCAGGACCTCCTCGGCCTGTTCGACCGCGCCCTGCCAGCGGTACACCGAGCGCATCGCCGGCAGCACGCTGACGCAGGCGGCCAGGCGCGCCTCGACCAGCGCGGTCGCCAGGCGCTGGGCGGTGTCAGGGTCGGGGCAGCTGCAGAACACGAGATGGACCGGCATGGCGGAAGTGTACCGGCCGGGGCGCCGCGGCCCCCGCGGCGGCGGTCCGCCGCGGCGCCCTTGAAAGCCTGCCGGACGTCCCCCATCTGCCTTTCATCCCGGTCCCGGACCGGGTTTTGTCCGTCCGTGGCGCTGGCAGTCGTCATCCGCGAGTGCTAGTCTAGCCGCCCTTTTTCCAACCCAGTCAATCACTTGAGAGGGATTGAAATGAGCAATATCAAGCCGCTGTACGACCGCGTCGTCATCAAGCGCACCGAGGAAGAGAAGGTCTCCGCCGGTGGCATCGTGATTCCGGATTCGGCCACCGAGAAGCCGATCAAGGGCCAGGTCGTCGCCGTGGGCGAGGGCAAGGTGTTCGACAACGGCAACGTGCGCGCGCCGAAGGTCAAGGTCGGCGACCAGGTGCTGTTCGGCAAGTACGCCGGCACCGAGGTCAAGCTCGACGGCACCGAGTACCTGGTGGTGAAGGAAGACGACATCTTCGCCGTGCTGGGCTGAGCCCGCCGCTTCGCCACACCCCAAATCCGCAATCACAGAACTGAGGTAATTCCGCAATGGCTGCCAAGGATATCCGTTTCGGTGAAGACGCCCGCACCCGCATGGTCCGCGGTGTGAACGTGCTCGCCAATGCCGTCAAGGCCACCCTGGGCCCGAAGGGCCGCAACGTCGTGCTCGAGAAGAGCTTCGGCGCCCCGACGATCACCAAGGACGGCGTGTCCGTCGCCAAGGAGATCGAACTGGCCGACAAGTTCGAGAACATGGGCGCGCAGATGGTCAAGGAAGTCGCTTCCAAGACCTCCGACAACGCCGGCGACGGCACCACCACCGCCACCGTGCTGGCCCAGGCGTTCATCCGCGAGGGCATGAAGGCCGTGGCCGCCGGCATGAACCCGATGGACCTCAAGCGCGGCATCGACAAGGCCGTCGTGGCCGCCGTGGCCGAGCTGAAGAGCCTGTCCAAGCCGACCGCCGACGACAAGGCGATCGCCCAGGTCGGCACCATCTCGGCCAACTCCGACGAGTCGATCGGCAACATCATCGCCGAGGCGATGAAGAAGGTCGGCAAGGAAGGCGTCATCACGGTCGAGGAGAGCCAGACCTTCGGTCTGGAGCTCGAGCTCCCCGAGGGGATGCGCTTCGACAAGGGCTACATCTCGCACTACTTCGTGACCGACCCCGAGCGGATGGAGGCGGTCCTCGAAGACCCGTACCTCCTGATCGTCCAGGGCAAGGTGTCGGCGAACAAGGACCTGCTGCCGGTCCTTGAGGGCGTCATGCAGTCCGGCAAGCCGCTGCTGATCATCGCGGAGGACGTCGAGGGCGAGGCGCTGGCCACCCTGGTCGTCAACAAGATCCGCGGGATCTTCAAGTCCGTGGCCGTGAAGGCCCCGGGCTTCGGCGACCGCCGCAAGGCCATGCTGGGCGACATCGCCACGCTGACCGGCGGCCAGGTCATCAGCGAGGACGTGGGTCTCAAGCTGGAGAACACCACGACCGACATGCTGGGC
>JAEZQX010000101.1 GCA_023441105.1 Pseudomonadota bacterium | reverse complement strand
ATCGTCGGCAGCGTCAGATGTGTATAAGAGTCTGACGGATGAGTGGCGGCTGCACCGCGACCTCTACCAGCGGCGGACCGACGTCGAAGCGATCGTCCGCTGCCGACCGACCTATGCCACTGCCATTGCCTGCTGCAGCACCACGGCTGGTGCCGGCATCCCCGCTTTCCACCCCGACGTGGCGGCGATTGCCGGTGGCGCGCTGGCCTGCGTCGACTGCGGCTTGCCCGGGACTTCGCTGCGATGTGAACCGCTGCTGCCGGCCCTTCACGATCGCTGGGCTTGCCTGCTGGCGGGCTGGGGGCTGCTCGCCTGCGGCGCATCGCTGGCGGCTGCCACGTCCCGCGCGGTCGAAGTCGAGGCGTTGGCACGAATCTGGTGGCATCTGTCGCAGATGGAGCGCTGAGCGGGGCGGAGCGGTCGGCGACTTCCGGCCGCCGCGGCGACCGGGGACGCGCCAAAGCAGGCAGGAAACCTGCTCTGGTCGAGGATCGCCGCCCGGCCCGGTCCGGCCGGTGTCGGCAGGCTTTGCACTTCCGTTCGTCCGGAGTCGTTCGGGTTTCCGAGGGGCCGCGGGCGCGCCTGGGCGATCGGTGTGAGAACATGCGTTGAGGATTGGCGGGAGCATTGGGGTTGATCAGATCCATCGAGGGACTCAGGGGCGTGGCGGCTTTGCTGGTAGCCCTGTTTCACGCCTACGTCTACAGCCAGTGGGGAGGATTCCCGGCCAGCTCCCGCGTGCTGCAGCATGCCTGGCTGTTCGTGGACCTCTTCTTCGTCATCAGCGGCTACGTGATGGTGGCAGCCTATGGCGATCGCCTCGAAAGCGGACGGGCGGCCGTCGGCTACATGGTCCGGCGCTTCTTCCGCCTCTATCCGCTGCATATCGTCACCACCGCCACCGTGCTGCTCGCGGTCATCGCCATCCAGACGCTCAAGCTGGTGCTCGCCTGGCAGGGAATCCGGGTCGGCCGGGAGGAGCCGTTCGACTTCGAATTCTTCAACCTCAAGCTCCTGGGCCTCGACCTGCTGCTGTTGCAGGGCGTGGGCATCATGCGCAAGGAGATCCACAACTATCCGTCGTGGTCGATCTCGGTCGAGTTCTGGCTCTATATGATGTTCGCGCTGCTGATGCTGGTGGTGCGGCCGCGGCTGGCGCGGATCGCCGCGAGCGTCCTGTTCGTGGGCATGTCGCTGGCGTACTTCGTCATCTATTGGTCGACCGCGCCGGAGCCGCTGCGCACCCTCGACACCCGCGGGCTGCCGCGCGGCATGCTGAGCTTCTTCCAGGGCGTACTGGTCTTCTACCTCCATCGTTGGCTGAGCGCCCGCTGGGCAGGCTCGGCCCGCACCGGCAGTACCGGCCCGACCTCCGCGAGCTGGCTGGGCGCGGGCCAGGTGCTGGCGGTCATCCTGGCGCTCTACCTGGTCGACCGGCAGCATCTGCTGGGCACCGCCCAGTTGGCCATTCCCTTCGCGTTCGCGCTGGTGGTGCTGTCGCTGGTGCCTGACCGCGGCATCGTCGCCGGCCTGCTGCAGACGCGGCCGATGCAGTGGCTCGGCCTGCACAGCTACTCCATCTACCTCACCCACGTCACCGTGCTGACCCTGGTGGACTGGCTGGGTCGCGCGGTACCCGAGCCCGGCAAGCACCTGGTGGGATTGTTCTACGTCGCCGCCGTCTTCGGGGCTTCGATGCTGACCTACCGCTACATCGAGGAGCCCTGGCGCCAGCGCGGCCGGCGACTGGCCGACCGGATCGAAGCCGGCGAGTCGTTCGCCCGCCAGGGCGACCCGAGGGTGCCCCGCTGACGCCGGCGGGCGGTGCCGCGGTGAGCGAAATCATCCTGCAGCCCGGCGCGACACCGCTTGGCGATTGGGAAGCGATCTATCGCGGTGCGGCGCTGAAGCTGCCCGTCGCCTGCCTCGACGAGGTCCGGGCTGGCGCCGCTGCCGTCGAACGCATCGTGGCGAGCGGTCGGCCGGTCTACGGCATCAACACCGGCTTCGGCAAGCTGGCGAGCGTGCGCATCGACGTCCGGGACCTGGCCACGCTGCAGCGGAACATCGTGCTCTCGCATGCGGCTGGGGTCGGCGAGCCGATGCCGGTGCCGGTGGTCAGGCTGATGATGGCGCTCAAGCTGGCGAGCCTGGCGCAAGGCGCCTCCGGTATCAGGCCCCAGACGCTGACGCTGCTCGAGGCGATGCTGGCCGCCGACGTCATCCCGCTGGTGCCGGCGCAGGGTTCGGTCGGCGCTTCCGGCGACCTGGCGCCGCTTGCCCACATGGCGGCGACGATGATCGGCGTGGGCGAGGCCTTCGCCGGCGGGCGGCGCCTGCCCGCGAGCCAGGCGCTCGCCGAGGCCGGCCTGGCGGTGGCGGAGCTCGGTCCCAAGGAAGGGCTCGCGCTGCTCAACGGCACCCAGTATTCGACCGCCTATGCGCTGGCCGCCGCGCTCGAAGCCCAGGTGCTGTTTCGCAGCGCGCTGGTCACCGGCGCCTTGGCTACCGATGCGGCACGCGGCTCCGATACGCCCTTCGACGCCAGGATCCACCGCTTGCGCCGGCATGCCGGACAGCTTGCCGCAGCCCGCTCGCTGCGCGACCTGCTCGACGGCAGCGCGATCCGCGCCTCGCATCGAACCGGCGACGAGCGGGTGCAGGATCCCTATTGCCTGCGCTGCCAGCCGCAGGTCATGGGCGCCTGCCTCGACGTGTTGCGCAAGGCGGCGGACATGCTGCTTACGGAAGCCAACGGCGTGTCCGACAACCCACTGGTCTTCGGCGACAGCGACGAGGCGCTCTCCGGCGGCAACTTCCATGCGGAGCCGGTGGCCTTTGCCGCCGACATGATCGCGCTCGCGCTGTGCGAGATCGGTTCGCTCGCCGAACGCCGAGTGGCGATGCTGGTCGATCCGGCGTTATCCGGCCTGCCGGCCTTCCTGACCCCGAAGCCGGGGTTGAATTCCGGCTTCATGCTGCCGCAGGTGACGGCGGCGGCGCTGGTCTCGGAGAACAAGCAGCGCGCCGCGCCGGCGAGCGTCGATTCGATCCCGACCTCCGCGAACCAGGAAGACCACGTCTCGATGGCCGCGCATGGCGCGCGCCGCCTGCTGCCGATGGTCGAGAACGTCGCCGGCGTGATCGGCATCGAGTTGTTGTGCGCTGCCCAAGGGTGCGACTTCCATGCGCCGTTGCAGTCGAGCCCGCCGCTCGAGGCGGTGCGCCGGCTGCTGCGTGCGCAGGTGGCGCATCTCGATGACGATCGTCATCTCCATCCCGACATGGCCCGGGCCATCGGCCTGGTGCGCAGCGGTGCCGTGGCCGCAGCCGCAGGCATCGAGCTGCCAGGGCTCACGCCGGATTGACCAGCCGCGCCTGGGCGCTGCGATCCTTGAGCTGCACGCCGGTCAGGCGCAATTGGCGCGCCTCGCCGCACAGCCACCAGAGGCGAGCCGCCGCGTCGTCGTAGCCGAGTCCTTCGGGCCGGATGTTGGAGATGCAGTTGCGCTCCGCGTCGCGGCGGCCGCGCCGCGGCTGCCAGGTGAGATAGATGCCGAGGCTGTCCGGCGAGCTCAGGCCGGGCCGCTCGCCGATCAGCACCGCCACCAGTGCCGCGTCCAGCAGCTCGCCGATCTCATCGCCAAGCGCCACCCGCGCCTGGGTGGCGACGACGACCGGGCCGATGTGCCAGCCCGGCAGTGCCCGGCGCCGGATCGCAGCGATCATCGGCAGCGCGTTGCGTTCGATGGCAGGAGCCGAGAGTCCGTCACCGATCACCAGCACCAGGTCGCTGGCGGCGGTCGTGCCGGCAGCGGCCGACAGGTGCGCCCGACTGGTTTCCGAGAGCCGGCGCCCGAGGTCGGGGCGGAGCAGGAAGGTGGTGCGATCGCCCGCGGCACTGGCCACCTGCAGTGACGCGATGCCGTCGTCCTGCAGCCGCTTGGCGAGATCATCGACGTCCAGTTGCCGCTGCACCGCGTCGCGCGCCGCGGCATGCGCCAGGCCGAAGCGCAGGATCTCGTCGGTCGGCAGGCTGGCGCCGCAGCGGCCGAGGGCCAGCCGTGCCGCCGTGTGGGCGCGCAGGTCGCGCCAAGGGTCGGGGCGGCTCATGAAAGTAGCCGCATCCGTTGCAGTGCCGGATGCGCCTCGCCCACCGGCAGGAGATTGCCGGCGGCGTCCGCCAGCTGCATCCGCTGCAGCCAGGCTTCGAACTCCGGAGCGCGTCCGAGCCCCAGCAGCCGTCGCAGGTACAGCGCGTCGTGAAACGAGGTGCTCTGGTAGTTGAGCATGATGTCGTCGGCGCCCGGCACGCCCATGATGAAGGTCAGACCGGCCGTCGCCAGCAGCGTCATCAGCGTGTCCATGTCGTCGGAATCGGCCTCGGCATGATTGGTGTAGCAGACGTCGCAGCCCAGCGGCACGCCCAGCAGCTTGCCGCAGAAATGATCCTCGAGGCCGGCGCGGATGATCTGCTTGCCGTCGTAGAGGTACTCCGGCCCGATGAAGCCGACGACGGTATTGGTCAGCAGCGGCGAGAAGGCCCGCGCGACGCCATAGGCCCGTGCCTCGCAGGTCTGCTGGTCGACGCCGTGATGCGCGTCGGCCGAAAGGGCGCTGCCCTGGCCGGTTTCGAAGTACATGACGTTGTCGCCG
Organism: Pseudomonadota bacterium; assembly: GCA_023441105.1. The sequence continues at coordinate 5,784 of JAEZQX010000101.1, read as the reverse complement.
ACGGTCCCCCGGCCGAGCGACAGCGCCGCGCTGCGCGCCTCGGCGAGCAGCGCGAGGTCGATGCCGAAGCTGCGGTTGGCCGACTCTGTGCCGGCAATCGACTGGAACACCAGGTCGACCGGGGCGCCATGCTCGATCATCGCCAGGGTGTTGGTGACGTGGGTGAGCACGCACGACTGGGTTGGAATCTCCAGCTTGGCGATCACCTCGTCGAGCCGATGCACCAGGGCGGCGAGCTCGTCGATGCTGTCGCTGGCCGGGTTGACGCCGATGACCGCGTCGCCCGCGCCGTAGAGCAGGCCATCGACAATCGAAGCTGCGATGCCCCTGGCGTCGTCGGTCGGATGGTTCGGCTGCAGCCGGACCGCCAGCCTGCCCGGCAGCCCGATGGTGTCGCGAAAGCGGGTGACGATGCGGCACTTCCTGGCGACCAGGATCAGGTCCTGGTTGCGCATCAGCTTGCTCACCGCCGCTGCCATCTCCGGCGTGATGCCTGCCTGCACGCCGGCGAGCGTCGCTTCGTCGGCCTCGTCCGACAACAGCCAGTCCCGGAAGTCGCCTACGGTCAGTCCGGCGATCGGGGCGAAGGCGGCCGCGTCGTGGCCGTCGACGATCAGCCGGGTGACCTCGTCCTCCTCGTAGGGCACCAGTGCCTCATCAAGGAAGCGCCGCAGCGGCACTTCCGCCAGGCACATGCGCGCGGCCATCCGCTCAACCGCGGAGCTCGCGGCCACGCCCGCCAGGACGTCGCCGGAGCGCGGCGGGGTCGCCTTGGCCATCACCTCCTTGAGGTCGCGGAACAGCCAGCGGTGACCATCGATGGTGTGGCGGTAGCGGTGCGGGACCTCGCGTTCCATGGCTGCTACTTTAGCCGGTCGGCGCCGGTTTGCGCAGGGCCGCAGCCTGGTCGATACTGGTGACGAGGCCGCAGCCGATGCGGCGCCGATGGCCAACGGGAGTCGCCGCGCTGCGTGGCGGATCCCGGCATGCAACAGGGAGGCCCAAGCTGACTATCACGCGAGAAGTCCTGACCACCTACCTGCACGTGCAGGATGGCGGCAAGACCGATGCCATCCCGGTATCGGCCTCGTTCTGGGAGGACCTCGCCAAAGGCTCCCATCCGCAACTGGCGCAGGGCAGGCTCATGACCGCCTTCACCTTTTCCGAGCCGTGGTCAAGCTGGGAGCGCCATCCGGCCGGCGAGGAGCTGGTGCTGCTCATCGCCGGCGCCGCGACGATCGTTCTCGAGGAGCAGGAAGGGCGCCGGGAAGTCGTCCTCGGCAGGCCGGGCGAGTTCGTGCTCGTTCCGCCGAACGTCTGGCATACCGCCAGGCCCGCCAGGCCGACCACGATGCTGTTCCTCACGCCGGGCGCCGGTACCGAGCATCGAGCGGCCTGAGATGTGGAGGTCGGCCGGCTGCGACGGTCGGGGCAGGCACGGAACCTGGTGAGCCGAAGCACGTGCCGAGATATGTCGCCTTCCTTCGCGGGGTCAGCCCGATGAATGCCAGGATGCCCGACCTCAAGCGCTGCTTCGAGGCCGCCGGCTTCAGCGAGGTGCGAACCATCCTGTCCAGCGGGAACGTGGCGTTCAATGCCCGCGCCGCGTCGCTGGATGCGCTGGCACGACGGGCGCAGGACGCGATGGCCAGGGAGCTCGAGCGCGGCTTCGGCACCTTCGTCCGGCCCGCCGGTCACCTGCAGGCCTTGCTGGCGTCGGATCCGTTTCGCGGCTTCGACATGCCCGCGAAGGCGAAGCTGGTCGTGACCTTCCTGCGGCGGGCGCCGGATCAAGCCCTCGGGCTGCCGATCGAGCGCGGCGGCGCCAGCATTCTCGCAGTGCGCGCAGCCGAGGCGTTCGCCTGCTACGTGCGGGGCGAGAAGGGGCCCGTCTTCATGCGCCTGCTCGAGCAAACGTTCGGCAGCGACATCACGACACGCACGATCGACACGGTGAGGAAGTGCGCCGTGGCTTAGGTCGTCTCGCCAGGATCCTGGCAGACGTCCACCCACTGTGCGCCAACCAGCTCGGCCAGCCGCCACGGCGCGATCCGCACCGCCGTGTGCAGCCCACCCGCCGCCGGCAGGACCTCCTCGAAGGCCTGCAGGCCGATGTCGCAGTAGACCGGCAGGGGGGTCGCCAGGCCGAACGGACAGACCCCGCCGACCGGATGCCCGGTGAGCGCCAGCACCGTCGCGGCGTCCAGCATCTTGGCCTTGCCCCCGAAGCGCGTCTTGAGCTTGCGGTTGTCGAGCCGCGAATCGCCGCGCGCCACCACCAGCACTGCCTGCTCGCCCACCCGCAGCGACAAGGTCTTGGCGATGCGGCCGGCCTCGACGCCGTGCGCCTGCGCGGCGAGGGCGACGGTCGCGGTGTCCACCGGCAACTCGATCACCTCGATGTCCGGCGCCTTGGCGGCGAAGAACGCGCGCACCGACGCCAGGCTCATGGCGTCCTGCTGCGGCTGCGCTTGCGCGCGCCGGACCGCTCGCCAGCCAGCTCGCCGGCGCGCTCGAGCAGCTTCACCAGGTGCTGGCCGGTGTGGCTCTCCGGCGTGCCGCAGATCACCTCGAGCGGTCCCGCGGCGACGATCCTGCCGCCGCCGGCGCCGCCCTCCGGGCCGAGGTCGATGATCCAGTCCGCAGTCTTGATGACGTCGAGGTTGTGCTCGATCACCACCACGGTATTGCCGTGGTCCCGCAGCGCGTGGATGACCTTGAGCAGCAGCGAAATGTCGTGGAAGTGCAGGCCCGTGGTCGGCTCGTCGAGGATGTAGAGCGTGCGGCCGGTATCGCGCTTGGAGAGTTCCTGCGACAGCTTGACGCGCTGCGCTTCGCCACCGGAGAGCGTGGTGGCGCTCTGGCCGAGGCGGATGTAGCCCAGGCCCACGTCGAGCAGCGTCTGCAGCCGCCTCGAGATCATCGGCACGGCCTTGAAGAACTCGAAGGCCGCTTCCACCGTCATGTCCAGCACCTCGGCGATGTTCCTGCCCTTGTACTGGACTTCGAGGGTCTCGCGGTTGTAGCGGCTGCCACCGCAGACGTCGCACGGCACGTAGACGTCGGGCAGGAAGTGCATCTCCACCTTGATCATGCCGTCGCCCTGGCAGGCCTCGCAGCGTCCGCCCTTGACGTTGAAGGAGAAGCGCCCGGGGCCGTAGCCGCGCTCGCGAGCCGTCGGGACTTCGGCGAACAGCTCGCGGATCGGCGTGAACAGCCCGGTGTAGGTCGCCGGATTGCTGCGGGGTGTGCGGCCGATCGGGCTCTGGTCGACGGCGATCACCTTGTCGAAGTTGTCAATCCCCTCGATGGCCTCGTACTCGGCGGGCTCCGCCTGCGAGCGGTAGATCTGCCGCGCGACCGCCTTGTAGAGGGTGTCGTTGACGAGCGTCGACTTGCCCGAGCCGGAGACGCCGGTCACGCAGATCAGCAGCCCGACCGGGAACTCGACCGTCAGGTTGCGCAGGTTGTTGCCGCGGGCGCCGCGGATGCGCAGGCGCTTGTCCCCGGGCACTGCCTTGCTGCCGGGGACTTCGATGCGCAGCCGGTGCCCGAGGTACTGGCCGGTCAGCGACTCCTCGTTGTCGATGATGTCCTGCGGCGTGCCCTGCGCGATGATGCGGCCACCGTGCTCGCCGGCGCCGAGGCCGAGGTCGAGGACGTGGTCTGCGGCGCGGATCGCATCCTCGTCGTGTTCCACCACCAGCACCGAGTTGCCCAGATCGCGCAGGTGCATCAGTGTCGCCAGCAGCCGGTCGTTGTCGCGCTGGTGCAGCCCGATCGACGGCTCGTCGAGCACGTACATCACCCCGGTCAGGCCCGAGCCGATCTGCGACGCCAGCCGAATGCGCTGCGATTCGCCACCGGAGAGCGAATCGGCCGATCGCTCGAGCGACAGGTAGTCGAGGCCGACGTTGTTGAGGAAGCTCAGGCGGCTGCCGATCTCGCGGATGATGCGTTCGCCGATGGCTGCCTTCCCGCCTTCCAGGCGCAAGTCGTCGAACCAGCGCCGGGCCTCGCCGAGGGTCCACTTGGCGACCTCCCAGATCGGCTGGTCGTGGCCGCGCGGCCCGACGCGGACGTGGCGGGCATCGATGCGCAGCCGTGTGCCCTGGCAGGTGGGGCAGGTGCGGGAGTTCAGGTACTTGGCCAGTTCCTCGCGGATATGCGCCGAATCGGTCTCCTTGTAGCGCCGTTCGAAGTTCGGCACGATGCCTTCGAAGACGTGTTGCTTCGACTGCGTCTTGCCGGCGCCGCTCAGGTAGACGAAGGGGATCTTTTCAGTGCCGGAGCCGAACAGCAGGACCTGGCGCACGTTCTCCGGCAACTCCTCGAACGGCTTCTCGAGATCGAACCCGTAGTGCAGGGCGAGGCTCTGCAGCATCTGGTAGTAGAACTGGTTGCGGCGATCCCAGCCGCGCACTGCGCCCGAACCCAGGCTCAGGTTGGGGAACTGGACGATACGGGCAGGATCGAAGAACTGCACCACGCCCAGACCGTCGCATTCCGGGCAGGCGCCGAGGGGATTGTTGAACGAGAACAGGCGCGGCTCGAGCTCGCGCAGGGACCAGTTGCACACCGGGCAGGCGAACTTGCTGGAAAAGACCCGCTCCTTGGCGTCACCGCCGCTACCGCCGCTACTCCCGCCATCGCCGCCCGCACCGCCATCGCCGACACCGCCACCGTCCGTGCGCTGGGCCACCGCCCGCCCATCGGCCAGCCGCAACGCCGTTTCGAACGATTCGGCGAGCCGCTGCTTGACGGCTGGCGCCACCTTGATTCGGTCGACCACCACGTCGATCGAATGCTTCTGCAGCTTGTTGAGCGCGGGCGGATTGTCGAGCTCGTGGATCTCGCCGTCGCGGCCTTCGGTCCGCACCCGGATGCGCACGAAGCCCAGCCCCTGCAGGTTATCGAACAGGTCGAGATGCTCGCCCTTGCGGCCGGTGACCACCGGGGCCAGGATCATCAGCCGGCTGCCTTCCGGCAGCGCGAGCACGGTGTCCACCATCTGGGACACCGTCTGCGATTCCAGTGCCTGGTCGGGATGGTTGGGGCAGTAGGGCGTGCCGGTGCGCGCGTACAGCAGCCGCAGGTAGTCGTAGATCTCGGTGACGGTGCCAACGGTCGAGCGGGGGTTGTGGCTGGTCGACTTCTGTTCGATGGCGATCGCGGGCGACAGGCCTTCGATCAGGTCGACGTCGGGCTTCTCCATCAGCTGGAGGAACTGGCGGGCGTAGGCCGACAAGGATTCCACGTAGCGGCGCTGGCCTTCCGCATACAGGGTATCGAAAGCGAGCGACGACTTTCCGGAACCCGACAGGCCGGTGATCACCACCAGGCTGTTGCGCGGGATGTCGGTGGAGATGTTCTTGAGGTTGTGCGTGCGCGCGCCACGCACCCGGATCAGGTCCGCGCCGGGCAGGCGGGCGCCGCCGGCGGACCCGGGAGGCTGACGGGGAGCCTCCCGATCTCTCGTGTCCAAGGGTTCGATCGCAGTTTTTCTGGCCAACCTGCAACTATACCGAATCCCCGGCCGCGGCCGGCAGGCGCCACTGGCTCCAGGAAGGATAGGGCGGAACGAGGGTTTGTTCCAGGAGGGGGTCGCGGCAGCGCCCCGGCGGCCGACCGGAGGCGGGCCGCTGCTACCATCCGGGCGATGGTGACCGCATCGTGAGCGACATGTCGGCGGGCGAGACCACATCGCGCAGTTCCGACGACTTCCGCATGACCCCCCTGGAGCGCAATGCCAGCATCTGGCTGGCACTGCTCTATGGCTCGCGG
>JAEZQX010000078.1 GCA_023441105.1 Pseudomonadota bacterium | reverse complement strand
GACGATGCGGTGCGGGAACTCCGGCGCCAGGTCCGCCAGCACCTCCCTGAGCCGCGCCCGCGCGGGCGGCTCGTCGTCAACGATCAGGATTGAAGTTGCGTCTGACATCTCGGCGTCGTCTCTCTTTTCGGTAGGGGAACTCGAGGTGCAACCGGAAGCGATCACCCTGCGGCCCGGTCTTGAGCTCGGCCTCCATATCGTACAGCAGCATCAAACGCTCCCGCACGTTGGACAAGGCCATCTGGTTGCCGGATCGCACCGCCGGTGTTGCAGAAAGGGGATTGTCGATCTCGACCCGGACCCGGTCGCCGGGCTTGGTGATGCGGATCGCCAGCAGGCCTTCGTCCATGCGCGGCTCGATGCCGTGATGGACGGCATTCTCGAGCAGCGGCTGCAGCAGCAGCGACGGCAGCAGCGCGTCGCCGGGCATCTCGTCGATGTCCCAGGCGACCTTGAGGCGGTTGGACAGCCGCAGCTGCTCGATCGCGAGGTATTCCTTGCAGGTGATCACCTCGTCGTCGAGCGGCACCAGCTCGCGGGCGTCGCGCATGAAGACGCGGAACAGATCGGCGAGGTTCTCGAGGGTGTGTTCGGCGAGCCGCGGGTCGGTACGGATCAGGCCCAGCACCGTGTTGAGCGAGTTGAACAGGAAGTGCGGGCGGATCCGCGCCTGCAGCGCCTGCAGCCGGGCCTCGGAAAAGGACGGGGCATAGGCGCGGGCGCGCAGCCGGAAGTACTCGTACATGGCGGCGGCGATCACCGCCGCGGCCAGTGCCCGGGTGATGATCCACAGGCCGCGACCCGGCACGGCCTCCTCCTGGTGGTCGAGCTCGACGATGCCCCAGGCGACGGCACCGGTCATCAGCGCCGGGACGGCCAGCGCCACGATCCACTGCACGTTGAGGTGCTGGCCGTTCGCCCAGCGACGCGCCAGGCACAGGGCCGCGAGCGACAGCAGCAGCGCCGGTTCGAGGACCACCGCGATGGCGAGCAGCCGGGGCCAGATCGAAGCGAGGGTGGGCGCGAGCGCGACGGCCAGCGCGATGGCGGCGCCGTTGAGGATGACGATGCTGCGCAGGCAGACGCCGATGTTGCAGCAGTCCGGAATCAGCGGCGCCGGCGCGCCTTCCGTCTGGCGACGCGCCTTCCCGGGGGCGGCGGGGTCGGCCGCACCATCGGACTCCTTATAATCTTTCTTTATGCCTTCCGGTTTGGCGTGCTCCATCGGGTGCGGATTATGACAGAACAGTTCAGGAACAAAGACAAGGCGTGGTCCGCACGCTTCAGTGAGCCGGTCAGCGAGTTGGTCAAGCGCTACACCGCGTCGGTCGGCTTCGACCAGCGTCTCGCACTGGTCGACATCCAGGGTTCGCTGGCGCATGCGGAGATGCTGGCGCATGCCGGCATCATCGGCGGCGACGATCTCGAGCAGATCCGCAGCGGCTTTCGCACCATCGAGCAGGAAGTGCGCGACGGCGTCTTCACCTGGTCGGTCGACCTGGAGGACGTGCACCTCAACATCGAGCGCCGCCTGACCGAGTTGGTGGGCGATGCCGGCAAGCGGCTGCACACGGCCCGCTCGCGCAACGACCAGGTCGCGACCGACATCCGCCTGTGGCTGCGCGAGACGATCGACGAGGCGGTCGCGGCCCTGCGCGCCCTGCAGCTGGCGCTGGTGACGGTGGCCGAAAGCCATGCCGACACCATCATTCCCGGCTTCACCCACCTGCAGGTCGCCCAGCCGGTGACCTTCGGCCATCACCTGCTCGCCTACGTCGAGATGCTGGCCCGCGACGCGGAGCGCCTCGGCGACTGCCGGCGGCGGGTGAACCGGCTGCCGCTCGGCGCCGCCGCCCTGGCGGGCACCTCCTATCCGATCGACCGCGAACGGGTGGCGCGCACCCTCGGCTTCGACGACGTGTGCGGCAATTCGCTGGATGCCGTGTCGGACCGCGATTTCGCCATCGAATTCTGCGCCGCCGCCAGCATCGTGATGGTGCACATCTCGCGGCTGTCGGAAGAGCTGGTGCTGTGGATGTCGCCGCGGGTCGGCTTCATCGACCTGGCGGATCGCTTCTGCACCGGCTCGTCCATCATGCCGCAGAAGAAGAATCCCGACGTGCCGGAGCTCGCGCGCGGCAAGACCGGTCGCGTCAACGGCCACCTGGTGGCGCTGCTGACCCTGATGAAAGGTCAGCCGCTGGCCTACAACAAGGACAACCAGGAGGACAAGGAGCCGCTCTTCGATACCGCCGACACGCTGCTGCAGACCCTGCGGATCTTCGTCGACCTGGTGGGCGGCATCGAGGTACGCAAGGAGCGCATGCGGGTCGCGGCAGCCGAAGGTTTCTCCACCGCCACCGATCTCGCCGACTACCTGGTGCGCAAGGGCATGCCGTTTCGCGATGCGCACGAGGCGGTGGCCCAGGCGGTGCGCTCGGCGGCCGGCCGCGGCATCGATCTCGCCGACCTCGCGCTCGACGAGCTGCGCGCCATCAGCAGCCTCATCGAGGACGACGTGAAGGGCGTCCTCACCCTGGAAGGATCGGTGGCGTCGCGCGACCATGTCGGCGGCACCGCGCCGCGCCAGGTGCAGGCCGCGGCCGCCCGCCATCGCCGGCGCCTGGAGCAGCCCGACCGCGGTTGACCCAGGGGCGCCGCTCGCCGCCGCTAGCCGCCGCTAGCCGCCGCTAGCGCAGCTAACCGTCGCCAACCGCCGCTAGCCGACGCTGGCCGACGGACTGGCCGGCTTCAGGCGCCTCAGCCATTGCAGCGCCAGCACCAGACCGATCAGCGACAGCCCGATCAGGTCGGCATAGCCGTGCGGATACACCAGCAGCAGCCCGGCGACGATCAGCGCCAGGCGCTCCCACCAGCGGCAGCGGACGATGGCCCAGTTCTGCGCGCCGCCGGCCAGCGCGGCGATGCCGGCGGAGGCGGTAAGCACGATCCACGCGACCTGCAGCCAGCCGACATCGGCCGGCGGCTTGAGCAGCAGGCCCGCGCCGGCGGGATCGAGCACGAACACGAACGGCAGCAGGAACGCCGGCAGCGTGTACTTCCAGGAGCTCAGCGTCGTTCGATAGGGGTTGCCGCCGGTGATGGCCGCCGCCGCGAACGGCGAGAGCGCCGTCGGCGGCGAGACCTCCGACAACACGGCGTAGTAGAAGATGAACATGTGGGCGGCGAAATCCGGCACGCCCAGCTTGGTGAGGGCCGGCGCGGCGATCACGGCGCAGATGATGTAGCTGGCGGTGACCGGGACCGCCAGGCCGATGATCCAGACGATCAGCGCGGTGTAGATGGCGGTCAGCATCAGGCTGCCGCCGGCATAGTCGATGACGATGGAGCTGAACTTCAGGCCCAGCCCGGTCTTGCCGACCACACCCACGATGATCCCGGCCGCCGCGCAGGTGGCGGCGACGTTGAGCGCCTGCTTGGAACCGTCCTTGAGCGCGGCGATCAGCTTGGGCGGCCACATGGCCGTCTCGCGGGTGAAGAAGCTCACCGCGAACGCCACCACCGTGGCCCAGAACACCGACATCAACGGCGAGAAGCCGTAGACCATGAAGCCGACGATGGCCACCAGCGACAGGAAGTGGAACCAGAACCTGAGTGCCAGCTGCCCCGCCGACGGTCCGCTGCGCACCGCCGCCGGCTGCCCGGCGCCGAACTTGCGGGCATCGATCTCGACCATCAGGAACAGCGACAGGTAGTACAGGCAGGTCGGGATGACCGCCATCATCAGCACGTCGAGATAGGAGATCTTGAGGAACTCGGCGATCAGGAACGCGGCAGCGCCGAGCACCGGCGGCGAGATGATGGCGCCGAGCCCGCCCGCTGCCAGCAGTCCGCCGGCCGAATTGGCGTCGTAGTTGGCCTTGCGCAGCATCGGCCAGGCGACCGATCCGATGGTGACGGTGGTGGCCACCCCGGAGCCCGACGGCCCGCCGAGCAGGAACGACGACAGCACCACGGTGCGGCCGGCGCCGGAGCGGCGGCCGCCCAGCAGCGCGAAGCTGAAGTCGAGGAAGAACTTGCCGGCGCCGGAGTGCTGCAGGAAGGCGCCGAAGATGGTGAACATGATGATCAGCGTCGCGGAGACGTCGATCGCCGTGCCGAAGATGCCCTCGAGCGACATGTACATGACGCCCACCAGGCTGGCCACGTCATAGCCGCGATGGGTCCACTGGCCCGGCAGGTAGGGCCCGAGGAAGGCGTAGCTGGCGAACATCAGCACCACCACCGGCATGATCCAGCCGGTGGAGCGGCGCGCGGCCTCGAGCACCAGCACGATGAACAGCACGCCCATCCAGACGTCGGTGTCGGTGGGCCAGGTGCTGCGATCCCAGAAGTCGTCGCCGCCGGCCAGCAGGTAGGCGATGGTGGCGACGCCGGCCAGTGCCAGCACCACGTCGTACCACATCAGCCGGTTGCGCAGCCGCGGCGTCGCCGGAAAGATGAGGAACACCAGCAGCAGCATGAAGCCGACGTGGACCGGCCGCAGGACCTGGGTCGGGACGATCCAGGCCGCCGCATAGAGGTGGAACAGCGACATCACCACCAGCAAGGTGGAGATCAGCAGGTCGAGGTTGCCACCGAACCGGCTGGTGGCGCCCTCCTCCTCCTCGATGAACCGCTCGGCCGCCTTCAGCCGGTCATCGGCAACTTCTTCCGGGACGTTCAACGACTTGCCCCGCCATCAGTCCTTGAACTTGACGCCGCGCTCTTGGTAGTACTTGCGCGCGCCCGGATGCAGCGGGATCGGCGAGGCCTCCGCCTGCTTCGCCAGCTCGATGTTCTGCGCCTCGCGATGCACCGCGACCAGCTCGTCCTTCTTCTCGAACAGGGTCTTGACGATGGTGTAAGCCATGTCGTCGGACATCTTCTTGTCGGCGACCAGCAGGTTCCAGACGTCGAGGTTGGCGTTGTCCTTCTCCTGGCCCTTGTAGGTGGACGCCGGGATCGTGCCTTTCACGTAGAGCGGCCCCCACTTCTTGTTCAGCGCCTCGCCGTACTCGGCATGGTCGATCAGCTTGACCGAGATGCCGGGCGTGGTGGCCAGGTCGGTGATGGCGGCAGTGGGCAGGCCGCCGACCCAGATCAGGCCGTCGATCTTGCGATCCTTCATGGCGTTGACGCCTTCGGCGACCGACAGCCGCTCGCGGGTCACGTCCTTGTCGATGCCGGCCGCCTCCAGCAGGCGCAACGCCAGCAGCTCGGTGCCGCTGTTGGGCTCGCCGGTGGAGATGCGCTTGCCCTTGAAGTCGCTGAGCTTTTCGACGCCGTTGCCGGCGACGGTCACGACGTGGACCTTGTTCGGATAGAGCACCATCAGGGTGCGCGCCTCGACCTTGCGGTCCTTGAACTTGGCCAGGCCGCTGACCGCGTCCCAGGCGGCGTCCGCCATGGTGAAGCCGAAGTCCTGCTTGCCCTGCCCGATCAACTGCAGGTTGGCCACCGATGCGCCGGTCACCTCGGCGGTCGCCTGCCAGCCGGGGACGTGCTTCGAGAGGATCGAGGCCATGCCGCCGCCCAGGGGGTAGTACACGCCGCCGGTGCCGCCGGTGCCGATCGAAAGCCGGGTCGTCTGCGCCGAGGCCACCGATGCCACGGCCACCAGCGCCGAGGCAACGATTCCGAATAATGCTTTTTTCATGCCGTCTCTGCTCCAGGAGGTTCCAAGGTTTTCAGGCAGCCAATTCGCCGGTACGCGGCAGCGGAAGGCGGTGCCGCGATGCGAACGCGACCGGCGAAGGGTTGCGAGCAGGAAATGATAGCCGGGTGTCGCAGTGCAGCGACGTCGGGAAAGCCCGCCCCCGGAGCGAAATCCGGACCGGAAATCGGTACCGGCAAAGGCCGTCGCTGCCGGAACCAGCGGTCAACGGTATAATCGCGCCCATCCTCAGCCATGCTCGGGTCGTCGTATGCAAGCTTCGCCATGCGTAGCGACCCGTCCTAATGATAGACCCTGCGCCTCGACCGCACCGGCCGTACGCTAAGCCAGATTCACCGCCCCTCCAGTACCGGCCCAGCCCGTACCGGTCCGCCAGCACCGTCCGCAGCCGCCCCGCGCGCGCCCGCGGCACCTGCGGCGCCAGCCCTTTCGACAATCCGACTTCGACTCCGGGAGGCCTCCCGCAACGAGCGTCCATCACGGCTGCTCGTGCCATTCCCTTGCCCCTGATCGGGGCCATCTGACATGGAATATGCGGTTCTTCCCCTGCTGATCCTGCTGAACGGTGTATTCGCGATGTCCGAAGTCGCGCTGCTGACCGCCCGCAAGGCGCGCCTGCAGCGGCTGGTCGCGGAGGGCGATCGTTCCGCTGCCGCCGCCCTTGCGATGGGCGAGAACCCGAACCGCTTCATGTCGACCATCCAGATCGGCATCACGTCGATCGGCATCCTGAACGGTATCGTCGGTGAAGCGGCCTTCGCGGCACCGCTCGCGCTATGGCTGATGAAGCTGAGCGTGCCGGCGCAGTACGCCTCGATGCTGGCCACCGCCGTGGTCGTCATCGTCATCACCTATTTCTCCATCGTGATCGGCGAGCTGGTGCCCAAGCGTCTCGGCCAGATCAACCCGGAGACGGTCGCCCGTTTCGTTGCCCGGCCGATGAGCTGGCTCGCCCTCGCCTCGCGTCCGTTCGTCAAGTTGCTGTCCACCTCCACCGACCTGGTCCTGAAGATGCTGGGGGTCGATCCCGCCTCGGTGTCCACCGTGACCGAGGAGGAGATCCATGCCATGCTGGCCGAGGGCTCGGACGCCGGCGTCATCGAGCAGAACGAGCATGCGATGGTGCGCAACGTTTTCCGGCTCGACGAGCGGCAGATCTCGTCGCTGATGGTGCCGCGTAGCGACGTGGTCTATCTCGACATCGAGGAATCGGTCGAGGAGAACCTCGCCAAGGTCGCGGAAACCGACCACTCGCGCTTTCCGGTCTGCCGCGGCGGCCTCGACGACGTGATCGGCTTCGTCCACACCAAGCAGCTGCTGGCGCAGTCGCTGCGCGGCCAGGCGGTCGACTTCACCCAGCACCTGCAGGAAATCCTGTACGTGCCGGAGACGCTGACCGGGATGGAGCTGCTGGAGAACATCCGCAGCTCCAACACCCAGATCGCGCTGGTGCTCGACGAATACGGCGAGGTCCAGGGGCTGATCACGCTGCAGGACCTGCTCGAGGCGATCACCGGCGAATTCGCGTCGCCCGACGACGAGAACAGCTGGGCGCTGCAGCGCGATGACGGTTCCTGGCTGCTGGATGGCCTGATTCCGATCCCGGAGCTCAAGGACCGGCTGCAGCTGCACTCCGTGCCGGAAGAGGACAAGGCGCGCTACCAGGCGTTGAGCGGGATGCTGATGCTGGTGCTGGGACGGATGCCGCAGACCGGCGACACCATCGTCTGGGAAAGCTGGAAGCTCGAGGTGGTCGACATGGACGGCAAGCGCATCGACAAGGTGCTGGCGACGCCGGTATCGACCGCGCCCGCGCCCACCGCGGAGATGCTGGAGCCCGAGCCCGAATAGCCCGCTGCCGACTGCAGCCCGCGGGCCGCAGTCGTTCTCCTCACCCCCGCTTGCGTGGCGGCGGCAGGTCGGTGCAGACGCCCTCGAACAGCTCCGCGGCCATGCCGATGGTCTCGCCAAGTGTCGGGTGCGGATGGATGGTGCGGCCGATGTCCGCCGCGTCGGCGCCCATCTCGATGGCCAGCGCCAGCTCGCCGATCATGTCGCCAGCATGCGTGCCGACGATGGCACCGCCGACGATGCGGTGGCTCTGCTCGTCGAAGAGCAGCTTGGTGAAGCCTTCCTCCCGGCCGTTGGCGATCGCCCGGCCGGACGCCGACCACGGGAACACGGCGCGCCCGAGCTTCACCCCCTGCGCCTTGGCCTCGTCCTCGGTCAGGCCGACCCACGCAACCTCCGGGTCGGTGTAGGCGACCGACGGGATGACCCGGGCGTCGAAATGGCTCTTCTGGCCGGCGGCGGCTTCCGCTGCCACGTGCCCTTCGTGCACCGCCTTGTGCGCCAGCATCGGCTGGCCCACCAGGTCGCCGATGGCGAAGATGTGCGGCACGTTGGTGCGCATCTGCGAGTCAACTTCGATGAAGCCGCGCTCGGTCACCCGCACGCCGGCCCGCTCGGCGGCGATCTTGCCGCCGTTGGGAGCACGGCCCACCGCCGAGAGCACCAGGTCGTAGACCTTCGGTTGCGCCGGCGCCTGCTCGCCTTCGAAGCTGACTTCGATGCCGGCCCTGGTCGCCTGCGCCTTCACCGTCTTGCTCTTGAGCATCACTGCATCGAAGCGCTTCTCGTTGAACTTCTGCCAGACGCGCACCAGGTCGCGGTCGGCGCCGAGCATCAGCGCATCCAGCATTTCGACCACGTCGACCCGCGCCCCGAGCGAGGAGTAGACGGTAGCCATCTCCAGGCCGATGATGCCGCCGCCGATCACCAGCATCGTCTTCGGGATGGTGCGCAGCTCGAGCGCACCGCTGGAATCCACGATCCGGGGATCATCCGGCAGGAACGGCAGCCGCACCGCCTGGCTGCCGGCGGCGATGATCGCCTTCTCGAAGCGCACCACCTGCTTCTCGCCGCTGCGCTCCTGCCCGTCGCCGCGAGTCAGCTCGACCTCGAGGTGATTCGCATCGAGGAAGCGGCCGACGCCGCGCACGACCTGGACCTTGCGGCCCTTGGCCATGGCCGTGAGGCCGCCGGTCATGCGGCCGACCACCTTGTCCTTCCAGGCGCGCAGCTTATCGAGGTCCACCTGCGGCTCGCCGAAGCTGATGCCGTGCGCGGCGAAGGAACGCGCCTCGTCCATGACGGCGGCGGCATGCAGCAAGGCCTTGGACGGGATGCAGCCGACGTTGAGACAGACGCCGCCGAGCGTGGCATAGCGCTCCACGATGACGGTGCGCATGCCGAGGTCCGCGGCCCGGAAGGCCGCCGAGTAGCCGCCGGGGCCGGCGCCAAGCACCAGCATCTCGCAGTCGACGTCGGCCTTGACGACACCGGCCGGCGCCGGC
>JAEZQX010000121.1 GCA_023441105.1 Pseudomonadota bacterium | reverse complement strand
CGCCGGTGCCGGGGCCGGTTGCGGCGCCGCCGCCACCGGCGCCGGCGAGGGCGCGGGCGGCGATTCCCGCTCCAGCGAAATGTCCGGGGAGCCCTTCAGGCCGTCGGTATCGGATGGGGACGAGGGTGCGGCCGCGAGCAGGTCGGGATCGGCGGCATCGGCGGCCAACGCGGACTCAGAGCTCGACAGGTCGCCGCAGGCCGCGGCGCACAGCGTCAGGCCCAATAGGGTGGCAATCATGGTCGGGCGGAACATAGCATCTCCTGTTGCTCAGGAGCAACTGTGCCGTTCCGGAATTGGGCCGCCCAACCTGTTCTGTTCAGGCGATCGACATCGGCCGACAGATGGTAGTCAGCCGGTGATCCAGGGAATTACTCCCGAGACTTTTTTCCTGTGTTGATCGATACTGCGCGTCGCCGGCGCTCCGCCGGCACGCCGCTGGCGATGTGCGCGCACTAGTTCCTACCGATGCCGCCGTGCCGGATGCGATATTCGGCGATCAGTTATCGACCAGGGCAGGGCTGACGAATCTCGTTCGAGGATCTTGGCTCTTGTCGCCTGCGGTCGAGGAGAGAGCCGACGATGAAACGAGACGTCATGAGCATTCGACCGGATCACCATGCGCAAGGGATTGCGGTGAAGCCGCTCGTCCCGCGCGAGGCGACGATCCGCGGCTTCCGCCTGGAGCTGCAACAGGTGGAAGCGGCGGTGCGCGAATGCCCGGGTGTGACGGCAGCGGCCGTGGTCGCCGTCACCGCCGACGGCCGGGACCCGCGCCTGGCCTGCTATGTGACGCCAGCCGCCACCGATCGCGCCGACCTTCGCCGCCGGCTGCAGCTGCTGCTGCCGGATTACATGGTGCCGTCCGCCATCGTCGCGGTGGACGACTTGCCGCGCCTCCCCGGCGGCGAGGTCGACGCCGATGCGTTGCCGGCGCCGGACTGGCAGGATCCCGTTGTCGGTTTCGAATCGCCGGCCAATGCCCGCGAGGAGCAGATCGCGCAGGTCTGGCGGTCGCTGCTCGGCGTGGACGAGATCGGCCGCGCCGACGACTTCTTCGAGCTGGGCGGCAACTCGGCGATGGCGGTGCAGATGGTCGCGCTGCTGCGGCGCGCCGGGCTGGTCACCGATGTTGCGACCATCTTCGAGAAGCCGCGGCTCGCGGAGCTGGCCGCGGCGATCGGCGGGGAAGCGGGGGCAGCGGGGGATGCCGGGCAGGCATCTGCTGAGGAATCGCACCAGACATCGAGCCAGGCATCGAGCCAGGCATCGAGCCAGGCATCGAGCGAGGCATCGAGCGAGGCGCTGCCGGAAGCTTTGCCCGCAAGCACGGTCGCGGCGCCCCGCTTCGAAGACCTTGTGCAGCTGCTCTCGCGCTCGGCGGTGACCAGGCCGAATGCCCTCGCGCTTCTGCAGGGCGATGCTCGGATCACGTACCTCGATCTCGACCGGCAGGCCAATCGCCTGGCCAACGAGCTCGTCGCGCGCGGCATCCGCCGCGGTGACCTGGTCGGGCTGTGCCTGGACCGCACGCCGCGGATGCTCGCGGCGGTGCTCGCGGTGCTGAAGGCGGGCGCTGCCTACGTGCCGCTCGATCCCTCCTATCCGCGCGACCGGCTGCTGGTGATGGCCGAGGATGCGCAGGTGGCGTTGCTGGTCGCGGAAACCGCGACGGCGAAGGAGCTCGGCTGGGAGCCTTCGAAGACGCTGCTGCTCGATCGCGAATGGGCGGCGATCGAAGCCCGGCCGGATACGGTGCCGGCCAGCGAGGCCACCGGCGACGATCCCGCCTACGTGATCTACACCTCCGGCTCCACCGGCAAGCCCAAGGGCGTCGTGGTCCATCGCGCGGGCGTGGTCAACTTCCTGGCCAGCATGCTGGTCGAGCCGGGCCTGTCTCCGGACGACAGGATTCTCGCGGTCACGACGTTGTCGTTCGACATCTCGGTGCTCGAGCTGATGCTGCCGTTGGTGTCCGGCAACCCCATCGTGCTGGCGACCCGGGAACAGGCCTATGACCCGATCGCGTTGCGCGAGCTCATCGAATCCAGCGGCGTGCGCGCCATCCAGGCGACGCCGGCCACCTGGCGGTTGCTGATCGACGCCGGCTGGCAGGGCGGGCCAGGCATCAAGGCGATGACCGGCGGCGAGGCGCTGCGCCCGGACCTGGCGATCGAGCTGATGGCGCGCACCGGCGAGCTGTGGAACCTCTACGGGCCCACCGAGGCGACCGTCTGGGCCACCTGCTGGAAGGTGCAGTCGCCGGAGAAGGGCATCTTCGTCGGCCGGGCCATCGCCAACACCATTCTCACCATCCGCGACGAACAGGGACGCGTGCTGCCCGACGGCGAGGAGGGCGAGATCTGCATCGGCGGCGATGGAGTCACCACCGGCTACCTCAATCGGCCCGAGCTGACGGCGGAACGCTTCGTGCTTGATCCGGCGGCGCAGGCGAATGGCGCTTCGGCGGCGAGTGGCGCGGCGCAGGTGCAAGGCGCGCGTTACTACCGCACCGGCGACCTCGGGCGGCTGCTGCCGGACGGGCTGCTGCAGCATCTCGGGCGGATGGACTTCCAGGTGAAGGTGCGCGGCTTCCGGATCGAGCTCGGCGAGATCGAAGCCTGCCTCGCGTCGCATCCGCAAGCCGGCTCGCCGGTGGCGATCACCATCGAGCCCAAGCCCGGCGACGTGCGCATCGTCGCCTTCTTCGTGGCGCGCGGCGAGGGCCAGCCCAACGTGGCGGAGCTGCGTGCGCACCTGGCCGCGCAGCTCCCCGAGTACATGGTGCCGCAGCGCTTCATCTCGATCGACGCCGTGCCGCTGATGCCCAACGGCAAGGTGGACCGCAAGAAGCTGGCGGAGATCGCGCTCGCGGACAAATCCGCACCGGTCGCCACCGCTGAGTACGAGGCACCGCAGGGCGAGCTCGAGCAGGCGCTGGCCAAGGTGTGGTCGGAGGTGCTCGGCGTCGAGCGCGTCGGCCGCAACGAGGATTTCGTCGCGCTCGGCGGCCACTCGCTGCTGGCGCTGCGGCTGATCTCCGGCATCAAGCGCGCGACCGGGTTGACCTTGCCGCTGACGGCGATGCTGGCGGCACCCACGGTGCGCGCGCAGGCCGCATTGCTCAGCGGGGATGCGCCCGACGTCGCGCCTACCGGATTCGCCGTGCCGGTGAGCACCACCGGGTCGCAGCCCCCGATCTTCCTGGTGAACGGCTACGGCGGCACCGTGGTTCCGTTCAAGGCGCTTGCCAAGGAGCTGGGGCCCGACCAGCCGCTCTACATCGTCGATACCGCGCTCGACCAGGCGCGGTACCCCGGCGTCAAGTCGATGGAGGACCTGGCTGCGGTCATGCTGGCCGAACTGCGCCAGATCCAGCCGCAGGGCCCGTATCGTCTGTGCGGCTACTCGCTCGGCGGCGATGTGGCGTGGGAGATCGCGCGGCAGATCGAGGCGAGCGGCGACTCGCTCGGCATGCTGGTGCTGCTCGATTGCGACGCGCCAGGACATCCCAAGCCGCCGTCGACGGCGGTGCAGGTCGGCCGGGCGCTGCAGCGAAGCGTCCGCGCCATCGGCCGCGGCCCCGGCTTCATCGTCGAGCGACTGGGCGTGCGCTGGCGCATGGCGATGGACAAGCTGCTCGATCGCCCGCCCGAGCTCGAGCTGCTGCAGGACGAGGCGCTCGGCGATGCGGGGCGCGAGCTCGCCGAGGCGGCAGCCGCGACCTTCAAGCTGTCGTTCAGCTACCGGATGAAGCCGCTGCGCAGCCAGGTGCACCTGATCCGCGCGCTGCTGTCGCGCCCGGCGCCGGGAACGTCGAACCAGGACCTGGACCACGGCTGGGGCCGATTCGCCGGCGGCGGCGTGTCGATCCTCGAAATGGAGAGCATTCACGAGGACATGTGCCGGCCGAAGTTCGCGCCGGTGCTGGCGGAAAGGTTGAGGACGTGTGTTGCGGAGGGTGAGGGGACGGCGCGGGGTGGCTGAGGGATGGTCCTTGCGTTTCCGCAGAAACGGCTAGGCTGTTTGGCTGCATCGCTGGTGGGCTCGCGAAGGTGCCTCTGCTAACGTTTGGGGGGTGCCAACGAAGGAAGCAAGCTGGCTGGAAGCAGTGAAACCAATGCGATATGCGGTGGTCATCGAGAAGGCAGGCGCGAACTTCTCGGCCTATGTGCCCGACCTACCGGGCTGTGTCTCGACCGGGAAAACCACAGCCGAGGTCGAAGCAAACATTCGGCAAGCGATCGAGTTCCATATCCAGGGGCTCAGGGAGGACGGCGAGCCGGTTCCCCCGCCTAGCAGTCAGGTGGAGTATGTCGAGGTCATTGCGTAACAAGCTTTACCGAGAGCAGTGACTCCTGGGCGAGTTGCACTCGCTCTTCCACCGTGAGCAAATGCGTCTTCTTCGATAGTTCGTCAAACGGAGCGGAGATCTGGTGCTTCTGTAGTAGGGAGTGACGGTCCACAGCCAACCCCCGCGGCACGAAGGACAACGAGCCAATCGGCTTACGCTTACACGTAGGTGTAGCCAAGGGACTTCGTCATCGAGCGAGTCTGGCAGGTGCAACGACGCCCTGAGCCGTTGATCATGGAGGTCAGCGTCGTCGACTGAGTCAATGACTTGGAAGTCGCTGCTGGGCACACGATGCCTTGCAGTAGGCAGCAAGCGGTTGTGGCGGAACGTCGTCCACGGTCGTCACATGAGGAACGCGGCGAGATCGCCGAAGGGCACGGTTCGAAACTCGCCTCCGCCACATCCCGGGTGGTGATCTTGTTCGCCCTCGTCGGTGCGCACGCCGTGTTCGAGACTGCATCCGCCAATCGCTAAACGCACGAGCCTCATCGAGGCGAGCTCGCGCTCCTGCTGCTTCGGGCTGGCGGTCTGCACAAGTGTCGTTGGAAGCGTTTCCGCGGAAACGCCAAGTCTCCTGGTCGATATGTCCAGGGCGCCCCACTCATTGACTATGCTAATGCGAATACATTAGCATTAAGTTCGTTCGAGGGTGAAGGGCCTTGCGACCCTCGCAAGTCTTACCAGGAGATAACAATGAAGATCGATCAGCGCGCCGGGCGTGCCCGGCGTGATGCTGCCCCCTTTCCCTTTGCCTTGTCGCGGGGCGGCTATGTAATCCCCGTCCTGGCGTGGCTCGCGTCATCGCTCCCGTCCCCAGCTTGGGCTCAGTCACCGACGGCCCGAGATGGCGCCGTCGGCGGCCAGGGAATCCAATACGGCCTGGTCCTCGACGGCGCCTACTCCTCCAGGGACCTGGCGCTCGGCGGCAGGGAGAAGGGGCTTGCGCTGGGTCACACCGAAGGGACGATCGCCGGGAACATCGACGATCTCTTTGCCGGACGGGCCACCGCGGCCCTGCATTCGCATGAGGGCTCGATCGAGTTGGAGCTGGAAGAGGCGTTCATCGAAACCCGGACGCTGCCTGCAGGCTTGTCGCTGAGGGCAGGGCGCTTTCTCTCGCAGATCGGCTATCTGAACGAGCAGCACCCGCACGCGGACGATTTCGTCGATCGTCCGCTACCCTACCGCGCCTTCCTGGGCAGCCATTACTTCGACGACGGGGCGCGCATGAACTGGGGCGCGCCGACGCCGGTCTACCTGCGCCTGGGACTGGAGGTCTTCAACGGCAGCAAGCTCGTGAGCTCTGCGCAGGAGAGTCCGGCCGTAGGCGCCTTCGCATTGAGCGCCAAGACCGGCGCGGACTGGGGACTGGAGCATAGCTGGCAGGTCGGGCTCAGCTACCTGAGAAACCGCGTCGATCCCACCGGCGATGAAGCGGACGACGAGCACGATCATGATCATCACGACGAGGGTGATGATCATGGGCATGGTGTGCAGTTCAACGGACGCGATCTGTGGATCGTCGATGCCGTCTGGAAGTGGGCGCCCAACGGCAACAACCGCGACCGCCAGTTGCGGCTGTCCACGGAGTACGTCCGGGTCAACGAGCCGAGCCGCTTCGCCACCGACGACAACTACCACGAAGGCTGGTATGTCTCGGCAGTCTATCGGTTCGCGCCGCAGTGGGAGGCTGGCATCCGCCACGGCGAGCTGAAGGTCCAGGAGCCCCATGGAGACCACTTCCATCGCGGCAGGCTTCGGGAAACCGAGGCGATGATTGCGTGGAAGCGGTCCCACTTCTCCGCACTACGCCTGCAGTGGACCAGGCAGCGCGATCTCGGCGGCTTCCCGGAAGCCGGGAATGCCGTGATGCTCCAGTATGTGATGAGTCTTGGAGGTCATGGTGCGCATACTTACTAAAACTAAGCATGTCGGCGCGACCAGGCGACTCGTCGCGACCGTGCTGGTGGGAGGCGCTGCAATCCTCCTGCCGGCCACCGTCCAGGCCCTGAGCGTCTTCGCCTGCGAGCCGGAGTGGGCAGCGCTGGTCCGGGTGATGGCACCCGACGCCAGCATCACGGTGGCCACGCATGCCCATCAGGATCCTCACCATGTCGAGGCGCGTCCTGCCCTGATCAGCGGCCTGCGGCGCGCACAGCTTGCCGTCTGCACGGGCGCATCGCTCGAGGTCGGCTGGCTGCCGGTTCTTCAGCAGCGTGCGGCCAATGAGGCGGTGCAGGTCGGTCGGCCAGGCATGTTCTTCGCGTCGGAGGCCGTCTCGCTGATCGATTCGCAGGCCAAGGTCGACCGGAGCATGGGAGACGTTCATGCGGAGGGCAACCCCCATATCCATCTCGATCCGGTGCGGCTGAAGACGGTGGCACGCCGGCTCGCCGAGCGGCTGGGCCAGGTCGATCCGGCCAATGCTGCCGACTACCTCGCCCGACAACGGCGCTGGGAACAGGACTGGGATGCGCACATCGCCAGGTGGAAGACCCAGGCGGCGCCGCTCGCGGGCAGGTCGGTGGTCGCAGAGCACAGCGGCTTCGCCTACCTGTGGCGTTGGCTGGAGATTCGGCAGGCAGGAGATCTCGAGCCCAAGCCCGGACTTCCGCCCACGTTGAGCCATCTGCAGGAGTTGCTCGGCCGCGTGCGTGCGCAACCACCCTTTGCCGTCGTCCAGTCGCTCTACCAGGACCCGCAGGCAGGACGGTGGCTGGTGGACCGGATCCAGGTTCCGCTGCTGGTTCTGCCGTCGACTGTCACGCCGAAGGGATCCGCCGCATCCCTGGACGGGCTCTTCGATGTCCTGGTGGATGAGCTGTTGAAGGCCGCGCAAGGGACTCCTGCAAAGTGATCGACACACCGTCGATTCTTCTGGTGCCCCTCGCCGCGGGTTTCCTGGTGCTGACGACCCACGTGCTTCTGGGCGTGCAGGTGCTCAAGCGCGGCGTCGTCTTCATCGATCTCGCCATCGCCCAGATCGCGGCGCTCGGCGTCATGATCGCCGCGGCGCTCGTCCATGACCCTCTCGTGGCAGGCCTGGGCGGGGCCGCGGCAGCCTTGGCGGGGGCGGGACTGGTTGCCTGGCTAAGCAGCCGCTTCCCGGATCTGCGTGAAGCGATGATCGGGCTCGTGTATGTCGGCTCGGCGGTCCTTGCGGTCCTCTGGATCAGCGTGAATCCGCAGGAGTCGCACCAGCTGGCGACCATGCTTTCCGGTGACGTGCTATGGGTCACGTGGCTTGGCCTGGCGCCACTCGCCGTCGTGACGCTGCCTTTCCTCTTGCTCCACGCTGCCGGCCATGGCTCCTTGACGGTCGGCCGCGGCTTCTACCCCTGGTTCGCGGTCCTCGTCAGCCTGTCCGTGCCGCTGCTGGGCCTCTATCTCGTCTTCGCGACGCTCATCGTTCCGGCGATCGTCAGTGCCACCCGCCCTGGACTGAGTTGGACCGGGATCGTCGCCATGGGAACGGTGGCCTACGCGCTCGGTCTTCTGGTCTCCTTGAGCTGGGATCTGCCAAGCGGCCCCTGCGTGGTCCTGGCGCTCATCGTGGTAGGGGCGGTAGCGGCGGGAGCCGCGAGGTCAATGAGGTCGACGAGGTGAAGGAGGGATGGAACAGAAGGAATGGCTGCATCCGGGATGATCGTGGCCTCAGCCTGCTCGGACGTTTCCGCGGAAACGCTTGGCTCTTGGCGCAGCGCTGTCGCGCTTTGGACAGGAGCTGGGGCGGGAGGCGAAAGTGGCTTGCCCGGCGCTCGCGCAAAACGGCGCACAACTCAGCGGGGTTAGGTCAAGTCCTGCCTCCTGGATGAAGCGAGCCGGCTCCACCGGCTAATGCGCCTCGCGGCGGTGAAGACCTCTTCGGCAGGGAGGAGCTTGGCCTCCCCCCGCTCGATCTTGTCAATGCGAGAACCGAGTTCCTCCTCCCAGGCGGCCTGAACCTGGGGATCCGCATCACGCTCAACAGAAACCAGCAACTCCTGGGCGAGTTGAGCTCGTTCTTCCACCGTCAGAGCCTGCGCCTTGCTCGCAAGTTCATCGAACAGTGCAGACATCGTGTGCTCCAGTAGTCACGAACTGCAAGTCTACGCTCAACATCCTTGACTTGAAGGACAACGAGCACCACTGGCTTAGGCTGGTCGAATCCCGCATCCGCCACATCGCGCCCCGCGAGACGGAAGCGGACGAAGCCGCAAGCGATAGTCACACGATAGAGGCTGCCGCTCTTCTCGAACTCGCGGCTTCAGCGTTGGCTGCGTGCGGCGTAAAAATTCTTGACCTGGCCCCTGCGTTTCCGCGGAAACTTCAGGTCGTTCGGATGATGCCGATGACCCACCGTGCCGACTGACGAGAAGACTGGCATGAAGGCGAGATCGGCAACTGTCCGGGTGCAGGGTTCTGCACGGCCGGCCCGGCGCGCAAGACGCCGGGGCCGGCGGTGTGGAACCCGTGATCGAAGCCGCGCCGCATTCGTGCCTGTGTGGCTTCATTTCGACCGGCAGGAGGCACACGGCCCGGCCGCCGGTCTTGCATCGAGGCCGTTCGAACGTTTCCGCGGAAACGCTAGGCCTTTCGGCTGATCTCGTCCGCCGCCCCTATCCCCGCTCGTCCAGCTTCGCCTCCACGAACCTTTGCAGGCTCCCGAAGCTGTCGAAGATATCCGCGCTGACCTCATCGTCCGCGATCGGCACGCCGAAGCTCTGCTCGATGCCGGTCAATATCGCCAGCACGGCCACCGAATCGAGCGACGGGATCTCGCCTAGCAGGGGAGTGGAGGCATCGATCTGCTGCGGCAAGGCCTGCTTGCCGACGGCGTTTTCGAGGATGGCCTTGAGGCGGGTGTCGGTGGCGTCGTTCATGGCGGAATCCTATTCGGATTCCGTCGCTTCGAGCGCCAGGTCGACAGCCCGCTGGGGATTTGTGCTGCGGCCGATGCAACACCCGTCGGAGCCTTCACACCAGCACCTCCGCCGCCGCCGGATGCGACAGGAACGCCGCCGGGCTGGCGGTGGGACCATAGGCGCCGGCCATGAACACGACCACGAGGTCGCCGGGTTGCGCCGCCGGCAGCTCCATCTTGTCGGCGAGCAGGTCGAGCGGCGTGCACAGGGGGCCCACCACCGACTGCACCTCGAGGTCGCTCGCTTCCAGGCGGTTGCCAATCGCGACGGGGTAATTCTTGCGGATCACCTGGCCGAAGTTGCCGGAGGCGGCGAGGTTGTGGTGCAGGCCGCCGTCGGTCACCAGGAAGGTCTGGCCGCAGGAGACCTTGCGGTCGATCACCCGGCTCACGTAGATGCCGGCTTCGGCGACCAGGTAGCGGCCGAGCTCGAGCACCAGCGGCGCGCCGATGGCGTCCTGCACCTGCCGGCACAGCGGCTCGAGCGCCGCGCCGATTGGCGCGAGGTCCAGGGGCGTTTCGCCGGGGAAGTAGGTGACGCCGAAGCCGCCGCCGATGTTGATCCACTGCGGGTGGACCTTGAGTCGCTGCGACAGCTCGATGGCCAGCGCCACCGTCTTCTGCTGGGCATCGATGATCGACGGCGGGATGAGGTTCTGCGAGCCGCTGAAAATGTGGAATCCGACGGGGTCGATGCCGTCGGCGCGCATCCGCTCGATCAGCGCCGGCACAGCGGCCTGGTCGATGCCGAACGGCTTGGGGCCGCCGCCCATCTTCATGCCGGACGACTTGAGCTCGAACTCGGGATTCACCCGGATGGCCAGCCGCGGCGCGACGCCGAGCTGCCCGGCGGCCTGCAGCGCCTGCTCGTATTGCCGCTCCGACTCGAGGTTGACGACGATGCCGGCGGCGACTGCCTGCGCGATCTCGGCGGCCGACTTGCCGGGGCCGGCGAAGCTGATGTGCTCGGGGGCGACGCCGGCATCGAGTGCGACGTGCATCTCGGCGGCCGACGCGACGTCGATGCCGTCGGTGAGACCCGCAAGGAGTCCGACCACCGCCGGCATCGGATTGGCCTTCATCGCATAATGCAGTTGCACCGCGGCCGGCAGCGCGCGCCGCAGGGCGGCAACGCGCGCGGCGATGGCCGAGCGGCTGTAGGCGTAGAAGGGCGTGCGGCCGACGCGCGCGGCGAGGCGGCTGAGCGGCAGGCCGTCGATGGCGAGCTCGCCGGCGGCCACGTCGAAGGATTCGATCGCCGCATGGCGGCGGAATGCGATGCTTGCCATCAGGAGGCGTTCGCGAACATGCCGGCGCGCTGGGTGGACAGCAGCTTGCGGTCGATCTTGCCGTTGGCGTTGCGCGGCAGCTCGCGGTCGAGCCAGTCGATCTGCGTCGGCATCATGAAGCCGGGCAGGAACTCGCGGCACGCCGCGAGCAGCGCCTCGGTGTCGGGCTCGCGACCGGCCGCCGGCAGCGCCACCAGCACGACGGCCTGGCCGAGCGTCGGATGCTCGATGCCCATGGCGGCGACCTCGGCGACCAGGCCGGTGCGGTAGGCAGCCTCCTCGACTTCGGTGGGGCTGATGCGGTAGCCGGACGACTTGATCATCTCGTCGCGCCGGCCGACGAAATAGAGAAAGCCTTCCTCGTCGCGGCGGACGGTGTCCCCGGAGAACACTGCCAGCTCGGGCGGCACGATGCCGGGGCTGCGGCGGGGCAGCGGCTTAAACCGTTCGGCGGTGCGCGCCGCGTCGTTCCAGTAGCCGAGCGACACCAGCGCCCCACGGTGTACCAGCTCGCCGGGCTCGTTGTCGGCGCACGGCGTGCCGTCCTCGCGCAGCACCAGGATCTCGGCGTTGGGGATCGCCTTGCCGATGGAGGTGGGGCGACGATCGATCTCCTCCGGCGGCAGGTAGGTGGAGCGGAACGCTTCGGTCAGTCCGTACATCAGGAAAGGCTTGGCGGCCGGCACCCGCTCGCGCAGCGCGGCGAGCGTCGCGGTGGGCATGGCGCCGCCGGAATTGGTGAAGTAGCGCAGGTGCTCGTTGATCCCCTCGGGCCAGGGCAGGGCGGCGAGCTGCAGCCACAGCGGCGGCACGGCGGCGAGGCCGGTGATGCGCTCGCGCGCCAGCACCCGCAGCGCGTCGTTGGCGAGCAGGTAGTTGTGCAGCACCGCCGTCGCGCCGCTGAGGAAGGCGGTGGTCAGCTGCGACAACCCGTAGTCGAACGACAGCGGCAGCACCGCGAGGATGCGGTCGCCCGGCTGGTTGTCGAGGTACTGCGCGACGCTCTGCGCGCCGGCCAGCATGTTGCGATGGCTTAGCACCACGCCCTTCGGCTGGCCGGTGCTGCCGGAGGTGTAGAGGATGGCGGCCATGTCGGCATCGATCACGCGATGCGGCCGCCGCGGCTCGCCGCCGCCGGTGAACGACCGGTACGACTGCGCCACGATGCCGTTGGCGAGCGGCCGTTCCGGCGTTTCCGAGGCGAGCACGACGACCAGCCGCAGGTCATGGCATTGCGGCAGCACCAGCGCCAGGGTCGCCAGCCGCTGCTCGGTGGTGACCAGGACTGCGACATTGCAGTCGCGCAGGATGTAGCCGACCTGCTCGGCCTTGAGCAGCGGGTTCACCGGCACCATCACGCCGCCGGCGCGGCAGGCGCCGAACATGGCGGTCACCAGCTCGATCGACTTGTCGGCGTAGAGCGCGACGCGCTCCTGCGCAGCCAGGCCGAAGCCGAGCAGGCTGCTGGCGAATCGCTGCACGCCGCGCTCGAGCTCGCCGTAGCTGCACGACGTGCCGCCGGCCTTGAGCGCTTCCGCATCCGGCGTGGCGCCGGCTGCAGCGGCGGGGAGATCGGAGATCAGGGAGATCCTGGGAATCCTGGAGTTCATGGCGTGGCCCCCATTGATGGCTTGGCCGCTGTCGCTCGACTGGTGCTCATGCTCGAAAACGTCGACCCCGCTCATTGATTCACCGCCGTGAGCTCGGCCGTGGGCAAGTCTCCGATGGGCGTGGCCGGCATCTGCGCCGCCGCCAGGAGCAACTCGCGGTAGCCGTCCAGCCAGCGCTCCACGGTGGCGGCGTCGAAGAGATCGGTGCGGAAGTCCCAGTCCATGATAAGCCGGCTGTCGGATTCGACGGCGTGAAGAAACATGTCATAGAACATGGCGCGACGGCTGTTCTCGTGGGCGACGACGCGGCAGCCGTCGATCTCGAGGTTGGCCAGGAAGCCGCTGAAATTGAACATGACCTCGGCGAGCGGCAGCCGGGCGCGCGAGCCGGGCAGGCGCAGCGAGCGGATGATCGAGCCGAGGTTGACGTCCTGGTGATCGAGCGCATCCAGCACCGCGCGCTGCGTCTCGCGCGCATGATCACCGAAGGACTTGGCGCGGGCGGGCCGGGCGCGGATCGGCAGCGCGGTGACGCAGTAGCCGACCGTCTCCAGGCCGAGGTGTGCCTGTCCTGCCGCCGGGATCGCCACCACGACATCGTCCTGCCGGGCAACTCGCCCGAGCAATGCCTGGAAGCCGGCGAGCAGGGTCGCGAACAGCGTCGTGCCCTGTGCCCTGGCCAGCGCCTTGACCGCCTGCAGGACCTCGGGACCCCACTCGCGGTGGACGGTGGCGGCGGCCGGCCGGCGAACCGGGCCGCGGGGACGGTCGGTGGGCAGCTCGAGCGGCCGCGCCGGATCGTTGGCGTAGAGCGACTGCCAGTAGGCGAGCGACCGGTTGGCGATGTCCTTGCCGGCGCGCGCCTGCGACTGGTACACGAAGACGCTGTAGGGCGCCGCCTGCGACGGCGTCGGTTGCTCGCCGCGCCGGCGTGCGTTGTAGGCGTCGGCGATCTCCTCCATCACCACCTGTCCCGAGTAGCCGTCGAAAGCGATGTGATGGAAGTACATGAGCAGGACGTGCGTGGCCGCCGGCATCCTCAGCAGGTGCACGCGCGCGAGCGGGCCGTTCTGCAGGTCGAAGGGGGTCATTGCCTCCTTCGCCACGACGGCGGCGAGCTGCGCATCGGCGGCCTGGGCGTCGAGCTGCGACAGGTCGGCCTGCTGCACCGGGAAGTCCGCGGCCGGATCGACTGTCTGGGTTTCGCCGAACTCGTCGAAACGCATCCGGAACGCCTCGTGTCGCGCCAGCGTCGCGCCGATCGCCTGGACCAGGAGCGGCGCGTCGAGCGGGCCGGTGATGCGGATGGCATCGGACTCGTTGTAGGCACAGGAAGCGAGCTCGCCCAGTTGCGACGCGAAAAACAGCTCGCGCTGGCTGCTGGTCGTCGGCACGACCCGTTGCCAGCCGAATGGGCCGGCAGAAGTCGCCCGGGCGATAACCTGGTCGTCCTGCAGGTCCTGGATGCTGTCCTCGACGGCAGCCAGCACCTTCGCGATGTCGTCATCGTCGTGAGCGGTCGACAGGAACAGCGGCCGGCCAGCAGAAGCATGGATGCCGCGGGCCCGCAGGTGCCAGTACAGCAATACGGCGAGCGGTTGCGCGTCGAAGCGGAGGGTGACCTGCGAGCCGCGTCGCTGCGCCTCGATGCTCGCGCCTTGCGTGCCGAAGATGCGGTTGAGCCCATCGCACAGGCGTTCGGCGCGCTCGCCCAGTCGCGCCTGCAGGGCCGGTCCCTCGGTGTCGATGCGATCCAGGAGCGCCTGCGCGCACGACATCGCCAGGATCAGGCCCGGGCCGGTGTCATCGTCCGGGCTGGCCCCGAGGCTGCCGGGGCGCATCGCGCCGACCGGCCAGCACTGCAGGTCGGCAGGGCAGACCAGCGGCATCGAGCTCGCCAGTGCGCCGAGCGGCTGGATCGTTTCCAGCAGGCCGCCGTACACCGCCAGGTCTGGCTGGATGCCGAGCCAGCCGTGCCCGCCGCCGGGATGCAGCCGGAAGCCGCCGACCCGTTCGTCGGCCACCAGCAGGATGCCATGTTCGGTGGCGAGCTTGCGCAGGCCCTGCGCGAAAGCGCGGGCGTCGTCGTCCCGCAGGTTCTCGGTCCATTCGTCACGCGCCGGGTCGAGCACGATGGCGGCGACGTCGGCGGCCTGCCGGCGGATCTCGAGCAGCGCATCGGCGGCGCCGAATTGCAGCCTGATATCGCCGTCGCGATCCGCGGCCGACGCGAAGCCGACGATCCGGTTGCGGCCGCTCCGGCGCCTGGCTGTGTCGATGGCCGCATCGAGGGCCTGGGCGCCTGAACGCATCCAGAGGACATGGTCGAGGCCGGCGAGGTTGCGCAGACGTTGCGTCGCGTCCTTGACCAGTGCTGCCAGCGACCGGGTCTCGGCGCCACTTACGCAGCGACCGATGGCCGAGGTGATGATCTCCGACGCATGGCCGAAGAGCATGGCCCCCCCGCCGAGGACGAGGTCGATGTAGCGGTTGTCGTCGGCATCCCAGACATGGGCGC
Source organism: Pseudomonadota bacterium (assembly GCA_023441105.1). The sequence continues at coordinate 33,191 of JAEZQX010000121.1, read as the reverse complement.
CCTGCGCCTTCGATACCCCGCGGGTATAGACCATCTCGCGCCAGGTGGGCGCGATGTCCGCAGGCGCTGCCGCGACGAGTGACTGCGACGGCAGCGGCATGGCCGGCAGCGCCTGGCGGGCGGAGGTCGGCGTCTGCGCGCGCAGTCGCGCGGCGAGGCGCGCGACGTGGTGCTTGTGGCTGGCGGGTGTGGCGGCGGGGTGATCCGCTGCGGCTTGCTCGGGATCGGCATGCCGCACCGGTGCCTGCGGCCGCTCGCCGACCACCCGCCGCAGTTGCTCGATCTGCAGGTCCATCAGCGCGAGCTGGCGCTGGATCACCGACTGGAGCAGCGTTGCGGCGTCGGTAGCCGTCGCGGGAACGGCGAGCGGTGGTTGGGCGACGTGGGACGCCTGCCGGGCAAGCGCCGAGGCGGCGCTGGGTGCTGCGGTGGATGCCGCGGCGGATGGGGTGACAGCGGCGGCCGCCGGCGCAGCGGTCGTCCCGTTCGCCGCCTGCGGCTGCCGCGACACGATGTAGTCGGCCAGCGCGCCGAGCGAAGGATACTCGTCGATCAGCTGGCGAAACGTCAGGCCGATGCCGAAGGCCTGCTTGTAGGTTGCCGCCAGCTGCGTCATGAACAGCGAATCGAACCCGAGTTGCAGGAAGCTGGCCGATTCGGTCAGCTCCTCTTCCCGGCATCCGGACAGGTCGGCGGCGATCGATCGCAGGCGCGCGAGCGTGTCGTTGCGACGTGGGTCGCTTCCAGATGTCATTGGCTATTCCTCGATTGCCTGGGTGCGGGCCGGCGTGTTCGCTGGCTTCGACGCGTCGATGTCCAGGGCCTGCAGTTGCTCGGTCATCAGCGTCAGTTGCCGATGGATCAGCGCGCCGATGTCGTCGGGATCCGTCGATGCGAAGCTTTCGGCAGGTGTAGTCGTAGCGGGTGCGGTCGCGGCGGGCTCGACCCAGAAGCGCTTGCGCTCGAACGGATAGGTCGGCAACGGCACCCGCTTCGGCCTGCCCGCGTGCATCGCGGTCCAATCCGGCCTGGCGCCGGCCACCCACAGCTTGCCGACCGCGGCCAGCAGATGCTCCGACTCGGATTGCTGCGCCATGGTCTGGCCCTGGGCGGGCACCACCGCAAGAAAGTCCTTTGCGGCCAAGGTCTCGCCGGCGAAGGTAGTCAGCGTACGGCGCGGGCCGACTTCCAGGAAGATGCGTCGGCCGGCGCCGGCTGCGGCAGCCAGCGCATCGGCGAACAGCACCGGCTTCAGGATCTGGCTGCCCCAGTAGCCGGGATCGGCGAAGGTCTGCGGGGTGGCAGGGGTGCCGAGCGCGGTGGAGACGATCGGGATCGACGACTCGCGGCGCGCAATCCCCGCGACCCGCGCCTGCAGTGGCGCGACCGCCGGCTCCATCATGGCGGAATGGAAGGCGTGCGACGTCCGCAACTCCGACACGTGCATGCCTTCGTCCTTCAGCAGCGCGCCGAAGGCCTCGACCTGCGGCGACGGCCCGCTCACCACCGTCATCCCCGGCGCGTTGACCGCGGCGATCGCCAGGGATGCAGGCAGGCGCGCCTGCAGCGTTGCCGCCGGCGCGCGAACCGCGATCATCTTGCCGGGTTCCTGTGCCTGCATCAGCCGGCCGCGCGCGGCGACCAACCGGACCGCGTCCTCCAGCTCGAAGACGCCGGCCAAGGCCGCGGCGGCGAACTCGCCGACGCTGTGGCCGAGCAGCGCGGCGGGCTTGAGCCCCCAGCTCACCAGCAGCGTGGCCAGCGCGATTTCGAAGGTGAAGATGGCGGGCTGGGCCACCTGCGTCTGCGCCATCTCCCGCGCCATCCGTTCGTCGAGCGTCGCATCCGCGCCGCCCGGCTCGAACAGCATGAAGGCGCGCAGGTCGATGCCGCTGTCGCGATCGTTCGCCAGCGCGTCGGCGCAGCGATCGACCACCTGGCGGAACACCGGCTGGTCGCGGTAGAGCTCGCGTCCCATGCCAGGGTACTGCGCGCCCTGGCCCGGGAACATGAAGACGATCTGCGGCCGCAGCGCGGTCATCATGCCGCTGTCGCCGGGCAGGGCGGGACGGCGCAGCCGGTCGGCGAGGGTCGCATGGTCCGCCGCGACGACGATGCGCCGATGGTCGAATTCGCGGCGGCCGGCCTGCAGCGTGAATGCCGTATCGGCCAGCGCCACGTCCGGATGAGCCGCCGCATGGTCGGCCAGCCGTTGCGCGCAGCGCTCGAGCGCGGCGGCGCTGCGTGCCGACAGCACGATCAGCTGATGCCGGGCGGCCGGGGCGTCGTCGGCGGGATGCTGCGCGGCGCGCGGCGGCGCCTGCTCCAGCACGACATGCGCGTTGGTGCCGCCGACACCGAAGGCGCTGACGGCGGCGCGCCGCGGCCAGGCCGACGCAGGCCAGGGCGCGCGCACCGTGCCGATGCGGAACGGGCTGGCTTCGAAGTCGATCGCCGGATTGGGGCGGCGATAGTTGATGGACGGCGGCAGGACGGCCTTCTCCACTGCGAGGGTGGCCTTGATCAGCCCGGCGACGCCGGCGGCCACGTCGAGGTGGCCGATGTTCGCCTTGACCGAACCGATGGTGCAGTAGCCGCTGTCCTGCGTGTGCGCCCGGTAGGCTGCGGTCAGCGCCGATATCTCGATCGGATCGCCGACCGGCGTCGCCGTGCCGTGCGCCTCCAGGTAGCCGATGGTGCGCGGATCCACCTCCGCCTTCGCCAGCGCCCGCGAAATCACCTCGCTCTGGCCGGCGATGCTCGGCGCCGTGAAGTTGACCTTGCGATTGCCGTCGTTGTTGGTGGCGTGGCCGCGGATCACCGCATGGATCGTGTCGCCGTCGGCCTGCGCATCGTCCAGCCGCTTGAGCAGCACCACGCCGGCGCCGTTGCTGAAGACGGTGCCGGCGCCATCGGCATCGAAGCTGCGGCAGGTGCCGTCGGGCGACAGGATGCTGCCGGGCGTGAAGCGGTAGCCGCGCTTCTGCGGCAGGACGATGGTGACGCCGCCGGCGAGCGCCATGTCGCACTGCCCGGCCTCGAGGCTCTGGCAGGCGGTCGCCACGGCGACCAGCGACGTCGAGCAGGCGGTCTGCAGCGTCATCGCCGGGCCCCGCAGGCCGAGCTTGAAGGCGACGTGCGTCGCGAGGTAGTCCTTGTCGTTGCCCAGCTCCTCCTTCAACGCCTCCGACTGGAAGTTCTCGACCAGCTGGGCGAGAAAACGCGGATCCGAGCAGAGGTTGGCGAGCAGGTAGCTGTTCATGAAGCTGCCCGCGAAGACGCCGATGGAACCGGGATAGCGCTGGGTGTCGTAGCCGGCGCGCTCGATCGCCTCCCAGCAGATCTCGAGGAAGATCCGCTGCTGCGGGTCCATCAACTCCGCGTCGCGTGGCAGGTAGCCGAAGAAGCGCGCGTCGAACAGGTCGACGTCCTCGAGCACGCCACGGGCACCGACATAGCCGGTGCGGTCGAAGCCAGGCCGCTTGACCGACTGGATCTCGAGTTCGTCGATGGAAAAGCGCGAGATGCTGTCGCGGCCTTCCTCGACGTTTCGCCAATAGGCGTCGACGTCGGGTGCGCCCGGAAAACGGCCGGACATGCCGACGATGGCGATGCCATCCGTCTTCATCTTGAGGTGCCCTGTTACAGAATGTACAAGGTACTACGAGCCACGCGATCGACGGAAGCGGTGGAACAGGCCGAACGTGATCGATTGCCCAACTAGGCGGCAGCCGCCGCCTGCCGCTGCAAGGTCCCGGTCAGGCGCGTGCGAAATTGCACGTCGAGCGCTTGCGGCGGCAGCTCGATCGGCCGGCCGATCCGGAACAGCGAGCCGCTCGTTTCCGACAGGACCGGATCCGCGATCATGCGGCCGAGCAACTCGCCCGCCTGCCGCACCGGCATGCCGCGGAAATCGAGCTCGAAGCCGGCGAACATCGCCGTGTCGATGCTGCCGGGATCGAGCGCATTGACGACGATGCCCTGCGCCTGCAACTGCTCCGCGAGCGCGACCGTCAGGACGATCACCGCCTGCTTGGAGCGCCCATACGCGTGGATCGGATCCCAGTTGTGTTCGAGCATGAGGTCGTCGCCGATCTCGTGCGTGAGACTGCTGGCCAGGTTGAGGATGCGCGGGGCGTGGCCGCGGGCGAGGGTTTCCGCCAGGCCGTGCGCCAGGTGCCAGGGTGCGACGACGTTGACCGCCCAGAGCCATTCGAGTCCGCGGGCATCGACCCGGCGCTCCGCCATGACGCCGATCGCGGCGTTGTTGATGAGCCCGTCGAGATGGGAATGATCCTGCCGGACCTGCTGCAGCAGGTGTTCGATCTGCCGCGGGTCGGCCAGTTCGGCGCAGTAGGACCAGATGCGCGCGCCGTGCCGCGCTTGTGCTTGCAGGCGCGCGACGGACTGCGCCAGCCGCTGCGGCGAGCGGCCGTGTATCAGCACCGAAGCCCCGCAACGAAGCAGTTCGGCGGCGGCTGCTTCGCCGATGCCGCTGGTCGCACCGGTGATCAGGTACTTGCGGCCCCGGGCGGCGCGCCGCGCCCGCAGGATGAACCGCGAGTCGAGGCGATGGCGCCAGGCCCTGAGCCGGCGGCGAGCGGCGCTGGCAGCGGTTAGGATCGCTTTCATCGGGGGCGATCCTAGCAGAGCGGCCAGCGATCGCCCCCCGCCGCGTCAAGGATTCGGCGCGAGGGTGCCGTCGAAGAGGTTGTCGGGGATCAGCAGGGTCCTGCCGTCTTCGCGAGTGACCTTGAGCTTGCCGTTCGAGAGCTGGGCGATCCTGCCGATGGACGCTCCCTTCCACCAGTTGGTGTACGCGACCCACCAGTTGCGCGCCGCCTCGCCTCGGGCGCTGTTGTCGTTGAAGTACGAGTTGGGACCGGCACTGCCCCATTCGAAGTTGGTGCTGTGCTCGACGCCGGTGGCGACTTCCGCCGCGTGACGGCGCGCGATCTGCTCCACGATCGTGGTCCACGGCGAATTGAACAGGTCGCCGCCGGCGGTGCGCATGAATTCGGTCTGCCAGATCGGGCCCCTGAAGCCGATCTTCGCGAGCTCGGCCTTCAACGAGTTGATCAGGCCGAAGCCGCCGTCGGTGGGTGCGAACGTCCCGCCGGTGTAGTGGTAGCCGTGGAAGCCGAAGATGTCGATCCAGTCCTTCATCTTCGTGCCGGCACCGCTGCCGTAGCCGACGTCCGGACCGGCCGCGCTGGTTTCCATCGCCGCCATGGCCGAGGAGACGCGGAACGAATCGAGCGACATGATCTCCGGGCCGATCACCTTGATGCTCGGATCGTGCGCGGCACTGATCTGCTTGATGACCCGCGCGTACTGGGCGTAGAGCGACGCCGAACGCGACGGCCAGCCCGGTGAGGTCGCCTCGCCCGGGTTGTCGCCGGGCGTGCCGGAGAACAGCGGCTCGTTGGCCAGCAGCACGTACTTGACGCGGCCGGCGGCGCGGGTCAGGAACTGCTGGTACTTGGTCTTCACGAAGTCCCATTGCGACGGACTCAGGGTCGTGGCCGAGCCGAAGCTGTTGATGTAGACCTGCACCATCACGTCGGCATCGCGGGCGCGGTGATAGTCGACCCACGAGTTGAAGTCGTCGTAGCTGGCGGCGCCCGACGCGAGATGGGTCAGCTCGGTGGCCGCATTCGGCACGTTGGCGTTGTAGGCGCAATAGCGGGCGATGCCGTAGCTGCCCTTGGGCGCGCCGATGGCGCCGGAATAGAACGGCGTGTCCCAGGCCGAGATACCGAAGAACCTGGTGCTGATCCTGCGCGGCGTGCCGGACATCAGCAGCGACTCGTTCGGATCCGCCTTGATTTCGATCTTGGGCTGCACGACGATGTTGCCGCCGGGTGGTTCGGTGGCGTCGGCGCCGGGGCCTGCAGCGTTGCCCGGCCCGGCTGCCAGGTCGCTGCCCGAGCCGGTTCCGCCGCTGTCAACCCCATCGGCCAGTGCGGCGGCATGCGGCGCATCGACCGCCGACTTGGTCTCGATACCGGACGGCGAACCGCCGCCGCAGGCAGCGACGCCTGCCGTCATGCCGAGCAAGGTCGCGATCATGGTCCTTCTGAACATGGCTTCTCCTTATGCGACGCATGGCACCTGTCGCGGAGGCGCAACTGTGCAGGGCGTCGAAGGTCGCCGCCTGTAACAGACCTGTGGGCGTTTTGCCTAGTCCGACGAACGGTCGTTGTGCGCGAAGCCGGTGGGCGGGTATGGGTGAACTATTTCCTGGCGGACCGGGCGACTAGCGCCGGAGCGACTGGTAATAGCAAGGCCGGACCTTCACCACGCTGATTACCGCAGCGTCGGGATGCAACGGGTTGATCAGCACGTTCACCTCCTCGGGGACGATCACCGACGGCACCAGTAGCAGCGCCGACCGTGCCTCGGCCACCCACGCTTCGCCGGCATCGTGGCTGGTCTTCGAGTCGGGGATCGAATTCCAGCCGACGGGGGGCGCGTCCAGAATCGATCGCTCGGCCCTGTGCCACATGTCGTCGGGAACCTCCACGCGCACCAGGAACCGGTTCAGCGGCAGCGATCCGCTGTTGAGGTGCGCGAATGTCTCCAACATGGACAGGGCGATACTGGTCGAGGTGTACAGCATTGGCGTCCCCGGCCTGTTCCAACGTCCCCCTGTGCGCCTGGCCCCTTCACCCGTGGCATCGTCGGCGGTGTACTCAGCGGCTTCCGGGGCGATGCGCCACAGCCGCGCCGCCATTACGAGTAGGCGCCGCTTTGCATGCGGGCCAGCAGGTTCGAGACCAGCTGCTGACCCAAGTTGGTGTCCATGAATTCGCTCGGCTTTCTACCATCCAGTGCCGGGTTTGGCTCTTCGAGCCACTGGCTGATCCATTGCGCGGCGTTGAAATCGCGGACGCCGGACTGCTCGACCATGTCTTTCACTTGGTCGACGAGCCGCACGACGCCGAGCACCCGCTCCGACTGTTCAGAGGACAACAGTGATTGGGCCTTCGCCTTCCGACCCAGAGTCGACCGAGGGATGCCGAGGTACGCAGTCAGGCGATCCTTGGGGATCTCCATCTGCCTTGCGAGGTTCTCCAGGAGGCCCACCCCGACCCCCTGCTTGATCACGCCGATCTGATCAATGACGTCGAGGTCCGCGAAATTCGATACGTCTACGTCGTAGGTCTGACCTCGAACGAGCTTCGCGGCGGCCCTTTTGGCGCTATCTTGACTGACTGCCATGCCGACCCTCGCAGGGAGTTCATCTGAGACATCATCATATCTCAAATGAGACTTTGCCGGTCCGCAAGTCCTACTTCCCCACCCACGCATCCAGTGGCGGCGAATCCCACACCTCCAGATCGTCGAACAGCATCTCGCCGACCTGCGCCTTCGGGCTGTGGAACATCATCATGCGCAGCAGCTGGATGCGGCTGCCGGCGTCGCCGGGCAGGCCGCCGGCATGGTCGACCAGCACCTGCCCGTCGATCGCGGCCTTGAAGCGGCCGTTGGGCCGGTCCATCCAGATCTCGATCCGATGCCAGCCGGAGGCGGCGTCCGCCGCTGCCAGCACGACCGGCACGGTGCGCAGGTCGGCCTGCCAGGCGTTGGCCTTGCCGTCGAGGCGGTCGGCCGTCGCCTGCCAATAGAGGCCGGCGGCATTGTCCTGGCGCAGGCTCAGCTTGATGCGGTAGTCGGGCGCGCTGGCTTCCCAGAAGGTCTGCTGGAACGCGGCCGCGCCGGTGCTCCCCGCGCGGCTCGCGGTGGCGCCGTCGAACTTGACCCACATCCGCTGGTACATGACCGGCTCGCGGGCCATGCCCTTGTCCTGCACCACGATGAACTGGTTGCCGCCGCCGCCGCTGCGCACCACGCTGTTCAGCGACAACGCGGTGGTGAAACCGCCGTTGCGGCCGGCGACTTCCTTCAGCGAGGCCGTCAGGAAGTCCGTCACCGGCGCAGGCGTCACCTCGCCGACCGACGACAGCACCCAGCTCTGCCAGCCGCCGCCGGCCGACCAGAGGTCGCTCGGGAAGGCATCCCCGATCGAGTCGCCGCCGACCAGGTGGCGGTCGCCGTTGCGAAAGCCGGTCGGCGCGGTCAAGGTCACGCCGCTGCCAAAGCCGCTGGCGAACTTGCGGGTGGGAATCTCGGGCACGGGCTGCGCACCGTCGATCGGCTCGCGCGGCAGATCGAGCAGGCTGTCGAGCGGCGCCTCGACGCCGGGCCGGATCGTGGGATCGACCTTGTTGGTCGCGCCCTTGACGTCCGGCGGGTTCGTGCCAAGCGCCGGATCGGCGCCATTGGCACTGACCGCGGTCATGTCGACGGCGAGCGGCGCTTCGCCGCCGTCGCCGCTGCTGGAGCCGCAAGCGGCCGAAAGATACGCTGCGGCGGAAATCAACCCGAGCAACAGCCAACGGGTTCTGGAGTGATGCATGGAGTTCCCTGGAATTGCCCTGGCCGGGAACCATTCGATATTTGTGTGGGACGGATCATAGCCAAGCGGACAGGCGCTGACCGGGGCCAGGGCGACCAGTGGCCGGAAGCAAGCAACCGCCGGTCGTGGACCGTCGCCGGTCTGCGGGATTTGGTGAGGTTTTACCTTGTCGCGGCGGAATCAGGCGTGCCCGCCGTGCCGGCGGTCGGCCGGCGGCAGCCGCACGCTCTCCTGCCTCGGCGCCGCCAGCTGATCGTGGGCGACGTACCAGCCGAGCGCGATCCGCAAGCCTTCCTCGAGGCGGTGGCTGGGCACGTAGCCGATCAGTCGCCGCGCCTTCTCGATGCTCGCCAGCGAATGGTGGATGTCGCCGGGCCGGAAGTCGCGGAAGGTGGGCTCGACGTCGGCGACGAACGAGCGGTATTCCTGCAGCAGCTCCTTGAGCTGCCGGAACAGCTCCAGCAGGGTGATCTCCTGGCCGGTGCCGATGTTGAGCAGGGTGCCGTCGGCGTCGCCGGGCGCATGCAGCGCCGCCCTGATGTTGGCCTGCACCACATTGTCGACGAAGCAGAAGTCGCGGCTGCTCAGGCCGTCGCCGTTGATGTAGACCCGTTCGCCGCGCAGCATGGCGGCGATCCAGCGCGGAATCACCGCCGCCTGCGGGCCGTCCGGATCCTGCCGCGGCCCGAAGACGTTGAAGTAGCGCAGGCCGACGGTGCGCATGCCGTAGCAGCGCGAGTAGACCGCCGCGAGCAGCTCGTCGGCAGCCTTGGTGGCCGCGGCCGGCGACTGCGGTTTGCCGATCCTGCCTTCGCGCCTCGGCAGTGCCGCCACGCCGCCGTAGACCGAGCTGGATGATGCATAGACGAAGCACTTGACCTTCTCGAGCCGCGCCGCCTCGAGGATGCGGACGAATCCGTCGACGTTGGCGACGAAGCTGCCGAGCGGATCCTCGATGGAGCGCTGCATGGAGCCGATGGCGGCCTGGTGGAGCACGTAGTCGACGCCGCGGAGCAGCCGGCCGGCGATGGCGGGATCGCAGATGTTGCCTTCGACGAAGTTCAGGTCGATGCCGCGCCGTGCCAGCGCGCCGGAGACCGCCTCGATGTTCTCGCGCTTGCCGGTCACGAAGTTGTCGACGCCGTGCACCACCTGGCCCGCCAACGCCAGTGTTTCGAGGAGATGGGAGCCGATGAAGCCGGCGGCGCCGGTCACCAGCCAGCGGGCCCTGGTGCCTTTGAGGAGGGGCGAGGCGTCCATGGAACATCCGGGATGGTGCAGCAGCAAGATGGTCGCACTCCACCACGCGCGCGTCAGGTCGCAGTGACGAACGTTGCCTTCTTTTTCCTTGATTGCTTGCGCGATCGCTCGTCATTGTCACGCGCTGTTGCGGGCCTTGAGGTCGATGGTCAAGGTCACAAGACCTTGCAGTGGCACGCGATCGATTTGACGGGCTGCAACCTTGGCGGCGAAACCCCCAATGCATACTGGGTTTCGACAAAGTGCGTCCATGCGCCAGCAAGCAGGCGACCAATGCTTTCATACGCGTCACTGTTGATCGCCTTCTTTGCCACCGCCGGCGCCATCCCGCTGTGCGGCGCGCTGGCGGCGCGGCTGAGCAAGGACGCCCCGCTCGAGGAATCGGCCACGGTCACCCCGCGGGTGGCAGGGGCGGGCATCCTGGCGGGCGCGTTCCTGTCCTTCTTCTACCTGCAGCCGGCAGCCGCGGGCCCTATCGCGCCGCTGCTGGCCGGCATCGCCGCCATCGTCGCCGCCACCTGGCTGCACCGCCGCTACGTCGCCCGCACCTACCTGGACGGCTACTATCCGCGCGCCTTCGCCGCATCCATGCTGGTGACGCTGCTGGTCCTGCTGCCGGAAGCGGAGGCCCTGCAACCGAACTACCTGGGCGACATCGCCCTGGTCGCGGCAGCCTTCCTGACGCCGCTGGCCATCGGCGTCCTCGGCCGCTCCGCGCCCACCAGCCGGGGCTTGCCGCTGGCCATCGTGCTGGTGCAGCTGGTGCTGCTGCTGGTGCTCAGCCTCGTGGCCATGCCGACGTCGGCGGTGCAGGCGGGCGAGGACAGCCTGTTCCAGGTGGCGTTGCCGATCATCGGCGCGCTGGCGGCGGCGCTGATCTACCTGTGCCGCACGCCGTGGCGTCCTGCCGGCGTCATCTCCGCCGGCAGCGGCACCCGCCTGTCGCTCGGCCTGGTGGTTGCCTGGGGCGCCATGTCGCTGCGTACCGAGGATGGGCCGCATGTGGTCGCGCTGCTGTGGATCCTGGGCATCCCCATCTTCGAGTTGCTGCGGCGGTGCGCGCTGGTGGCGTTGCACCGCATCCGTGCCGGCCTGGGTGGCCGGCCGTATGCCCGGCGGATGAACGCCGCGCCATCGCCCTCGGCGATCCTCCTCTGCACCGTCCTGGCGGGAAGCGCCGGCATCGTCTTCGAGCATCTGCCCCCGGCCTCGGCCTGGTCCATCCATGTCCTGGTGGCCGTCATGCTGACTTACTGGATCTCCGCCGCAGCGATGCAGCCGTGGGGCAGGTCGGGACAGGACCAGGTGGTCGACGTGCCGCGATGAACAGCTCCTGACCGAAACCCTGGCGCGCCTGGCGCAGGTTACGCGCCCATCCCGCTCCTGGCCGGGCCTTGCATGCCGGCTGCGGAAGCAAGGCGATGCCGTTCGTCCGATCCCTGTGAAGTTCCGATCGCGGTGGCTGCTGCGAGGTGCTCATGCACGCTTTGCGTCACTATTTCAGGGTGCGCTTCACAATGCTTCCGGTGCTGGAGGCGTTGGTGCTCGCCCAGTCGGTGGTGGTCGGTTTCGAGCTGGGCACCGTTGGCCAGCATGCACTGGCACCGGGTGCGGCTGCCGTTCCTCCGGGCGTCTTCGGCGTCGTCTTTGCCGTCCTGATGCTGCTGACGATGACCGCCTTCGGCCTCTACGACCGGCAGACCGGCCCGTTCCGACTGACGGTGCGGCGCGTCTTCTCCGCCTACCTGGTCACGCTGGTCCTGGCGGCTGCCACCTTCGTGCTGTTTCCCGAAGTGGGCATCGAGCGGGGCGCTTTCGCCGTGGCCAGTGTCTTCGCCTTGTTCGGCGTGGTCGTCATACGCTACTCGGCGCATCGGGCCCGCAACCTGCATCTTCCCAGCGCCCGGGTGCTGGTGGTGGGCTCGGCGCGGTCCTGCGAGGAAGTGGCGCGGCTGCTGCGCCAGGCCGCCAATGGCCGCGGGGCGCGGCTGAAGGGCGAGGTGCACGTCGGCTGCGCGGCTTCGAGCGATGGTGAAGCCGCGGCGCTGGATCTTCCCGCCGTTGTCCGGGAGCGGCGCATCTCCGAGATCGTCGTCGCGCTGGACGAGCGCCGCGGCGGACAGGAGCCGCTCGCGCAGTTGCTCGCCTGTCGCCTGATGGGGGTGCGGGTGCTGGACCTGCAGACGTTCCACGAGCGCGAGCAGGGCCTGATCAAGCTCGAGCATTTGCGCACCAGCTGGCTGATCTATGGCTCGGGTTTCGACCAGAGCCGCCTGCGGGCCGCGGTGAAACGCGCCTTCGACGTCGCGGCGGCCATGACGCTGGTCATCGCCGCCTCGCCGGTCATGCTGCTGGCGGCCCTGGCCATTCGCTTCGAATCCCGCGGCGCGGTGCTGTTCCGCCAGGAGCGGGTGCGCGACGGCGGCGCGCCGTTCATGATGCTCAAGTTCCGCTCCATGCGCCTGGATGCCGAGAAGGACGGCACCCCCCGGTGGGCGAGCACCAGCGACGACCGTATCACCCGCGTCGGACGGATCATCCGGCGCCTGCGCATCGACGAGCTGCCGCAGCTGCTCAACGTGCTCAAGGGCGACATGAGCTTCGTCGGGCCGCGGCCGGAGCGGCCCTACTTCGTCGCCCAGCTGTGCGAGAAGATTCCCTTCTACGAGCTGCGCCACAACGTCCGCCCCGGCATCACCGGCTGGGCGCAGGTGCGCATGCAGTACGGTGCGTCGGTGGAAGATTCGAAGGCCAAGCTCGAGTACGACCTCTATTACGTCAAGAACCATTCCCTGTTCCTGGACCTGATGATCCTGCTGGAGACGGTGCAGGTGGTCCTCCTCGGAAAGGGGGCGCGATGAAGCGCACCGGCAGCAGCACATGGAACCGCGAGATCGTCGCGGCCCCGCGGTGTCCGCTGTGATCGTCGACGGCCGCAGTTGCGCCTCGGGAGAGGTGTTCGTCGGCGACGTCTGCATCGTCGGCGGTGGCCCGGCCGGCATCACGCTCGCCCACGAGCTGATCGCCTCGGGCATGAAGGTGATCCTGGTGGAGTCGGGCGGCACGCGCAGGCGGTCGGCAGCCGAAGCGCTGAACCAGGGCGCCGAAGTCACCGGCAGCTTCGCCCCGTTGTCGCTCTTTCGCCGTCGCATGCTCGGCGGGGCATCGGCGATCTGGGGCGGGCGCTGCGTGCCGCTCGATCCGATCGATTTCGAGGTCCGCGAGCATGTTCCGCTGAGCGGCTGGCCGGTCTCCTACGACGAGGTCGCCGGCTACTACCCGCGGGCATCCCGGTATTGCGAGATCGACGCCGCCACACCCGGCGACAGCGATGACGCGGATGGAAAGCTGCCTTTCCTGGATGGCTTCTCCAGCGACGAGGTGCTGACCTGCTCGTACGAGAAGTTCAGCGCACCTACCAACTTCGGCCGGAAGTACGGTCCCGCCCTGCGCGCGGCGCGCTCGATGGTGGTGCTGGTCAACACCACCTGCACGCAGCTGGTCAGCGATGGGAGCGGGCGCATCGTGGAGGCCGCCTGTGCCACCTTGGCCGACGCGCGCCTGCGGGTGAAGGCCGGCAAGTTCGTGCTCGCCTGCGGCAGCATCGAAGTCTTCCGGTTGCTCGCCAACTCGCCCGCGCCGGCGGGCCACGCGCTCGGCGATGCGGGCGGCATGCTCGGGCGCTGCCTGATGAACCACATCGAAGGCACCGTCGGCCGGCTGGTGCTGGACCGCCCGGACCGTCGCATCTCCTGGGGCTTCGAGCGATCGGAGGAGGGCGTCTACCGCCGTCGCCGGATCACCATCCACCCGTCGGCGCAACGCCGGCGCAAGACGCTCAACTTCGTGGCGCGCCTGCATCACGAGCTGGTGGCCGATCCGCGTCATCACAACTCGATCCTGTCGGCAATGTACTTTGCCAAGCGGATGCTGCTGCCGGAGTACCGTGCCAAGCTCGCCATCGTGAGCGACCCGGCCACCATGCCGAAGGGCGCCATGTTCTGGAGCCTGCACGCGCGCAACATCCTGATGGGGGCGCCGGCGCTGGCCGGCTTCTCCGCCGGCTGGCTCTGGAAGCGCCACCTGCTCTACCGGCGCATCCCGTACGTGGTGCTGGAGAGCCGGCGGGGAATCTATCCGCTGGACATCAATGCGGAAGACAGTCCCAATCCCGACAACCACCTGTACCTGACATACGCGCGGGATCGCTTCGGTACCCGCCAGGTCGGCGTGAAGTGGCACCCGTCCACAGTGGACTTCCAATCCATCGCCACCAGCTGCCGCTTGCTGCGCGACGCGTTCAAAGCCTCCGGCGCCGGCGACTACCAGTTCGACGACGCCAGGCTGGACGACGAGGTCCGCAAGTTCATGCCCATCGGCGGCCATCACATCGGCGTCACCCGGATGAGCCGGTCGCCACGGGAAGGCGTCGTCGACCCGGACTGCCGGGTCCACGGCACGGCCAACCTCTTCGTGGCCAGCGCGTCCGTCTTTCCGACCTCGGGTCATGCGAGCCCGACGCTCACCATCGTCGCGTTGAGCATCCGCCTCGCCGACCATCTGCTGCAACTTGCGAGGGCACCATGAGCAAGCCAGGAAGCGCGCGCGTTCCCGGACGTACCCACGGCGACGCGGCTCATGCCCGCAAGGTCTGGCAGCGGCCGCGCGCCGAGGCCGCCAGCCAGGCCACAGCCGCAGCCGCCCCGGACAACCAGGCGCTCGCCCTGGTCCTGCGCGGTGCGCTGGATGTATCCAGGCTCACTTCCGCGCTGGAGGAATTGCCGCTGCGCTATCCGCAGCTGCGCCGCCGCACGCTGGCGGTGGTGACGGCGGAGGAGAGCAGCGCCCCGAGGCTGCCGGTCAGGTTCACCGACCTTTCCGCTGCGGCCGACGCGCAGGCGCCGATCCTCTCGCTCGGCCGCGAGCACCTGCGTTGCGATGTGGCATTCAACGACCGCAACCAGCCGCTGGCGCGGGCGAGCCTGGTACGGCTGGCACCCGAACGGCATCTGCTGTGCGTGGTGGCGGCCGAGTCCACCTGCGATCCCGCCACCCTGGGCGTGCTGCTGAGGGACCTGGGACGGTGCTATTCGGCGCGGATGCGCAACCAGCGACCGCCCGCGCCGCTGCCGGTGAGGGTGCCGGACTCCGCGCCGGGAATGCAACGGCAGGAGCGCGGCGAACGTCCTGAGCGCAACGACGTCCTGCCGTTCAGCATCCCCGAGGTTCTCGCCGCCTCGGTGGCGCGGCTTGCCGCGCGGCTGCAGGCCGGCGAGCTGACCGTCTACCTCGCTGCCTATGCGTTGCTGCTGGCGCGAATGACCGGCAGGCCGAGCATTCGCGTCGTCGCGGATCGCGCCGACCTGGCCGTGGCCGTGCTGCCGATGCTGCGCGCCATGCACGGGGAGGCGGTGCCGGCCTCCATTGCCATCGACACCCGCATGTCCGGTGAGCGGCTGGTGAAGGACATGCAGACGCTCGCCCGCAGCCTAGCCGTTTCCTGCGCGCCGGCGGATCCGGTCGAGTGCCCCGCCGATGAGCTCG
Source organism: Pseudomonadota bacterium (assembly GCA_023441105.1). The sequence continues at coordinate 17,965 of JAEZQX010000121.1, read as the reverse complement.
CGTCCGCCGGGCCTGCCGTCGGCTTCCGCTGCGGCGTGCGGTTGACGCGGGAGACGATCGAGTTCGATGGCCTGGCAGTGGAGACCGTGCCGGTCGCAGCGGCTCATGGGAATGCAGGTCTCGAACTGGCGCTGGCCTACGACGCGCAGGGCGTTGCGGGAGAGTGGCGCTACGACCATCGGCAGTTCGACGCCGCGACCATCCGCGGCTGGATCGCCTGCTATCGCACGCTGCTGCGCAGCCTCGCTGGGGAAAGCGATTCGCCGCTTGCCTTGCTCGAGTTGTTGCCGGATGAACAGTTGCAGGTGATGACCGGCTGGAATGCGGCCACGCGCCCGGGCCCGACGCAATCGGTGCAGGAGCGCGTCGCGTCGGCAGCGGGCCAGTCGCCCGATCGGGTGGCCCTGCGTCACGGGGCTGCATCGATCACCTGGGGCGAGCTCGAGTCACGGTCGAACCGGCTCGCCCGTCACCTCCTCGCACGCGGCGCGGCGCCCGGCATGCGCGTGGGCGTGCTCATGAACGTGGGCGTCGACCAGGTCGTCACCCAGCTCGCCGTGATGAAGACCGGCGCGGCGTGCCTGCCGCTGGATCCTCGCTGGCCGGATCCGACGCTGCGGGGGCTGCTGCAAGCTGGCGCCGCGGTTCTCGTCGTGGCAACCACGCTGGCTGGCGACCGGCCGCCGGTGCCGCTGGTCCTGCTGGCGGATGAGGCAGGCGACATCGACCGGCAGTCGGATGCCGCACTGGCGCCGGCGGCGTCCGCCGCCTTCGGGGAAGAGCCGCTGTTCGTCGTGCGCCATGAAGTCGACGGCGCCGCGCACCTGGTGGTGCTGCCGCGTCGTGCCGTGGCCTCCGCCACCGGCTGTCTCGGCGCCATCCTGGACCTCGGCGAGCACGACACGCTCCTGGCGGCCGATTCGTTGGACCACGCCGGCTTCGGACTGGATGTCCTGGCGGCGCTGGCGTCCGGCGCACAGGTCCGCTTCGCCGAGCCGAGGCCTTCGCCCCAGGCGCTGCGCACCTTGCTCGATGAAGGAGAGGTCACCGCCATGGCGGCCCCGGCTGGCGTCTGGCTGGCGCTGGTCGATGGCGGCTGGCAGGGCCGGCCCGGCTTCAAGGCGATGCTGCCGGCAACCGAAGCCGAGCCGCAGCTCGTCGCCGCGCTGCTGGCGCGCGGCGCGCACGTCTGCTGCCTCCACGGCACCGCCGAGACGGCCGGCGTGGCCGCCGCCCTGAAGATCGACCATGCCGAGCAACTGGCATCGCTTGGCGAAGGCGACATCGGCGGCAGTAGCCACGGCGGCGGCGGGGCGAGCGCGAGGCGCATCATCGGCAAGCCCCAGGGCGCATCCGCCGTCTGGGTGTGCGACGAGCATGGTCAGCCATGTCCCATCGGCGTGATCGGCGAGTTGCATGTCGGCGGCGAATGCGTCGCCAGCGGCTATCTCGGCGAGCGTCAGCTGTCGGCACATCGCTTCGTGCCCGATGCGCTCGGCGCGAAGACCGGCCGCAAGCTGTTCCGCACCGGCGAGCTCGGCCGCTGGCGGCATGACGGCCTGCTGGAATACCTCGGCCGCTGCAAGGTGCCGGCGGTGGCGAGCGTGGTGGCTGCTGGTGCGGAATTGGAGCCGCTCGGGGCGATCGAGTCGCCTGAAGCCGGGGCGGATCGAAGCTCGCCTGGCAAGGGGGCGCTACCAGCCGCGCCGAACGCCGCGCCCGTGCCGGTGGTGCCAGCCGTACCGGTTGCACCGGCTGCCGCAACTGCCCCGACTGCCGCGACTGTCGCCACTGCCGCGACTGCGCCGGCCGGCCAGGCCGCCCAGGCTGCCTCGTCTGGCCCGGCCATCCCGACGGATGCGCCAGCGGCGGCCGACCAGCCGCTCTATGCATACGACCGCAGCGACGGCGTGCATCCGGACGCGCCGATGCTGGCGCCCGACGATCCGGCAAAGCGAAGCGCGTGGCAGGAGGACAAGCCGCAGGCCGACCGGGACGAAGACAAGAAGGCCCGGCTCGCGACGTCGCGCCGGGCGATGGCGATGCACTACGCGGTGGCGGTGGCCGCCGGCCTGGCGGTCGGCCTCGCCCTCACGCTGGTCATCAACGGGGAGCGCCTGCTGGAGATGGTGTTCGTCGCGGGCGTCGAGTCGGTCATCGGCGGCGAGGACAACGAGGCGAGCTCCTCGCGGCCCTCCGAAGCGATCGCCGATAGCGCCACGCCGAGGCCGATCGTCGAATTGCCGAATCCAATGCCGGTCCGGGAGGTGACGGGCCTTGCCGGCGATGCAGTACCGCCGCGTGCAAGGACGGGGGTGAACGAGCCGGCCAAAGCAGCGGAGCCGGCGAAGGTGGTGGAGCCGGTGAAGGTGGTGGAGCCTGTGAAGGTGGTGGAGCCTGTAAAGGTGGTGGAGCCGGTGAAGGTCGTTGAGCCGGCGAAGGTCGTGGAGCCGGCGAAGGTCGTGGAGTCGGCGAAGGCGGCAGAACCGGCCACGGTCGCGGTGCCGGCCAAGTCCACGGAGCCGGTTAGAGGGACCGAAGTGGTTGGATCGATGGATCGCTCGAATCCGATCGACGGGCCGAGGGCTGCGGGCTCCAGGACTGCAGACACTCCGACAGCGCTCGATGTGGCGACAGCTTCGGCGCTGCCGAAGCCGCCCGACGCAGCGAAGCCTCTCGAATCAGCGAAGCCCGTCGATGTGCCGAAGCCTGTCGATGCGCCGAAGCCTGTCGATGTGCCGAAGCCTGTCGATGTGCCTAAGGCGGTCGATGTGCCTAAGACAGTCGATGTGCCGAAGACAGTCGATCTACCCAAGACGATCGATGTGTCCAAGCCGATCGCTGTCTCGAAGACGCCAGCTGCGCCGCAGACAGCGGAGGCGGGACCGGCTGAGCCGGTGTCGGTGGGTCGGGTGGACGAGGACGCCAACGCGCCGCCCGCGACAGCGGTTGCAGCGGCTACCGCCAAGCCCCCGGCGGCAAGAGAGTCGGTCGTCGCGCCGCCTCCGGTCGTCGCCTCACCACACGTCGTCGCGGCACCTCCCGCCGTTGCCTCACCGCCCGTCGTTGCCTCACCGCCCGTCGTCGCGCCACCCGTCGTCGCGACACGCCCCGCCACTGCGCCGCCCCAGGTCGTCGCACCACCGCAGCCGGCACGGCAGGCGTTGCCCGGCGCGCCGTCGGTCGCCGTCCAGCCGGCCCAGGTCGCGCCACCCGTCAAGGTTGCCCCGCCACCGGTCAAGGTGGCGCCCTCCGTGCAGATGGCGGCACCAGGCCAGGTTGCGCAACCGGGGCACGAGGCACCATCGGCGCAAGCGACACAAGGCACGCAAGCGGCGCCGCCGGCAACCGCAGGCGCCGCTGCAGCGGCGGAATGTCGTCGCGAACTGGTTGTCCTCGGACTTTGCGGGAAGCTGCCATGACGATCGACAGTATTGCCGTGCAACTGCAGGCCAAGCGGGAGAAGGCTCGCCTGGGAGGCGGCCAGTCGCGAATCGACCTGCAGCATGCGAAGGGCAAGCTCACCGCCCGGGAGCGACTGGAAGTCCTGCTCGACAAGGATTCGTTCGAGGAGTGGGACATGCTGGTCGAGCATCGCTGCAGCGACTTCGGCATGCACGACAGCAAGGTGCCGGGCGACGGGGTGGTCACCGGCTACGGCACGATCGACGGCCGCCTGGTGTTCGTGTTCAGCCAGGACTTCACCGTCTTCGGCGGCGCATTGAGCGAGGCGCATGCCGAGAAGATCTGCAAGGTGATGGACCAGGCGGTCAAGGTCGGTGCCCCGATCATCGGCCTCAACGATTCCGGCGGCGCGCGGATCCAGGAGGGCGTGGTGTCGCTCGGCGGCTATGCCGAGGTGTTCCAGCGCAACGTGCTGGCCTCCGGCGTCGTGCCGCAGATCAGCGTGATCATGGGGCCGTGCGCCGGCGGCGCGGTCTACAGCCCGGCGATGACGGACTTCGTCTTCATGGTGCGCAACAGCGCCTACATGTTCGTCACCGGGCCGGATGTCGTCCGCACCGTCACGCACGAGGAAGTGTCCGCCGAGGAGCTCGGCGGCGCGCAGACGCACACCACCCGCAGCGGCGTCGCCGACGGCGCCTTCGACAACGACGTCGATGCGCTGCTGATGCTGCGCCGGTTCTTCGACTACCTGCCGTCGAGCAACCGCGAGGGGCCGCCGCAACAGGCCTGCGACGATCCGCCGGGTCGGCTCGAGCCGTCGCTCGACACGCTCGTCCCGGGCAACGTGAACCTTCCCTACGACATGAAGGAGCTGGTGGTCAAGGTCGTCGACGACCACGACTTCTTCGAGCTGCAGCCGGACTACGCCGGCAACATCATCATCGGCTTCGCCCGCATGGCCGGTCGCACGGTCGGGGTGGTAGCCAACCAGCCGATGGTCCTGGCGGGCTGCCTCGACATCCGCAGCAGCATCAAGGCGGCACGCTTCGTGCGCTTCTGCGACGCCTTCGAGATCCCGATCCTGACCTTCGTCGATGTTCCCGGCTTCCTGCCGGGCGTGGCCCAGGAATACGGCGGCATCATCAAGCATGGCGCCAAGCTGCTTTACGCCTATGCCGAATGCACAGTGCCGAAGATCACGGTCATCACCCGCAAGGCCTACGGCGGCGCCTACGACGTGATGGCGTCGAAGCACCTGCGCGGCGACGTGAACCTCGCCTGGCCGGGCGCCGAAATCGCGGTCATGGGCGCCAAGGGCGCCGTCGAGATCATCTTCCGCGGCGAGAAGGGCGATCCGTCGCGACTGGCGGCCCGCGAGGCGGAGTACCGGGCGCGGTTCGCCAACGTCTTCGATGCCAGCGCCCGCGGCTACCTCGACGACGTCATCCAGCCGCAGGAAACCCGCCGCCGGCTCTGCCGGGCGCTTGCCATGCTGCGCGGCAAGAAGCTCGCCAACCCGTGGCGCAAGCACGGGAACATACCGCTATGAAGCGCGAACCAGTCCCTGCTGGGCTACAGGAAGCCATCGGCGGCGCGCAGGCAGCCCGCATCACGGACGCGCCACTGTTCGACCGGATCCTGGTCGCCAACCGGGGCGAGATCGCCTGCCGCATCATCAAGACGGCGCAGCGCCTGGGCATCGAGGCGGTGGCGGTCTACTCGGAAGCGGACGAGGGCGCGGTCCACGTCGCCATGGCCGACGACGCGATCTGCATCGGCGCCGCACCTGCCCGGTCGTCCTACCTCGACATGGCGCGGGTGCTGGAGGCTTGTCGCCAGAGCGGCGCGCAGGCCGTGCATCCGGGCTACGGCTTTCTCAGCGAGAGCGCGGAGTTCGCGCGGCGGGTCGAGCTGGCGGGCATCACCTTCATCGGGCCGCGGCATCAGAGCATCGCTGCCATGGGCGACAAGATCGCGGCCAAGCTGCTGGCGATCGAAGCCGGCATCGACGTCATTCCCGGCTGGAACGGCGCGATCGACTCGCCGGCGCAGGCGCTCGCGGTCGCCAGGGAGGTCGGCTATCCGCTCATGGTCAAGGCCAGCGCCGGCGGCGGCGGACGCGGCCTGCGGGTGGTCGCCGACGAGAGCCGGCTGCTGGAGTCCATCGCCGCCTGCCGCAGCGAGGCGCTGGGCAGCTTCGGCGACGACCGGGTGTTCCTCGAGCGGCTGGTGCCGCGCGCCCGTCACCTGGAGGTGCAGGTGCTGGCGGACGGCCACGGTAACTGCCTGCACCTGTGGGAGCGGGAGTGCTCCATCCAGCGCCGGCACCAGAAGCTGATCGAGGAGGCACCCAGTCCGTCCATCGACGCCGCGACCCGCCTGCGGATGTGCGAGCAGGCGGTGGCGCTGGCGCGGCATGCCGGCTATCAATCGGCCGGCACCGTCGAGTTCCTGGTCGATGCGGAGGGCCGCTTCCATTTCATCGAGATGAACACCCGGCTGCAAGTCGAGCACGGGGTTACCGAGTGTGTGACCGGCATCGACCTGGTCGAGCAGATGATCCGCATCGCTGCCGGCGAGCGCCTGTCGTTCACCCAGGGCGACGTCCAGCTGCGCGGCAGCGCCATCGAGTGCCGCATCAACGCCGACGATCCCGCGCGTGGCTTCCTGCCGTCGGCGGGCCGCCTGGTGCGCTTCCAGCCGCCACCGACGACCATGGAGGCGTCGCGCCCGGTCCCCGAGCAAGGCGGCCTGCGCTGCGACGGGGGCGTGCGCGAAGGCGACGTGATCTCCACCTACTACGATTCGCTGATCTGCAAGCTCATCACCCACGCGCCGGAGCGAAGCGGCTGCGTGAGCCTGATGCGTGAGGCGCTCGACAGCCTGGTGGTCCGCGGCATCTCGAGCAACCAGTCGTTCCAGGCGGCGATCTTCGCGAACCCGCGTTTTCAAGCCGGCCGCGTCGATACGTCGTTCGTCGCCGACACCTACGGCAGCCGTTTCGAGCCGACCTCCGATGCAGCCGAGGAAGGCTTCCTGATGGCGCTTGCCGTTGCAGTCGATTACCGGTCGCTGCAGCGCGCGTCGAGCATGTCGGGGCAGATGCCGGGCAGCAATGCAAGGCCGAGCGCGGAGCTGGTGGTGATCATCGGCGATGCCAGGGATTCGCCGCGGCAGGCGACGGCGTTGGTGCAGCCGCGCGGCGACGAGATCGTGGTCTCGATCGGCGGCTGCGATTATCCGATCACGCTGCACAGCCCGCTGCGCGACATCGCCATTCGCGGCGAGATATCCGGTGCGCCGTTTCGCGCGCTCGTCGAACGCGTAGGGCTCGTCTATGAATTGGCGAGAAACGGTTCGCGATTGTCGGCGCGCGTGCTGACGCCCCGCGTTGCGGAGTTGCAGCGGTTGATGCCCATGCGCGCGCCCGATGCCCAGGACAAGGCGTTGCTGTCGCCGATGCCCGGTCGGCTGGTGGAGCTCGCCGTCACTGCCGGTCAAGCCGTGCGCGCCGGCGAGAGGCTCGCCGTGGTCGAGGCCATGAAGATGGAGAACGTGCTGCTAGCGCGCGAGGATTGCGTCATCGGCATCGTCGAAGCAGGCAAGGGCGATAGCCTGTCCGTCGATCAGGTGATCATGCGCTTCGTTTGATCGATGAATCCTGAGTTAACAGAGTTTCGATTGCCCGTCGCACGCCTGTTCTGCAAACTCGATCCAGATTAACGCGCGACAGTCGAAGCGCAGTTCGCATTTCTTCGACCTTGCGTTTGCTTCGCAGTGAGCGAGCGGGAATGCGAATGAGCCGATGGTTGATGCGGTGGGCGTCGGGTGATGATCGTGCCGGAATGCGCCTGTTCTGCTTTCCGCATGCGGGCGGGGGTGCAGCCTCCTATCGCGCATGGTCCCGTCTGTTCGGCGGCGCGTTGGATGTCTGCGCCGTCCAGTTGCCGGGACGCGCCAACCGGCTCGACGAGCCACCCATCGCGGACATGCAACTCCTCGTCGAGCGGCTCACGCAGGAGCTGGCGCCGCACCTCGGCATGCCGTTCGCGTTCTTCGGCCACAGCATGGGCGCCATCGTCGCCACCGAGCTGTGCCGCTCGCTCGCCGCTCGCGGTTTGCCGGCGCCGGTGCAGTTGTTCGTTTCCGGCCGCCGGCCACCAGGCATGCCGGATCCGAACCCGCCGCTGCGGCACCTGTCCGATGAATCGTTCCTCGCCGAGATCCAGCGTCGCTATTCGGCCATTCCTGCGGAGGTGGCGGCGGAGCCGGACGTACTGTCGCTGCTGCTGCCGGCGCTCAGGGCGGACATCGCGGCGCTCGAGACGCATGTGCCGCGCAGCCGCGAGCCACTGGCTTGCCCCATTCTTGCCCTTGGCGGCAGCGATGATCCGCTGACACCGCGGTCGGATCTGGAGGAATGGCGGCGGCAGACCTCGCGCGACCTGCGCGTGCGCCTGTTCCCGGGCGGGCACTTCTATCTCGACGCCTGTCGCGATGCGGTGATCGCGGAGATCGCCAGCACGCTGTCGCTGCCGCTGCGCGCAAGAATTCCGGAGCGCATCCAGTGACGGCCGCGGGCGCGCGCGGCGGGCATCGACCCGTCGCGATCGTGGGGATCGGCTGCCGGTTTCCAGGCGGCATCGGTGACGCCCGGGCGTACTGGCGTTACCTGAGCGAGGGCAGGGATGCCATTGCCGAGATCCCGCCGGACCGGATCGAGATCGCTTATTACTTCGACGAGCGGCCGGCGACGCCCGGCCGGATCATGACGCGATGGGGCGGCTATCTGGAAGGGCTGCGTGATCTCGATGCCGGCTTCTTCAATCTCTCGCCGCGCGAGGCGGAACGGCTGGATCCGCAGCATCGCCTGTTGCTCGAGCTGGCCTGGGAAGCGTTGGAGGATGCCGGGCAGGATGCCGCCGCCCTGGAGGAAAGCCGCACCGGCGTCTTCGTCGGGCAGTGGTTGCAGGATTTCGAAGGCCGGCTGTTCGCGGATCCCGAGGCCGTCGACTTCTTCATGACCACCGGCAGCGGTCGCTACGCCGGCTGCGGACGCATCTCGTACCTGCTCGGCCTGCGCGGGCCCAGCCTGTCCATCGACAGCGCCTGCTCGTCATCGCTGGCCGCGGTGCATCTCGCCGTGCAAAGCATCCGCAACGGCGAGTGCGAGCTTGCCTTCGCCGGCGGCGTCAACGTGATCATGCAGCCTCACATCAGCATCGCGTATTCGCAGAGCCGGATGATGGCGCCGGACGGCCGCTGCAAGTTCGCGGACGCATCCGGCGACGGCTATGTCAGGAGCGAGGGTGCCGGGCTGGTGCTCCTCAAGGCCCTGGATCGCGCGGTCGCCGACGGCGATCGGATCTACGCGCTGATCCACGGCAGTGCGATCAACAACGATGGGCGCAGCAGCGGCTCGATGGGAACGCCGAGTCGGGCCGGGCAGGAGGCGCTGCTGCGCACCGCCTATGCGGATGCCGGCGTCGATCCCGCTGCCGTCGGCTATGTGGAGGCACACGGCACCGGTACGCGCGCCGGTGATCCGGTCGAGCTCGGTGCGCTCGGTGCCGTCCTTGCACGCGATCGAAGCGACGCGCAGCGCTGCCGCGTGGGCTCGGTGAAGACCAACATCGGCCACACCGAAGGCGCCGCCGGCGTCGCCGGGTTGATCAAGGCGGCGCTGGCCGTGCATCACGGCGCCATTCCGCCCAGCCTGCATTGCCGCGTGCCGAATCCGGCGGTGCCCTGGGCCGAGTTGCCCCTGGAGGTGCCGCGCACGCTGCAGGAATGGCCGGTGCCAGGCGGCGAGCGCTTCGCGGGCGTGAGCGCGTTCGGGATTGCCGGTACCAACGCGCATGTGGTGCTTGGCGCGGCGCCGGCGCCGGAGAAAGGGGCGGCGCCGAGGCAAGCGCCGGCGGCAGGCGAAGCCACGGCGGCCATCCTGCCGTTGTCGGCGCGCACGCTGCCTGCACTTCGCGCGCTCGCCGGCCGCTACGCCGCGCTGCTGCTCGAGAGCGACGCCCCGTCCCTGCCCGCGGTCTGCTGGAACGCCGCCACCCGCCGCACGGCCCTCGAATCCCGCGCAGCTTTCGTCGCGGCCGGGCGGGCGGAGATGATCGATGTCCTCCAGCGGGTCTCCGCCGGTGAGGAGCCTGCGCTGCACGGCCTGGCGCGGCCGGCCGAAGCGCCGCGAATCGCCTTCGTCGTACCGGGTCAGGGCGCGCAGTGGGTCGGCATGGGACGGCGCCTCGCCCAAGAGGAGCCGGCCTTCAAGCTTGCGCTGCAGCGCTGCGATGACGCGGCGCGCGAGTTCGTGTCCTGGTCCATCGAAGAGCAACTGTTCCTGGATCCGGCGTCGCCCGGCTATCTGCTGGATCGCATCGACGTCATCCAGCCGGTCCTGGTTGCGATGGCGATCGCCTATGCCGCCCTCTGGGAATCCCGCGGCGTCCGGCCGCATGCGATCGTCGGGCACAGCATGGGCGAAGTCGGCGCCGCCTGCATCGCCGGCGTGCTCAGCGTCCCGCAGGCGATGCGCATCGTCTGCCGGCGCAGCGCGCTGATGCGTTCGGTGGCGGGAGCAGGCGCGATGGCCCTGGTGGAGCTGCCCCTGCAGGAGCTGCGCCGCCGATTGGCGGGAGCGGAGGACCGGATCTCCGCCGCCGTCAGCAACAGCCCGCGGTCGAGCGTCGCCTCCGGGGATCCGCGGTCGGTCCAGGCGTTGATGCGGGAGCTCGAGCAGGAACAGGTCTTCTGCCGTCTCGTCAACGTCGATGTCGCATCCCACAGCCCGCAGATGCAGCCGCTGGCCGAGCAGCTCGAGCGCGAGCTGCGCGACCTGCGTCCCGCGCAGGCGGCGATCCCGATCTATTCCACGGTGATGGGCCGCCAGGTCGATGGTGGCACGTTCGATGCCGGCTATTGGGCGCGAAACCTTCGCCAGACGGTGCTCTTCGAGGATGCCATCGGCGCGCTGCTCACCGACGGCTTCACCGCCTTCATCGAGCTGGGGCCCCATCCGGTGCTGCTTCCTTCGGTGCAGCAGACGGCAGGCAGCCGGGGCCGGGAGACCCTGAACATTGCCAGCGGCCATCGCGACCGGTCCGACCAGGAGATGCTGCTGGCAGGGATCGGCGGATTGTGGACCCGCGGATCGGCAGTCGACTGGCGAACGGCGATGGAGCCTGCTGCCGGCTTCGTCGCGCTGCCCAGCTATCCCTGGCAGAGGGAGAGGCACTGGCTGGACGCAGCCGATCGCGCCGAAGGTCGCCGGTTGCGGGATTACGGCGCCGCCGGCGGTGCAGGCGCGCATCCGCTATTCGGTCCTGCGGTGGCCGTTGGCGGCGACTTGCCTGGAAGCCTTTGGGACCTGGACCTCAATCTCGCGCGCCTTCCTCATCTGGCGGCGCATCGGCTGCACAACGCGCCGGTGCTCGCCGCATCGGTGTACGTGGAGCTCGCCGTCGCCGCTTCCCGGGCTCTCGGTGGCGGTGGACGCGTGCAGATCGAATCGCTGGCTTTCGAACGCGCGGTTCACCTGGAGCGGGATGCCGCCTCCCGGCTTCGGCTGCAGGCGCTGCCGGCAGACGGCAGCATGACCTTTGCCTGGCTCAGCGAGGTGGATGGCAGGTGGATCCGCCACGCGTCGGCACGTCTCGCTCGACCCGGCGTTTCAGGCGTGACGGACATGGGCGCGGACATGGGCGCGGATGGCTCCCCGCTGCCGTCGCTTCACGATGATCCGGCTGACCCGGCGACAGGCAGCGAAGCGGGTGTCGCCGCGAGCGACTTCTATGCGCGGCTGCAATGCCGCGGCGTCGTGTTCGGGCAGGCGCTGCGGGCGATCGATCGTGTCCGGCGGCTCGGCGATTGCGTCGTCGCCGACCTCACCGATCGCGACTCGCAATGCGCGAGCGAACCGGTCGGGGGCGCGGGTCATGCCGTCGCCGAAGGTCGTACCAATGACGCGCAGGTCGCGTGCAATGGTCCCGGCCACGACCGCTTCGCCGTCCCGCCCGCTGCGCTGGATGCCTGCTTCCAGCTTGCGGCATCCCTGGCGCCCGAGGGAGCCCTGTGGATCCCCTGCATGATCGACCAGGTGGAGTGCAGCCCGGACATGGGTTCGCCGCGCCAGGTCATCGCCCGCGAGCGCCCTCGCGGGTCGGATGCTGCGCTGGTCATCGATGTCGAACTGCGCGGCTCGCGAGGCCCGCTCCTGAAGCTCGCCGGTCTCCGGCTCGAGCAACTGGGCGGTCATGTCACCGGCGACGTTCGGCACTGGCTGTTCAGGCAAACGTGGAAGCCCGAGGATCGGCTGCCTGCGCCGCCGGCCCGGCAGCGCCGCTGGCTGCTCGTCGCCGAGGATGAGGTCCTGAGCCGGGAAGTTGCGGCTCTGCTGCAACGGGCAGGCATGCCGGTCGCGGTCGTGCCCGCAGGCGAGGTGGCGTGCGCGGCAGGCGAGTCGATGCTCGGCGCCGCCTTGCGCGAAGACCGGCAGCAGCTTGTCGAGGTCCTCTACCTGCCCGGCGTGGCCGATCCCCCGGCTGAACCTTCCAGCGCATCGATCGCCGCGCTCGAACGAGCGGTCCGCCTGATCCAACTGCTCGATCGCTTCGATGCCGCGCCTCGCCGCTGCTGGTTCGTCACCCGCGGTGCGCGCGCCGTCGGGGCGGGCGATGGGCAACGGCTGTCGCTGGCGCAGGCGCCGCTCTGGGGCCTGGGTGCCGCTGTCGCCGTCGAGCATCCATCGCTGTGGGGGGGATGCATCGACCTGGATCCGCAGATGTCGGCCGGCGACTCGGCCGCCTGCGTGGTCGCGGAGGTGGGCGCCGGCGGGGCCGCGGCCGTGGCCTTCCGGGCGGGGCAGCGGTATTCGCCGGGCCTCGACGAGGCGGGCGGAGCAGGGGAGGCCAGTCCGGTCTGCTTCCGCACCGACGCCACCTACCTGGTGACCGGCGGGTTGGGAGGCATCGGCCTGCAGGTCGCGAAATGGATGATCTCGCGTGGCGCCCGGCGCCTCGCCATCCTGGGCCGCACGCAGCCGCCGGCGAGGGCGCTGTGGGGTGCCATGGACGAGCGTTCGCCTGGATACGCGCTGGTCCGCGGCGTGCAGATGCTGGAGGGCCTCGGCGCCAGCGTCCACTACGCGGCGGTCGACCTGGCGGATGCCGGCCGCCTCGAAGCCTTCCTGCAATCGTTCCGCGCCGAAGGCTGGCCTGCGATCAGGGGCGTCTTCCACGCTGCCGGTGCCATCGATGATCGGCTCATCGGCGACCTGGAGCCTTCGCAGCTGCGCGCCGTCATGGCAGGCAAGGCCGTCGGTGCGTGGCAGCTGCATCGGCTGCTGCCGCGACTCGACATCTTCGTGCTGTTCTCGTCGGTGGCCAGCCTGCTGCCGCAGCCGGGACAGGCCAGCTACGCGGCCGCCAACGCGTTCCTCGATGCGCTCGCGCATGCGAGGCGCGCCGACGGTCAGGCTGCGCACAGCATCAACTGGGCGGTCTGGGATGGCGTCGGATTCGCCGCAACGACAGGGGGAGCCGAGGCCAAGCGGCAATTGCAGGGAATCGGCATCGAACCGCTTGCGCCGGGCAAGGGAACCGCAGCGTTGGAGGCGGTCATCGCCCGGGCCGATGCACAAATCGCCGTCCTGCCGCTGGATCGCGGCCGCTTGCGCGATGCCTTGGCCGCCTGTGACCGCGGCAGCCGCACGCTGCTTGCACCGCTGGGTGAGACTCGGCCGGCGCTGGCTGCCGCCGAGGGCGAGGCCGACGCGGCGGCGGTCGAGTCCTTCGCGACGCTGCTGTCGCGGCAGGACCCTGCGCGACGCAACCGGCTGCTGCAGGAACGCCTGGCAGGGCATGCCGCCGCCGTCCTGAAGCTGGGGGCAGGCCGGCTCGATCCGCGCTCGCCGCTGGGAAGCTACGGCCTCAATTCGCTGATGGCGATGGAGCTGCGCAACCGCCTCGAGATCGACCTCGACCTGCCGATCTCTGCCACCGCGCTCTGGAACTACCCCTCCGTGGCGGCGCTGGCGGAACACCTGCTGGGCCGGCTGGCGCCGGCGTCGCCTCCCACGCCATCGCCGGTGGCTGGCGACGATCCCGGCGTCATGCCCGACGAGGATCCTGCTGCGCTGGAGGTTGAGGCGCTGTCGGACGACGAGGCGCTGGCTGCGCTGCTGGAAGGCGCGGGAGCGGGCAGGGGGCGCGCATGAGCGGGTCGCACCGGGAAGCGGCTTCCGCAGTCAAGCTGGCGCTGCTCGCCCGCAGGCAGCGCGAGCACGGCGCGGCGGACCCGCTGCGACGCGAGCCGATCGCCATCGTCGGCATGGGTTGCCGCTATCCCGGCAACGCGGACACCCCGGAGGCGTACTGGCAGATGCTTGCGGCCGGTACCGATGCCATCGGTGAAGTCCCGGAAGATCGCTGGAGCTGGAAGGAACTGCTCGATACCGAGCCGTCTGCTGCCGGCAAGATCACCAGCAAGTGGGGCGGCTTCCTCCAGTCCGTGTATGACTTCGACGCCTCGTTCTTCGCGATCGCGCCGCGGGAGGCGCTGCACCTGGATCCGCAGCAGCGCCTCTTCCTGGAGGTAGCCTACGAAGCGCTGGACGATGCCGGACTGGTGCGGGAACGCCTGCGCGGAGGCCGGGTCGGCGTCTTCGCCGCCAGCTATCACAGCGACTACGCGCAGCGCATCTACGGCGACCGCAAGCTGATCGGTGCCCATACCGTTACCGGCGGTTCGCACAGCATCCTCGCCAATCGCCTCAGCTTCCTCCTGGACGTGCGCGGGCCGAGCATCTCGGTGGACACCGCCTGCTCGTCGTCGCTGGTCGCACTCCATCTCGCCTGCCAAAGCCTCAGGCAGGACGAGTGCGACGCCGCGCTGGCAGGCGGCGTCAGTCTCATCCTGTCTCCGGAGGTATCCATCTCGCTGTCGAAATGGGGCTTCCTCGCGGAAGACGGCCGCTGCAAGACCTTCGATGCGCGCGCCAACGGCTTCGTGCGCGGCGAGGGCTGCGGCGTCGTCGTCCTCAAGCGGCTCGGCGATGCGCTGGCGGACGGCGACCGGATCCTGGCGCTGGTTCGCGGCTCGGCGATCAACCAGGACGGCAGCACCAACGTCCTCACCGCGCCCAACGGGCTGGCGCAGCAGGAGGTGGTGCGCGATGCCCTGCAAGCCGGTGGCCTGCTGCCCGACGACATCTCGTATCTCGAGGCTCACGGCACCGGCACCGCACTGGGCGACCCGATCGAGCTCGAAGCGCTGGCCAACGTCTTCGGCCGGCGGCTCCCGGATCGGCGCCTGGTGGTGGGATCGGTCAAGACCAATATCGGCCACCTCGAGGCCGCCGCCGGCATCGCGGGGGTGATGAAGGTGGTCATGGCCCTGAGGAAGGAGGCGATACCGCCGCATCTCCACTTCACCGCGTCCAATCCGCATTTCGCGCTCGAGGCGAGCCCGATGCGACTCCCGCTCGGGCTCGAGCGCTGGGCGCGCTCCGGAGAGCCCCGACGCGCCGGCGTCAGCTCGTTCGGATTCGGCGGCACGAACGCCCATGTCGTGCTGGAGGAGGCGCCGGCGATGCCCGTGCAGGCGGAAGTCATGCCGGGCCCGCCGTTCCTCCTGCCGCTGTCGGCACGATCGCCGGCGGCGCTGCTGGAGACCGCGCAGCGCCATCGGCTGCTCCTGGAGCGGGACGCAGGAGGCAGTGACGGACAGGTGCCGGCGGATGTCTGTTCCTCGGCGGGCCGGTTCCGCGACCAGCTCGATCACCGGCTGGCGGTGCTGGGCGACTCGGCGGCCGACCTCGTCGCCGGCTTGACGGCCGCGATCGCCGCGGAGCCTGCGCCGAACGTCTACATCGGCGCGAACGCGCCCGCCGAACGGGCGGATGTCGCGTTCATCTTCTCCGGGCAGGGATCGCAGTGGTGGTCCATGGGTCGCGAGCTGATGGCTTCCGAGCCGGTCTTCCGCGCGGCCATCGCCGC
The DNA here is from genome assembly GCA_023441105.1 of Pseudomonadota bacterium. The sequence continues at coordinate 2,558 of JAEZQX010000121.1, read as the reverse complement.
CTGCGACGAGGCCATGCGCCCGCACGCGCAGTGGCGGCTGGTGGCGGAGCTGGAAGCGCAGGAGGACCAGTCGCGCCTGGACCATACCGAGATCGCGCAGCCGGCGTTGTTCGCGATCCAGACGGCGCTAGCGGCCTTGTGGCGTTCCTGGGGCGTCTCGCCATCGGCGGTGATCGGCCACAGCGTCGGCGAGATCGCGGCCGCCCACGCCGCCGGCATCCTGACGCTTGCGGAGGCGGCGCGGCTGGCGGTGGTTCGCGGCCGCATCATGCAGGAGGTGACCGGACGGGGCAGGATGGCGGCCGTCGCCCTCGAGCCTGTGGATGGCGAGCGCCTGGCGAGCGACAGCGACGGCAAGCTCGACCTCGCGGCCATCAACGCGCCTCGGTCCGTCGTGCTCGCCGGCACGGCCGTCGACCTGCAGGCGACGCTGTCGGCGCTCGCCGCCGGCGGCGTGGAATGCACCGAGTTGCCGGTGCGGTACGCCTTCCACAGCGCGCAGATGGAGCCGCTGCGCGGGCGGCTGGAAGAGGCGCTCGGCGACCTGCGGCCGGCGCCCGAATCGATCTCCTTCTATTCGACGGTGACGGGTACGCAGCTCGAGGGCCGGCTGCTGGATGCGAAGTACTGGGGGCGCAACATGCGCGACACCGTCCGCTTCGCACCGGCAGTGTCGGCATCGGTCGAGGCGGGCCACCGCATCTTCCTCGAGATCGCGCCGCATCCGGTGCTTGGCTGGGCGGTCGAGGCGATCCTCGCGCCGCACGGCGGTTGCGTGGTGGCCGCGTCCCTGAGACGCGGCAAACCCGAGCGGGCATCGCTGCTGGCGGCCGCCGGCCGGCTTTTCGCCGGCGGGGTGCGCTTCGACTGGGAGGCGGTGCTGGGTCGCGGCCGACGGATCGAGCTGCCGCGCTATCCGTGGCAGCGCCGCCGCTTTGCGGTGCAGGTGGCCGAGCCGGGTGACGCGGGCCTGCGGGATCTCGACCGCACTGGCGACCCCCTTCGCCATCCCCTTCTTGGCCGCCGGCTGGAATCGCCGGCTTTCGCGGGAGCGGTCTTCGAATCCGTGATCAGCGCGCAGTCGCCGGCCTACCTCGGCGGGCATCGGATCGGCGGCCAGGCCGTCCTGCCGGCGGCCGCCATGATCGACATGGCGCTGGCGGCAGCGGCTGGCGCAAGTGGCCGCGCGGCCATGGCCATCCACGACCTGGTCTTCCACCAGCCGCTGCGCATCGACGAGCCGCAGCGGCTCCAGCTGGTCCTGCGCCAGCCGGACGGATGCGGCGAATTCGAGATCTTCAGCCGACCCGCTCGCGACGATGGCGCGGGCTGGATCCGTCATGCCGGTGGTCGGCTCGCGGAGAGTGCCGATCCGGAGGCGGAGCCGGTGGTGGTTGTTCGCCAGCCCGGCGCCGTCGGCGAAGCGGTCGCAGCGCCGCAGCTCTACCAGAGCCTCGAACAGGCGGGACTGGAATTCGGGGCTGCGTTCCAGGGCGTCGCCAGCGCCTGGTTCAGCGGCGGCGAATGCCTGGCGGAGGTCGACCTGCCAGCCGATGCCGGTGAAGCCGTCGGCTATTGCGTGCATCCGGCACTGCTCGATGCCTGCTTCCAGCCGTGCACGGAATTGCTGCGCCGGATCGGCGACGTGCTCGTCTACGGCGAGGTCTACCTGCCGTTCGCGGTCGATGCCGTGCAATGGCACGGCAACCCGCGTGTCGCGGCACCGGTGTCCTCGCATGCGGTGTCCTCGCATGCGGTCTCCTCGCATATCCGGCTTCGCGGCGCCGACGAGCCAGGGGCCGAAGCTTGCAGCGCCGACATCCAGGTGAGGGACGCGGATGGCTCCCTGCTGCTGATGGTGAGCGGGCTGCGGCTTCGCCGGCTGCGCCTTGCCGACCTGGACCTGGGCCGGGGCGGGCGTGGCCGGCTCTATCACGAAGAATGGCGGGCCGCGCCGCTGGCGCCGGCGGCGGCAGGGCTGGCCGGCAGCCGCTGGCTGATCTGCTGCCACGCCACCGCGCCGGCGGGCGAACTCGCGCAGCGACTCGAGGCCGTGGGAGGGACCTGCACGATTGTCGTCGCCGACTCCGATCCGCTGGCCTTGAGAGACCGGCTGCGGCCGATCCTGTCGCGTCATGCATCGTTCCACGGCATCGTGTGCCTCGTCGGCGGCGAGGACGAAGAACCGCCGAGTGACCAGCTGCTCGTCCATTGCGAGCGCTCGGCCGGGGTGGCGCTGGCGCTGTTGCAGGAGCTCGCTTGCTGCTCCGGCGACAGTCCGCCCCTATGGATCGCGACCCGCGCCGCGCGCTCGCTGCATCGTTGGGATCGGCACGCCCTGGCGGATCGCTCGGTCTGGGGACTCGCCCGCGCGATGGAGCTGGAGTTTCCGGCGATGGCTTGCAGGCGGGTGGACCTCGAAGGCGCTGACGACGCCGTGGACATGGCCTGCCTGGTGGAGGAGCTGGCGCATCCGGGCGATCCGGAAATGGAAGTCGCCTGGCGCGACGGGGTGCGCATGGCCGCGCGTCTGGTCGAGGCGCCGATGCCGCCGGAGG
>JAEZQX010000047.1 GCA_023441105.1 Pseudomonadota bacterium | reverse complement strand
TCCTCGAGTCGATCCTGGTGGGACTCGCCGTCATCTGGCCGGGCGGTCGCACGCTGGGCGGCGTGGCGCTCGGCGACTGCTGGCGCCATCGGCTGGCGACGCCGGCCGACTACCAGGGCATCGACGCCGGCTGGGTGCCGTTCCACAAGCTGTCGCAGTGGCTCACCTATTCGCTGCTCGAGCCGTTCGGCTGGGCGGGAATGGCGGTGACCGACCTCGAGCAGCTCACCGGCCTGCCGGAGTATCGCAACGGCGGGCTGCTGCTCGATACCGGCGTGCTGGCGCTCCGAGATCCGAGCGCGGCCGCGCTCGAGCATGACGTCGGCAGCGAACTCGTGGTGGAATGGCGGGCCCTGACGGTGGCGCTGATCGACGTCATCGCCGACCTGGTCCGGTCGCGGCTGCAGGCGCCGCAGCTGCCGCTGGCCGCCGTGCTCGAAGGCGGCACCTGGGCCGCCGGCCGCGAGCTGGCATTCGCGCGCCGCGGCGGCCAGCCGCCGCTGGCGATCGCGAGCGACGGCACCGTATTCTGATTCCTGGAGAGTGAACGAATGAACCATCCCAGCACCGGCATGGCACAGGTCACCGTCGTCGACCATCCCCTGGTGCAGCACAAGCTGACGCTGCTGCGGCGGGTCGAGACCAGCACCAACAGCTTCCGGCGCCTGCTGAGCGAGCTGAGCGCGCTGCTGGCCTACGAGGTGCTGCGCGACGTGCCGATGCACGAGGTCCAGATCCACACGCCGCTCGAGGCGATGACCTCGCGGCTGATCGACGGCAAGAAGGTCTGCCTGGTGTCGATCCTGCGCGCCGGGGCCGGCATCCTGGATGGCTTCCTGTCGGTGGTGCCGGGTGCCCGCGTGGGCCACGTCGGGCTCTACCGCGATCCGAAGACGCTGGTCGCGGTGGAGTACTACTTCAAGATGCCGCCGGCGATGAACGAGCGCGACGTGATCGTGCTCGATCCGATGCTCGCCACCGGCAATTCGGCGGTCGCCGCGGTCGACCGGCTCAAGGAAACCGGTCCGAAGTCGATCAAGTTCGTCTGCCTGCTGTGCGCGCCGGAAGGGATCAAGACCTTCCACGAGAGCCATCCGGACGTGCCGATCTTCACCGCCGCGATCGACCGCCAGCTGAACGATCACGGCTACATCCTGCCCGGGCTCGGCGACGCCGGCGACCGGATCTTCGGCACCAAGTAGCGCGGTTGCGGCATGGCGCAGGATGACTTCGACCTGTTCGTGATCGGCGGCGGCTCCGGCGGCGTCAGGGCCGCGCGGATCGCGGCCGGCTACGGCGCGCGCGTCGGCATCGCCGAGGAATACCGCTTCGGCGGCACCTGCGTGATTCGTGGCTGCGTGCCCAAGAAGCTGCTGGTCTACGCCTCGCGCTTTGCCGCGGAGTTCGAGGATGCGGCTGGCTACGGCTGGAACGTCGGCAAACCGACGTTCGACTGGCCCGCCCTGGTCGCCGCCAAGGACCGGGAGATCGCGCGGCTCGAAGGCATCTACGCCGCGAATCTGGAGAAGGCGAACGCGACGTTGTTCCCGGAGCGCGCGACGCTGTTGAGTCCCAGGCAGGTGCGACTGCAATCCGGCCGCACGCTCACCGCGGGCCGGATCCTGCTCGCCACCGGCGGCAGGGCGACGCTGCCGCATGAGCTGCCGGGGATCGAGCATGCCATCACCTCCAACGAAGCTTTCGACCTCGCGGCGCTGCCGCGCTCGATAGCGATCGTCGGCGGCGGCTATATCGCGCTGGAGTTCGCCGGCATCTTTGCCGGCCTCGGCGCGCGGGTCACGGTGGTGCACCGCGGGCCCAATCTGCTGCGCGGCTTCGACAGCGACCTGTCGAAGCGGGTCCTCGACGCCTACCGTGCGCGCGGCATCCGGGTGGAACTGGACGCCACCCTGCTCAAGCTCGACCGCCCCTCGGCGGACGCGCCGATCGTCGCCACCCTCAACAGCGGCAACGCCATCGAGGTCGAGCAGGTGATGTTTGCCATCGGCCGCAAGCCGAACGTCGAGGGTCTCGGGCTCGAGAAGGCTGGCGTCAGGACCGATCGCAACGGCGCGATCATCGTCGACGAGCTGTCGCGAACCTCGGTGCCGTGCGTCTACGCCATCGGCGATGTCACCAACCGGCTCAACCTCACGCCGGTCGCGATCCGCGAGGGCCATGCCTTCGCCGACACCGTCTTCGGCGACCAGCCGTGGCAGGCGGACTTCGAAAACGTGCCGACGGCGGTATTCTCCACGCCCGAGATCGGCACGGTCGGGTTGACCGAAGAGGATGCCGTCAGCCGCTACGGGGTGGTGGACATCTACCGCGCCGACTTCCGCACGCTCAAGGCAACCCTGTCCGGCAGCAATGAGCGGATGCTGATGAAGCTGGTGGTCGACGGCAGCAGCGACCGGGTACTGGGCGCGCACCTGGCCGGACCGGATGCCGGCGAGCTGATCCAGGTGATCGCGACGCTGCTGCGCACCGGCGTCACCAAGCGCGATTTCGACCAGACGATGCCGCTGCATCCCAGCAGCGCGGAGGAGCTGATGACGCTGCGCACGCGCAGCGCGCGGCGGATCCAGCATCACGATCCGGAGCTCGGGCTGGTTCCTTGACGGCAACGTGCCCTCGGGTAGCAGATTGGTGCCCCAGAACGTAGGTCGCAGCCCGGGCTACTGACCAAGAATCTCCTCGTGGGTTACTCCCTCGACGAGGTTGGTCCGCTGGCAATGGGTTGTCAATGCCCAGCACCTCATCGCGTCGGCCACACGGTCTTCTGCTGATGGAGAAGCTCGCGAACCCATTTTCCGTGCGCAGCCCGATTGAGTCCGTGCGAGTAGGGAAAGTAGTCCGGGGGCGCCATAGCGCCAAAGCGGGTGTTCCCATTTTCGTGAACGCGACTATGACAGTCCTCGCACAGCAGAACGCAGTTAATCAGCTGACGTATCCAGGCATGAGCGGGATTGCAAGGATCCCCCGACTGGTTTGCCACGACATGGTGAGCGAACTCCTTGAAGAAGTCCGCCAGCGATTCACCACAACAGGCGCACCTATTGGCCTGACGAAAGCGCGCCTCCTTCTTGATCCGCGGATCCATGAAATCGAAAGGACGGGTCATGCTCTTCCTCTGCGGGATGAGGGATCAGTAGCCTCACCGACCTGCGAGCAACTACTTGAGTCATGCCATATTCAGGAGTCGACATCGCGCTCGAAGCCGCGGTCGACTCGTGGCTCCAGCCGCCGGTCAAATCGGATAGATCAGCGAGTTCGGAATCAGGTCGTTGTCGAAGATGCACAGCCGCTCGGCGAAGCGGTAGCCGGCCGGCGTGTCGACCACCTTGTCCTGGTAGCGGCCGACGCTGAGGATCTCCGGCAGGGCATCGCGGCGGGTGCGGACCACCAGGTAGCTGGCCTCGCTGTGGATGACGCCGTCCTCGACCTTCAGCACCAGCGGCGCGCCGATCACATGGCGCTGGTAGTAGGGGTCGTGGAAGATGGTGTCGGTGGCGCCGATCACCCGGTCCTGCAGCATCGCCTTGCTCTCGAGCGCGATGGCCGCCAGCGGCAGCCCGCGGTCGAAGTTCTCGCGTGACTGCACCTTGTAGACCGCATCGTCGACGAAGAACTCCGGCCACTGCGGATAGTCGCCGCTGTCGAGCGCGCGGCCGTAGCTGGCGTAGAGGACCTGCAGCCGCGGCCAATCCGCCTGGTCGGTCACAGCCCCATCACCTCGCGCCAGTAGCCGAACATGCCGCGGATCAGCGTCTCGGTCACCATGTGGTCGGTGGGCTCGGCCTCGCGGCCGTCGAGCTCGCTGATGGTGCGCGCCTGCGGGTTGGCCTCGAACGCCTGCTGGGCGAACTCGATCACCTCGCCGTCGTCGGCGGAGACGAAGCCGGCGGGGCCGAACAGGTTGGCCTGGCGCAGCCGGCGGCGGGTCATCTCCGGCGGGTCGTCGGCATAGCCGAAATGGGTCCAGACGAAATCGAACACCCCCGGCGCCACCGGCTGCAGGTGGCGGGTGCTGAGCGAATTGACCTGCTGCTGGATGATGACGCTGGGGAAGAGGGTGGTCATCACGACGGTGGGACCCTGCCACCAGTCCTCCGGCACCACGTCGAGGAGCCGGTCGTCGTTGAGCTTCATCGCCTCGCGGAAGCTGGTGACGCCCTTGGTGACGTCGCCGGCGCCGCCCTCGTTGCGGCGCGACACCATCGCCGCATGGCGATGGCGGCGGTCCATCACCATCTGGCTGCGCTGGTCCGCCCGCCACAGGCCGAAGGTGACGAACCAAGTGTGCAGCAGGCCGGGGTGGTAGGGATCCTTGATGTTCTCCTGCATCAGCTTCCAGTTGGCCGGGATCCGCTGGCGGTTATAGCCGAGCAATTGCAGCGGCCGGTGGCCGAAGACGCGATCGAAGTAGTGCAGGACTTCCGGCCCGATGAACTCCTCGAACGGCTCGACCTCCGGATCGAAGCTTGCGAACACGGCGCCGCCGCGGCAGGCGACCTGCAGCCGGTTCAGGCCATGGTCCGCCAGCTTGAAGTCCGGCGGCATGCCGCCATGGATCTTGCCGTCCTGCCGGACCCCGCGACGAAACGGCAGGCCGACCAGGTTGCCTTCGAGGTCGTAGTTCCACTGGTGATAGGGGCAGACGAAATCCTTCACCGTGCCGTGGCGCTCGCGGCAGAAGGCGACGCCGCGGTGGGCGCAGCGGTTCTCCACCACGCGCACCGTGCCTTGGAGGTCGCGGACCATGATGACGCTGCGTTCGCCGACGACGCTGCGCTTGAAGTCGCCCGGCTGCGGGATCTCGCATTCGAGACCGACGTAGCACCAGTGGCCGCGATAGAAGAACCGCTCGAGCTCCTCGCGGAAGATCTCCGGATCGGTGTAGACCCAGCCGGGGACCCGGCTCGGTGGCTCACTGCCCCAACGGGAGGCGGAGCGCTCCTCGAGCTGCGCCTGCTCGGGCGCGTTCATGCTCCTTCCTCCTCGGTCCGCAGGATGCCGGCGGCTTCCTGCAGCGGCGCGTCCGAAAAGCTGAACAGCACGCAGTCGGCCTCGGCGGACACCTGCAGCCGGGCCCATGGCGGCACGACGAAGTGGTCCTTCGGCCCGACCTGGTACCGGACGGCACCGTCGCCGGTACCTCCCTCGCGACCGGCGGCACCGTCCGCTGGGGTGATGCTGACCTGGGCCCGGCCCTCGACCACCGAATAGACCGTGCCGGCGGTGGTGCGGCTGCCGCGGCCGGCAAACCCCCTGGGCAGCAGTTGCAGCCGGGTGGCGATGGTGGGGATGGCGTGGCCGCCGGTGAGCGGATTGGCGTAGCGCAGCACCGCGCCGTGTGCCGGATCGAGCTCGCTGTGCGCGGCGAGGTGGGCCAGGGCGCTCCGGCTGCGTTCGTACGGGTAGCAGAAGATCGGGCTGGTGGCGCCGAAGGGCGAGTGCGGCTGCAGCGGCAGCATGTTCGCGCCGAAGCGCGCCAGGCTGGTGCCCGCGGCACGCGTCACCTTCTGGCTCCGGGCGCTGTCGTTCTCGGCGAACCCCGATTCGAAGAATGCCACCACCGGGATGTCGAGTCCGTCGAGCCACACCACCGGCTCCTCGCCCTCGTTGCCGTGGTCGTGCCAGGTCCAGTGCGGTGTGATGATGAAGTCGCCCGGGTGCATCACCGTGCGCTCGCCGTTGACGGCGGTATAGGCGCCGGCGCCGTCGACCACGAAGCGCAAGGCCGATTGCGTGTGGCGATGGCTGGGGGCGACTTCGCCGGGCAGGATCAGCTGCAGGCCGGCATAGAGGGTGCCGGTGGTGCGCGATTCCCCGCGCCAACCCGGGTTCTCCAGGATCAGCACCCGGCGGACGGCTTCCTCCGCCGTGATCAGGCGTCCCGAATCGTCCAGGAACGGCTTGACATCCTGCCAGCGCCACAGCGCCGGTCGGGTGCGCACCGTGGGCTGGCGGGGAACCAGCGCATGCAGCACCTCCCACAGCGGCGTGAGCCCGTGGGGGCGCATCTCGTCGTAGAGGGCCTGCCGCGGGCCGGTCGCGGCGTCTGCTGCCGCCGGGATCGCTTCGATCTTCATGTCTCTCACCGCCATTGCCGGGGTGCCAGCGGGCAGCCCGGACGTTGTGGACAACCTGGCTCATTGTAGACAAGCGCGGCTGCCGGCGCAGGTGACGCCGGAAGGGGCACCAGGCCGAAGTGGTATCGTATGCGGTCAAGCCGACCAAGCCGACGGCGCCGGCCGGTGCGCCGCGAGTCTCAGGGACAAGGATGCCATGACCATCACCTCCGACCAGGTACATCTCGAGCAGGATCAACTCGACCACCTGTGGATGCCGTTCACCGCGAACCGCCAGTTCAAGTCGGCGCCGCGGTTGCTGGCGCGTGCCGAGGGCATGTACTACTGGGACGACAAGGGGCGCAAGATCCTCGATGCCATCTCCGGCATGTGGTGCTCCAACCTGGGCCACAACCATCCGAAGGTGGTGGAGGCAATCCGCAGCCAGGCGGCGGTGCTGGACTACGCACCGCCGTTCCAGATGGCCAATCCGCTGCAGTTCGAGCTGGCCAACCTGGTGAGCGGCATCACGCCGCCGGGCCTCGATCGGGTCTTCTTCACCAACTCGGGTTCGGAAAGCGTCGATACGGCGCTCAAGATCGCACTCGCCTACCACCGCGTGCGCGGCGAAGGCTCGCGGGTGCGCTTCATCGGCCGCGAGCGCGGCTACCACGGCGTCGGCTTCGGCGGCATCTCGGTGGGCGGCATGAGTGCCAACCGCAAGATGTTCGGCTCGCTGCTGACCGGCGTGGATCACCTGCCGCAGACCTGGAACCTTGCCGAGCAAGCCTACAGCCACGGCCAGCCCAAGTGGGGCGCGCACCTGGCCGACGAGCTCGAGCGCATCGTCGCCCTGCATGACGCCTCCACCATCGCCGCGGTGATCGTCGAGCCTGTGGCCGGCAGCGCTGGCGTCCTGGTCCCGCCGGTCGGCTACCTGGAGCGGCTGCGCGAGATCTGCAACCGCCATGGCATCCTGCTGATCTTCGACGAGGTCATCACCGGCTTCGGGCGGCTCGGCAAGGCGTTCGGCGCCGAATACTTCAAGATCCAGCCCGACATCATGACGCTGGCCAAGGGCATCACCTCCGGCGCGGTGCCGATGGGCGCGGTCGTGGCGCGCGATTCGATCTACGAAGCCTTCATGAGCGGCCCGCCGCAGGCGATCGAGTTCTTCCACGGCTACACCTACTCCGGCCATCCGCTCGCCTGCGCGGCCGGCATAGCCGCGCAGCACGCCAATCGCGACGAGAACCTGTTCGCGCGGGCGGCGGAGATGGCGCCGCATTTCGAGGCGGCGGTCCATTCGCTCAAGGGCGCCAAGCACGTCATCGACTGCCGCAACCTCGGCCTGATGGGCGCCATCGAGCTCGAGCCGCGCCGCGACGCGCCGACGGCGCGCGCCTTCGAGGCTTTCCTCAAGTGCTACGAGAAGGGCGTGCTGATCCGCACCACCGGCGACATCATCGCGCTGACGCCGTCGCTGGTAGTCGAGAAGGCGGAGATCGACCGGATCGTCACCACGGTGGGCGACGTGCTCAAGACGCTCGACTGAACGGACGGCGACGCCCGTCCACCGGTATTCATCGAAGAGAACGCAAGGATATTCATGACCAAGACTGCAACGCCCGAGCGCACGAACACCAGCCCTTCCGCCGACAGCGCCCCCACGCCCTACGAGACGCTGGCGCTCTACATCGACGGTGAGTTCATCACCGGCGAGCGCAAGACGCAGGACGTGCGCAATCCGGCCACCGGGGAGGTCGTCGGCAAGCTGCCGCACGCCACCCGGGCGGATCTCGATCGGGCCCTGGCGGCAGCGCAACGCGCCTTCCAGACCTGGAAGCACAGCTCCCCGATGGAGCGCAGCAAGATCCTGCGCAAGGTCGGCGAACTGTCGCGCCAGCGGGCCAAGGAGATCGGCCGCAACATCACCCTGGACATGGGCAAGACCCTGGTCGAAGCCACCGGCGAGATCGTGTCCTGCGCCGAGCATTGCGACTGGCATGCCGAGGAATGCCGCCGCATCTACGGCCGGGTGATCCCGCCGCGGCTGCCCAATGTCCGCCAGATGGTGCTGCGCGAGCCGGTCGGCGTCTGCGCCGCCTTCACGCCCTGGAACTTCCCGTACAACCAGGCGATCCGCAAGATCGCGGCCGCGGTGGGCGCCGGCTGCACCGTGATCATCAAGGGTCCGGAGGATGCGCCCAGCGCCGTGGTGGCGATCGCGCGGATGTTCCACGAAGCCGGCCTGCCGCCGGGGGTGCTCAACGTCGTGTGGGGCGTGCCGGCGGAGATTTCCGAGTACCTGATCAAGTCGCCCATCGTGCGCAAGATCTCGTTCACCGGTTCGGTTCCCGTGGGCAAGCAGCTCGCATCGCTCGCCGGCCTGCACATGAAGCGGGTGACGATGGAGCTCGGCGGTCATTCCCCGGCCATCGTCTTCGACGACGCCGACGTCGAGCGCGCCGCCAAGCTGCTGGCCGGCTTCAAGTTCCGCAATGCCGGCCAGGTCTGCGTCTCGCCCACCCGCTTCTACGTCCAGGAGAAGGTCTACGACCGCTTCATGTCGGCCTTCCTCGACAACACCCGCAAGGTCAAGGTCGGCAGCGGCCTGGATCCGGATTCGAGCATGGGGCCCCTTGCCCACGAGCGGCGCCTGCCGGCGATGGAGCAATTCGTGGCTGATGCCCGGGAGCGCGGCGGGCGCATCGAAGTCGGCGGCGAGCGCATCGGCAGCGTCGGCAACTTCTTCGCGCCGACGGTGCTGACCAACGTGCCGGACGACAGCCTGGTGATGACCAACGAGCCGTTCGGGCCACTGGCGCCGTGCGCGCCCTTCAAGGAGCTGGACGAGGTGCTCAAGCGGGCCAATTCGCTGCCCTACGGGCTGTCGTCCTACGTCTTCACCACCTCCACCAGGAACGCCCTGGCGGCGCAAAACGGCATCGAAGCGGGGATGGTCAACATCAACCACTTCGGCCAGGCGCTGGCGGAATCGCCCTTCGGGGGCGTCAAGGACAGCGGCATCGGCTCCGAAGGCGGCACGGAGACCTTCGACGGCTATCTCACCACCAAGTTCGTCACGCAACTCGACTGACCGCTCGCGAGGTCGGCGCCGGCCCGGCGGTCGGGCCGGGACGCGGCTGCAGCCGGCTTTCCGACCGACGGTCGGCTCGCGCGCGGCGCGTGTGAGCTAGTGCGTGGCAAGTCGCGGCCGGCTGCGTATGCTGGCCGTGGACATGGAACTGACCGCCACCCCAGCGCGCCACGCCGCGCGCACCGCCAGCGACCTGCTGAACGAGCTCCGGCAGCCGGTGCTGGTCGGCCTGAGCAAGACGCTGCGGCGCTCGCTGGCCGGCACCATCGACGACCTGCTCGCGCTGCTGCTGCAGGAAACCTCGTCATGGGAGCGCCGGCAGGCGATCGACGATGCGCTGGACCTGCTGCGCAACGGCCGGGAAGGCATCGAGCTGCGTTTCGACCGGGCATGCGCCGAAAGCTGGGCGGAGCGCACCGGCGGTCGGGCGGCTGCCGCCGTGGTGGTCGCCCAGGCCCCGGCCGGGAATTCCCGCGAAGCCGGCCGCGCGTCGAGCCTGTCGCTGGTGGACGATGCGGCGCTGGGTGACCAGCTCGCGGTCGGCCGGGTCGCCGCCCGTTCACGACGCCGGCTGGACGAGGAGCAGGTCGACGGCCTGCGCGCCCGCTTCGGCGCGCTGCTCGGGCGGGAATGGTTTGCCGACAACGAGCATCCGGTAGCTCCCGACCTGGTCTTCGAAGCGCTGCGCAAGTCGCTGGCGGAGTTCGGGCAGGCGAGGGTGGTGCAGTTCCTCCTCGAAGCCTTCGAGCCGCGCATCAGCGCCGACCTGAGCACCCTGTATGCCGACCTGAACCAGCGCCTGGTCCGGATGGGGGTGATGCCGGAGATCCGCTACCAGATCAGCAAGGCGGCGGGGCACCAGGGGCCGGCCCAGCCGGCGCGCCCGGGCGAGCAGGCTCAGGC
>JAEZQX010000386.1 GCA_023441105.1 Pseudomonadota bacterium | reverse complement strand
GCGTAGAAGCAAGCGCAGGCACTCGATGGGTCAGGTGGCGGCCGGCCTCACGACATTGCGCAGCGGCTGGTTGCTGGCAAGCGCCCGCAGGTTGGCGACGATCATGTCCCAGCGCCGGTCCATCATCTGCTCGGTCCAGCCGGACGAATGCGGCGTCATCAGCACGTTGTCGAGCTCGTGGAACGGAAACGCCGAACCGCGGCGTCGCGGCTCGTCGGCCGTCGGGTAGCGCCACCACACGTCGAGCACGGCACCAGCGATGGTGCCGCTGGTCAATGCTTCGTACAGGTCGCGTTCGGCGACGACCGGTCCGCGTGCCACGTTGACGAGCACCGCCTGCCGCTTCATCTGCGCGAGACGCGCCGCGTTCACCAGGCCCTCGGTCTGCGGCAGGTGGGCGATGCAGACGACGACGAAATCGCAGCGCGCGAGGAACTCGTCGATGCGATCGAGGGTGTAGGACGCCTCGACGTCGTCCGATGCCTTCGGGTTGCGGCTGCAGGCGATTACCCGCGTGCCCATCGCGCGCGCCCGCGCGGCGATTTCAAGGCCCATGCGACCGAGGCCGAGGATGCCGACCATCTGGCCGCCGAGCTCGTCGCGCAGCGGGCCGACCATGGAGCCGCTGTACTCCCAGGAGCCGGCGCGAAAGCTCTGCTCCACCGCCTTCCAGCGATGCGTCCACATCAGCATCGTCATCTGCGCGTACTCCGCGATGGCCCGCTCGTGGCCGAAGGCGTTGCAGACCGCCGTCCGCGCCGGCAGGCGATCGAAGGCGATGCGGTCATAGCCGGCGGCCTGCAATTGCACCAGCCGCAGGCGCGGGACCTGCGCGGCCGGATGATCGAAGCTCACGCAGACGACCGCGTCGGCGTCCGCCAGCGCGGCTTCCTTTTCCGCCGCCGAGGCGCCGTCGGCGACGCGTGCCACCCGCACCGGGAAATCCGCTTTCGCGCGCAGGCGGTACTCGTTGGGCAGGACGATGTCGCCGTAGAGGACGATGTTCATCAGAGATCCGCCCGGGTCGTGGTGCGGCGCCGGCAATCCGGGCGCGCCAGCACCTCTGGGCGCAGCGACACGCCGCTGCCCGGAGTCTGCGAAACGCTGAGAAGGCCGTTGTCGAGGATGGGCAGGCCTTCGACCACCTCGCCATACCAGCCGAAGTAGAACGCCCGCACCATCTCCTGCACGAAGCAGTTCTGCGTGTGCAACGCGAGGTGGGTGGAGACCGTCAGCACCACCGGTCCGGAGCAGTCGTGGAAGGCGACCGGCGTGTGATAGGTGGCGGCAAGGTTCGCGATCTTGCGTGCTTCCGATACCCCGCCGCACCAGGACATGTCCATGATCAGGAGACTGAGCGCGTTCAGGTCCAGCAGGTAGCGGTAGTCCGCCATCAGCCCGCGCGTCTCGCCGACCGCGATCGGCGACCGCGTCGACCGGGCCACCTCGCCGATCGAATCCATGTGGTCCATCATCACCGGGTCCTCGACCCAGAGCGGCTTGAACTGCTCGAGCTCGCGCGCGATGCGCGTGGCCATCGGCCGATTCCACATTGAATGGAGCTCCGCCATGATGTCCATCCGGTCGCCGACCGCCTTGCGGATCTTCTCGAAGGGCTCCAGGCCCTTCTTCAGGTCCTCGCTGGAGATGAACTGCCCGCCCGACTTCTCTGCTGCATAGTCGAACGGCCAGATCTTCATCGCGGTGATGCCCATCTCCAGCAGGCTCTCCGCCACCGCGTCGGCGCGGGTGAGAAAGCCTTGCAGATCCTCGTACTGGCCACGCTTGGCATCGAGGCCGAAGTTGGCCGTGCCCTGCGTCGGCCGCGTCTGCACGTAGCTGTATCCGGCGCAGGTGTTGTAGGCCTTGACCGAGTCCCTGACCCTGCCGCCCAGAAGGTCGCACAGCGGCAGCCCGACCGACTTGCCGAGGATGTCCCACAGCGCGATATCGACCGCGGAGCGGCCTCGGACCTCGGCGCCGCTGCCGGCGAAGCCCAGATAGCCGGTGAGGTGCGCCTGGTGCCGCTCGATGTTGCGCGGGTCCTTGCCGATCAGATAAGGCGCGATGGTCTGGTGGATATGGCCCTCGGCCGCCTGCGTGCCATAGAAGGTCTCGCCCAGCCCCACGATGTCCTGGTCGGTCTTGACCAGCACCCACAGGATGTTGGGGAAGGCATCCAGCCGGATGGTCTCGATGTCGGTGACGATCATTGTTCTGTAAGAAGGTGGAATACGGTTGATCTACGAGTGGATGGCGTCACGATATGCGCCCCCTCCGCTCAACTTGCAACGCCCAGATCCGGAGCTCCGCCAAGGTCCGGCAAGAAGACGATCCTCGCTGCGAGGTCTTTCACGTCAGGGCGACGGCACCTTTCAAGCATGCGGCGGTCCGCCGTCACCAATGGGCAGTCCGTCTGCCGCGCCAGCGCGAGGTAGAAGCAGTCATACGCCGGATGCCGCAACCGGACTGCCAGATCCAGCGCGTCCTTCATGAGCGACGCGCAGTCGTGCACCTGGAGCGGCAATTGGAGCAGCCATTGCGAGGCAATCGCCACGGTCGCGATGTCCATCTCCCCCTTCGCCTGCTTCTTCCACAAGACGTTGGCGACGTCGGCAAAGAGAAGCGAAGGCACCAGCAGTTCGTCATCCAGCAGACGGTCTGCCTGCGGTGATTCGGGCTCAGGCGCGAGCCACTTTGCAGCGACGCTCGCGTCGATGACCCTTCTCATCGGCGGCCTCCGGCCCTCAGCGCTCCCCGCGCCCCTCATGGAGCAAGATCTCCGACGGCGTTTGCGTGCGCCCGGCGCTAAGCGCGCGGATCTCTGCGGCCAGCTTGCGGAGTTCGGCCGGATCGGGCCCTTGCGGCCACGTCAGCGCTGTGCGGACGATCTCCCGCAACTCCGCGTTCATCGACCGCTGGTTGCGCGCCGCGCGCCGGCGCAGCTTTTCCTTCAGCTGGTCGTCGAGATCCCGGAGAACCATGTCGGCCATGAAGCGTCTCCTGCCAAGCGCTGATGCCGATGATATCACTCCGCCGTCCTCAACCCTGCGCCCGCACCGTGAACCCGACCTCCACGCCGCCCGCGACATTGCGCGCCTGGGCGCTGCCGCCGTGGAATTCGGCGATCAACCGGACCAGGTACAACCCGAGACCCAGATGACCACGCGGGTCCGGCGCTGCCGATGACTCGCCGCGCAGCGACACCATCGACTCGAAGACGCTGTCGGCCATCGCTGCCGGCAGGGGCGGGCCCTGGTTGGTGACCGTGAGGCGCCAGCCGCGAACGCCGCTCGATCGAACCGCGGCGATGGCGATCACGATCTCGCTGCCGGGAGTCGCGAAGTCGACGGCATTGGCGACCAGCTTGTCGAGCGCCTGGGCAATCGCCTCGGGCGCCACTTCGCAGGGCGCTGCCGCGATCGTCGCATCGAGTCGCAGGCGCACCCCGGGGTAGGCAGTGCGATAGCCTGCCAGGCAGGAGCCCACCAGCTCGACCAGGTCAATCGATTCGACCTCGCTGTCCTCGAGCATCGCCTCGAGGCTGCTGGCTTCGCCCATGCTGGCGACGATGTGCTCGAGCCGCGCGGCACCGGCCTGGGCGCGCTGGGCATAGGCGGCGGTGCGCTGCGGGTCCGCTTCCGCGGCGAGGTTGTCCAGCGACGAACGCACCACCATGATCGGCGTGCGCAATTCGTGGACTAGCCGCGAACGGAGCCTGGCGAGATAGTCCTGGTGCTCGTGCAGCCGGCCCAGCAGCCGGTTGTAGCTGGCCGCCAGCGCGTCGACCTCGTCGCGCAGCCGGAAGCGCGGCACCCCGCCACGGACCCGGCCGTGGGTGTCGATCGAGCCCTCGGCCGCGCGCCGCAGGCGCACGATGCGCGACACCGCCAGGCTCGCCACCGCCATCAGCGCCAGGGCGGTGGCAGCGAGCGCGGCGGCCACCAGCAGGGTGAAGCGCTCGAGCGACTGCTGGGCGAGCGACAGCCGCGCGACGGTGCTGTCCTCCAGCAGCAGCGCGCCCGCCACCTGCCCGCCGATCCAGACGGGATGGGCATTGCTGAGCATCCAGACCGGCATGCCGGCGCCGGCACCGAGTCGTTCGGCGGCTTGCGCCGGCACGCCGGCGAGAGCCGTCTGCAGCGGCGATCGCGCACCGGTCCCGCCATAGCCGTCGTCGGGATGGATGCCCACCGCGAGCGACAGCAGCAGGCGCGCGATTTGCGCCAGCCGATCCTCGGCCAGCGGCGGCGTCAGCGACACCTCGCCGCGCTGGGCCAGCAACTGGCCGGCCGCATCGAAGACCGAGATCCGTCCGACCCCGCGGTCGAGCGCGCGCAGGAAATCGCTCCACAGCTGGTCGCGTCGCGCCGCGGCGGCACGCTCGAGCGCATCGGCGCGGCTGGCAAGCAGCAGCACGCCCGAGTCGGCCCTTGCCTCGACGCTGCGGCTGCCGAGATAGTCGACGTCGGCAACCAGCACCCGGATCAGCCGCGCATCGGCCGGCAGCTCGAGTTCGGCGCGCCAGCCGTCGGCCGTGGCGGTGAGCGGCACCGGCACGCGTTGCGGCAGCTCCGGCAAGCCGACACGGCTCGAGCCGATGGCACGTGCCCGCTGGTCCGCGGCAGTGGCCTCCTGCAGCGTCTCGTCGCCGCCCACCAGCACCGTCAACTGGTCGCCAGGCTGCACCACCGGCCCGGCGCCGGAGGTGTCGAGCTCGCCGGGGAGCACCAGGCGCTCGTCGTCGGCCTCGACCAGCAGCAGGTGCCGGGGCGGCTCGGCACCTTCCGGCAGCAGGCGAGCCGCGATTCGCACCCGCAGGGTCTGCAGCGGCGCGCTGCCTTCGACCTGCACCGGCAGCGGCCGGCGCGCGACGCCGCGCCAGTCGGCGGGATCGCCGGACGCGGGCGCCGGCTCGAACAGCTGGATGCCCGGCGGCAGCTGCGCGGGATCGCCGCGTCCGAACAGCTCGTGTCGCTCGTGCAATGCGGCGGCAAGGCTGCGGGCCGCGGACTGTTGGGTTTCGGCCTGCACGTCGCGGGTCATCTCCGCCATGCGCTCGACGAAGCGCAGCCCGATCCAAGGCAACGCCAGCAGCGGCAGCAAGGCGACCAGCAGCGTGAAGCGCAGTCCGAGGCGCAGGCCGGGCCGGGCCGCGCCCCGCACCTGCCGCTGGCTAGGGCCGTTCGGTGAACCGGTAGCCAAGGCCGTAGACGGTCTCGATCGCGTCGAACGCCGGGTCGATCGCCTGGAACTTGCGCCGCAGGCGCTTGAGGTAGGAGGTGACCGTGTGATCGTCGACCACCAGGTTCGCCTCGCGCATCAGCGCATCGCGGTTCTTGACGTGGCCAGGAAAGCGCGCGAGCGCATGCAGGATCCAGAACTCGGTCACGGTGAGCTCGACCGCCCGCCCGCGCCAAGTCACCTGGAAGCGCTGCGTATCGAGGCTGAGCGCGCCACGCTGGAGCACATCGTCGGCAGCGACGGCTTGCCCGGCGACATCGACGCGGCGAAACAGCGCCGTCACCCGCGCCAGCAGGTGGGGCAGGCTGACGTTCTTGGCAAGATAGTCGTCGGCGCCGAGCCGCAACCCGGAGACAACGTCGATCTCCGAATCGCGCGCCGACAGCATCAGGATCGGCAGCGCCGGCGCCCGCCCCCGCAGCCAGCGGCAGAGCTCGAAGCCGCCGTCCGGTTCGCGGCCGAGGCCGACGTCGATGATCGCCAGGTCGGGAAGCCATGACGCGAGGCCGGCCTGGGCCTGCGGCCGGTCGGGGTAGATGCTGGTCCGGTAGCCGTGGCGCGCGAGCGCGTCGCCGAGGTTCTGGGCGATCGCCAGCTCGTCCTCGACGATCACGATGTGGCGCGCCTGGGCCTGTGCGGCTTGCGGTTCCGTCATGGCGCAACTGTAGCGCATCGCCCGGCTGCATCCGCCGTGTCACCGGATTGCCCCAATTCATCACCGCTTTGCCCTGCGCACGACAGGCCGCCATCCCGAAGCCGGGCGCCCAATCACCACGAGCCCAGGGCGTGGTGCCCGGGCGGTGGTCATGCGC
>JAEZQX010000377.1 GCA_023441105.1 Pseudomonadota bacterium | reverse complement strand
AAATGTCCATGACCACCCCCATGTCGTGCTCGATCAGCACGATGGTGGTGCCGAACTCGTCGTTGACGTCGAGGATGAAGCGCGACATGTCCTGCTTCTCCTCGACGTTCATGCCGGCCATCGGCTCGTCGAGCAGCAGCAGGCTGGGCTCCATCGCCAGCGCGCGGCCGAGGTCGACCCGCTTCTGCAGGCCGTACGGCATGCGACCGACCGGCGTCTTGCGGTAGTTCTGGATCTCGAGGAAATCGATGATCCGCTCGACCACCTCGCGGTGGGCGAGCTCCTCCTTCAGGGCCGGGCCGACGCGCACCATCTGCGCCAGGATGCTCGAGCGCATCTTCAGGCTGCGCCCGGTCATGATGTTGTCGAGCACGCTCATGCCCTTGAAGAGCGCGAGATTCTGGAAGGTCCGCGCCACGCCGGCCTGCGCCACCTTGTGCGAGTTCATCCGGGCGAACGGCTGGCCACGGAACATGATGCGCCCCTTCTGCGGGGTGTAGACGCCGTTGATGACGTTGAGCATCGAGCTCTTGCCGGCGCCGTTGGGGCCGATGATGGCGCGGATCTCGTGCTCGCGGACATCGAACGAGATGTCGCTCAAGGCCTTCACGCCGCCGAACGACAGCGACACGCTTTCGGCGGCAAGGATGATGCCCCCGCTGCGCCGTCCGTCGCCGCGCCCGCCGACGCCGCTTGCCCCGCCGGCCGCGCCGCCTTCCTGCCGCCGCTCTTCCTGGAGCACTTCCATCAGGCCGCCTTCCTCTGCAGCGCGTCCGCTCCGGCGGGCGGATGGGTGGCGGCATCCATGAGCTTGAGGGTGGCCGACACCGCGCCGACCCGCCCGTCCTCGAAGCGGACCCGGGTCTCGATGAACTGCTCGGCGCGGCCGGCATAGAGCGCCTCGACCAGCACGCCATACTTCTCGCCGATGAAGCCGCGGCGGACCTTGCGGGTGCGGGTCAGCTCCTCGTCGTCGGCATCGAGCTCCTTGTGCAGCACCAGGAAGCGGTGGATCTGGCTGGTGGCCATCACCGGATCCGCGGCCAGGTCGGCGTTGACCTTCTCCACGCAGTCGCGCATCAGCGCGAGTGTCTCGGGCTTGCTCGCCAGGTCGGTGTAGCCGGCGAAGTTGATGCCGCGCCGTTCGGCCCAGTCGCCCACCGCCTCGAAGTCGATGTTGAGCAGCACCATCACCTGGTCGCGGCCGTTGCCGTAGGCCACCGCTTCCTTGATGTAGGGGAAGAACTTCAGCTTGTTATCGATGTTCTTCGGCGCGAACAGGGAACCGTCGGCCAGCCGGCCGACATCCTTGGCGCGGTCGATGATCTTCAGGTGGCCGTCGCCGTCGAGATAGCCGGCGTCCCCGGTGTGGTACCAGCCGTCGTCGTCCTTGACCTCGCGGGTAGCCTGCGGATTCTTGTAGTACTCGCGCAGCAGGCCCGGGCTGCGGATCAGCACCTCGCCGCTGTCGGTGATGCGCAGCTCGACCCCCTCGACCGCCGGCCCCACGGTGTCGGCGCGGGCCTGGCCGTTGGGCTGCACGCAGACGAAGACCGCGGTCTCGGTCGAACCGTACAGCTGCTTCATGTTGATGCCGAGCGAGCGGTAGAACACGAACAGGTCCGGCCCGATCGCCTCGCCGGCGGTGTAGGCGACGCGGATGCGGCTCATGCCGAGCGCGTTGCGCAGCGGCCCGTAGACCAGCAGGTCATAGAGCCGGTAGCGCAGCCGCTCCCACCGGCCGACACCGGGATCGCCGTCGAGGATCCTGCCGCCGACCTGCTCGGCGATCTTCATCGCGCGGCGATAGAGCGCGCGCTTGGGCGCGGCCGCATCCTCCATGCGGATGGTGACCTGCGTCAGCAGCGCCTCCAGCACCCGCGGCGGGGCGAAGTAATAGGTCGGCCCGATCTCGCGCATGTCGTTGGCAACCGTGTCCGCCGACTCCGGGCAGTTGACGGTGAAGCCGCAGACCAGCCACTGGGAATAGGAGAAGATGTTCTGCCCGATCCAGGCCATCGGCAGGTAGGCGAGCACGTCCTCGTCGTCGCGCAGCCCTTCCAGGCGCGACGCCGCGGCCGACATGGTGATCAGGTTGCGGTGCGTGTGCACCACGCCCTTCGGATGGCCGGTGGTGCCCGAGGTGTAGAACATCGCCGCCGGGTCGTCCGGCGACAGCAGCCCCACCTGCTCCTCGAGCAGCTTCGGGTGCGCCTGCAGGTAGTCGTTGCCGTGCGCGATCAGCGACTCGAACGACAGCAGCGCCGGCTGGCGGTAGTTGCGCAGGCCGCGCGGGTCGTCGTACACGATGCGCTTGAGCAGCGCGTGCGACTGCGCCACCTCCAGCATCTTGTCGGTCTGCTCCTGGTCCTCGACCAGGGCGAAGGCGATCTCGGCATTCTGGAAGACGTAGACCAGTTCGTTGGCCACCGCATCCTGGTAGAGCGGCACCGGGATGCCGCCGATCGCCTGCACGGCGATCATCGCCGCATACAGCCGGGGCCGGTTCTCGCCGACCAGCGCGAGATGCTGGCCGCGGACGAAGCCTTCGGCGAGCAGGCCGGCGGCGATCGCCTCGACCTCGCTGCGCAGCTGGCGCCAGCTGGTCGCCTGCCAGATGCCGAGATCCTTCTCGCGCAGCGCCGGAGCGTCGGGACGCGCCTCGGCATGCACGAGCAGCAACCTGGGAAACGTCGTACCGCTCTCTGCCAGGTCGATGGTGGATGCAGATTTCGTCATGTCTCCGTCGATGCCCCGACCGTTTGCAGCAGCGCCCCGGCGGGACTGTCAGGCTGACATTGTGGGGTCCGCCTCCGGCCGACCGTCATCATCGCTAACCCTAGGAGCCTGCGCGCGGCGCGCCCGGCGCGACGCGGGGCGCCTCGTCCTGGGCGGCGCGCCGTGGGACGCGCCCTTTCTTCCTAGCAGTCGCCCGCGCCTCGGCACGGCATCATGCGCCGCGGGTCAGGCCTGCAGTTGCCGGATGACGTGGGTGACGATGGGAGAGAGCTGGTCGCCGATGGGCTCGGCGCCGTCGAGCCGGCCGCGCGGGCCAAGACGGGCCGAGTAGATCAGCATGCCGTCGGGCCCGATCAGGACGCTGAATCGGCGCGCATCGTTGCCCGACCATTCCATGGCCACCTGGCCATGGCCATGACGGCGGGTCTCCGGCATCGGCAGCCAGGTGGGCAGCAAGGTGAGGAAGCGGTGGGTGTGCTGCAGCGTCGCCGGCGGCAGGCCGGCGATGCCCAGGCCGGGATACTGCTCGCGCATGCCGATGGTGTCCTGCGCGCCGAACACCTGGCTGGCGGCGCCGGCGGCACCGGTCACATGGGCGAGCGGGAATGGCCGCAGGGGATGACCCATGGCTTCACGCATCTGCGCCCCGACCCGGGCAAGCGCCTGGTCACCGGCGCGGGCTACACCTTGCAGCATCCGGGCGATGGCGCCCAGGATCCCCGGGCCCGCCGACCCCTTGTTGCGATCTTGGCTGGACATGTCGAACGTCTCTCCTGGACTGTGCCCGTGGATCGGGCTTCTGTAACGCGGCCCGGCTGGAGTGTCGCCCCACTTGGCATCCAGCCTGAAGATGCGCCTTGCCGCTGGTATTGTTTTCGATAGTAGCAGTACACACGTATACAGTGAACTACATTCCGGGTCCGTCCGAGGCGTGCCTGGCGTCTCCTGCCGCCCGGCTTTCACGCCGACGACCCTGCGCAGTTGACGCATTGACGCAACGGTTACGCGAATCTCCTACCCGGCTGCGATCGAATATGATACGCGCACTCCCGAGGAAACCAGCCTAGATGGATGCTCTGCCAGAAGCGGCCGCGGCGCTCGCGCGCTGGCTCGACGGCGCCGTGCTGCCGCTGCTTGCGCTGGCGATCGGCTATTTCGGGGCCCGGCTGGAGTGTCGC
>JAEZQX010000270.1 GCA_023441105.1 Pseudomonadota bacterium | reverse complement strand
GGGTTGGGTGGGGATGGTGTTCGCGAGAAGCCCCGTAGCACGCGCCGCAGCTTGCCGCCACAAAGCTCAATGCCACAGCAGCAACAAACGCCGACGGCACGCCTCTAAAGCCCTCCCCTTCAAGGGGAGGGTTGGGTGGGGATGGTGTTCGCGAGAAGTTCGGCAGAACGGCGCCGCAGCTTGCCGCCCCAGGAATGTGTCCAACATGTCCCCGAACACCCGTCCACCATGTCCCCGGTACATGCAAAGGGAAAGGTTGGTTGGCGACGGTGTTCACCGTGATCCCGACGCCAGCGCAGCGCCACACCACCGCGACAGCCGCCGCGCCCCACACACAACGCACCCCAACCCCACACACCACCCGACGCCCCGCACCCCCATGCCTATAATCACCGCCTGCCTTCGGGAGACCCCATGAACGCCCCCACCCGCATCGACACCGCGCGCGTGATCCGCGCGCCGCGCGGCAGCCAGCTCACGTGCAAGTCGTGGCTGACCGAAGCGCCGTACCGCATGATCCAGAACAACCTCGATCCCGAGGTCGCCGAGAACCCCGCCGAGCTGGTCGTCTACGGCGGCATCGGCCGCGCCGCGCGCAACTGGGAATGCTTCGACGCGATCCTGCGATCCCTTCGCGAACTCGGGGATGACGAAACCCTGCTGGTCCAATCCGGCAAGCCCGTCGGCATCTTCCCCACGCACCCCGACGCGCCGCGCGTGCTGATCGCCAACTCCAACCTGGTGCCGCACTGGGCGACCTGGGAGCACTTCAACGAGCTCGATAGGAAAGGCCTGATGATGTACGGCCAGATGACCGCCGGCAGCTGGATCTACATCGGCAGCCAGGGCATCGTGCAGGGCACTTTTGAAACCTTCGTCGAGATGGGCCGCCAGCATTACGGCGGCGACCTTACCGGCAAGTGGATCCTTACCGCCGGCCTCGGCGGCATGGGCGGCGCGCAGCCGCTGGCCGCCTCGCTCGCCGGCGCCAGTTCGCTCACCATCGAATGCCAGCAGTCGCGCATCGATTTCCGGCTGAAGACGCGGTACGTGGACGAGCAAGCGAGTGACCTCGACGACGCGCTGGCGCGGATCGCGAAGTACAACAAGGCGGGGCCGGCCAAGTCCATCGCGCTGCTGGGCAATGCCGCCGACGTGCTGCCGGAATTGGTGCGCCGCGGCGTGCGCCCGGACGCCGTCACCGACCAGACCTCCGCGCACGACCCCGTGCACGGCTACCTGCCGCTCGGCTGGACGGTGGAGCAATGGCAGGCCGCGCAGAAGTCCGACCCGGAGCGCGTGCGCGACGAAGCCAAGCGCTCCATGCGCGTGCACGTCGAGGCCATGCTCGCGTTCCAGCGCCAGGGCATCCCCACCTTCGACTACGGCAACAACATCCGCCAGATGGCCTTCGACGAAGGGTGCACGAACGCCTTCGACTTCCCCGGCTTCGTCCCCGCCTACGTTCGCCCGCTCTTCTGCAAGGGCATCGGCCCGTTCCGCTGGGTCGCGCTCTCCGGCGACCCCGAGGACATCTACAAGACCGACGCCAAGGTCAAGGAACTGATCCCCGGCGACAAGCACCTGCACCGCTGGCTCGACATGGCGAAAGAGCGCATCAGCTTCCAGGGCCTGCCCGCGCGCATCTGCTGGGTGGGCCTCGGCCAGCGCGACAAGCTCGGCCTCGCCTTCAACGAGATGGTCCGCAATGGCGAGCTGAAGGCGCCGGTGGTGATCGGCCGTGACCATCTGGATAGCGGAAGCGTGGCCTCGCCGAACCGCGAGACCGAGGCCATGAAGGACGGCTCCGACGCCGTCTCCGACTGGCCGCTGCTCAACGCCATGCTCAACGTGGCCGGTGGGGCCACCTGGGTTTCGTTACACCATGGTGGCGGGGTGGGAATGGGGTATTCGCAGCACTCGGGCGTGGTGATCGTATGCGATGGGTCCGAAGCTGCAGACGCGCGGATTGCGCGTGTGCTTTGGAACGATCCGGGGACCGGGGTGATGCGGCATGCGGATGCGGGGTATGAGCTGGCGACGGAGTGTGCGAGGGAGAGGGGATTGAGGTTGCCGATGGAGTGACTCTTTCATCGACGGATCTGACCGCGAACCGGGGGCGTAGATGCTGACGACTGATCCGCAGGCCAAGTACTTCGCCTGGGAGCTGACGAAGCGTCGTCGTGGGGGAGATCTCGATCGGATCGGACAGGCGCTCTTCGACGCGTCTGTCGATCTGAATCCACATCAGATCGAAGCGGCACTGTTTGCGCTCCGGAACCCAATCTCAAAGGGCGTGTTGCTGGCCGACGAGGTCGGATTGGGCAAAACCATCGAAGCCGCGCTCGTGTTGGGCCAATACTGGGCCGAGCGGCGCCGACGCCTTCTGGTCATCTGCCCGGCCTCGCTGCGCAAGCAGTGGGCAACGGAGCTGGGCGAGAAGTTCCATCTACCGACCCAGATCATCGATGCGGCCACCTGGACGCAGTCGCGCAAGGCAGGTGTCTACAACCCGCTCGATCAGGACGCGATCAGCATCGTGTCCATCCACTTCGCCGCGAGGATGGAACGCACGATTAGCGAGATCCGCTGGGACCTGGCCGTCATAGACGAGGCACACAAGCTGCGCAACGCCTACCGCGAAAGCCACTCGACCGGACAAGCCATCAAGCGCGGACTGGCGGGCGTGCGCAAGCTGCTGCTGACGGCGACGCCGCTGCAGAACTCGTTGCTGGAGTTGTACGGGCTTTCCACGATCATCGATGAGCACCTGTTCGGCGATCGCGTCAGCTTCCGTTCGCGATTCATGCGGGGTGACGCCTCCATCCCAGAACTTAGGAAGCGACTCGCCGACTTCTCGATGCGAACCCTGCGTCGTGATGTTCTTGAGTACGTCCAGTACACCGAACGAAAGCCGCTGACCTTCCCCTTCACACCTGGCGATGACGAACAGCGCGTCTACGATCTCGTGTCCGGGTACCTCCTCCGCAGCGACGCCTACGGCGTGCCGACCCGGCAGCGGCATCTGGTCGGGCTCATCCTGCGCAAACTGCTGGCCTCCTCCACGGAGGCGGTCATTGCGACGCTTGAGGCGATCCTCGCGCGACTGCGCCGGTTGGAGGCCAGTCAGGTGGAGCAGGGCGACTGGCTCGCCGAGCTGATCGAAAGCGAGGATCTCGACGCGGAGGATCTGATCGAGGAGTCAGGCGAGGAGGAGGGCGAAGAAGGCGCCGTGCAGCCGCTGTCGCAGATCGACCGCGAACGCCTTCGGGCCGAGATCGTCGAGCTGGAGCAGTACCTGGTGGTGGCGCGCGGGGTTCGCGAAGATCAGAAATCGCACGCGCTGCTCAAGGCGCTGGAGACCGGGTTCGGCCGCATGTCCAGCATCGGTGCCGCACGCAAGGCGGTGATCTTCACCGAGTCGGTGCGCACCCAGGACTACCTCACGCGCTTTCTGGAAGCACACGGCCACGCCGGTCGCGTGGTGAAGTTCAGCGGTCGGGCGAACGATCCGGGGGCGCAGGGCATTTACCAACGCTGGCTGGACGCCCACCGGGGCACCGACCGGGTCACGGGAAGCCATGCGATCGATCGTCGTACTGCGGTCATCGACCACTTCCGTGAGCAGTCGGAGATCCTGATCTGCACCGAAGCCGGCGCCGAGGGCATCAACCTCCAGTTCTGCGCATTGGTCGTGAACTACGATCTTCCCTGGAACCCGCAGCGCGTCGAACAGCGTATCGGTCGCTGTCATCGCTACGGCCAGAAGCATGACGTGGTGGTGGTGAACTTCCTCAATCAGCGCAACGCGGCGGACCAGCGGGTGCTTGAGCTGCTTTCCGAGAAGTTCCACCTGTTCGAGGGTGTCTTCGGGGCATCGGACGAGATCCTGGGGCGGATCGAGAACGGCATCGACATCGAGCGCCGCATCGCCGAGATCTATGACACCTGTCGGACCGCCACCGAGATCGATTCCGCCTTCGCAGCCCTGCGCAGCGAGCTGGAAGGCCAGATCCAGGCGCGCATGCAGGAAACGGAAGAGGCGCTCCTGGCGACCTTCGATGCCGGCGTGATCGAGCGTTTGCGCTTGCACCGCGACCAGGCCGTGGCGCAGCTTGACCGCATCAGCCAGATCTTCTGGCGCCTGACCCGCCACGTACTGGCAGATTCGGCGGCGTTCGACGAGCAGCAGCTGTGTTTCGACATCGCCTCGCCTCCGGCGCAGGTCTCGGAGCCAGGGCGGTATCACCTGATCCGCAAAGGACAACCACCGCGGGAGGACGGACACGTCTACCGCCTGAGTCATCCCTTGGGCGAGTTCGTTCTCGACACCGGCCGCCGCTGCGACACACCGCCGGCGGAGGTCGTGTTCGACCTTTCTTCCGCGCCGCAGCGCCTGCTGGTGCTTGATCAGCTGCCTAGCAAGTCGGGCTGGCTGGAGTTGAACCTGCTGGAGCTGGAGAGCTTCCAGCTGGAAGAGCACCTGGTGTTCAGCGCCCAGGCGGACAATGGCGCATGGCTCGATGCCGATGCCTGCCAAAGGATGCTTGAGCTGGCTGGGCGGATCGGCCGGCCGCTTGCCGACTCCGATGCGCTGCCCGTCAATTTCGAGGCCAATGTCCGGCGGCAGATCGACGCGGCGCTCACCAAGGCGCTGGAGGAGAACAACACCTACTTCCAGGCCGAGCGTGAGCGACTGGACCAATGGGCCGAAGACCAGCTGCTGTCGGCCGAGCAGGCCCTGCAGGACACCAAAGCCCGCCTGAAGGACGCCAAACGGCGCGCCAGGGCTGCGACCACGGTGGAAGACCAGGCCGCCATCCAGGACGAAATCCGGGCCCTGGAGAGCCAGCAGCGTCGCCAGCGGCGCGAAATTTTCGACGTGGAGGATGAGATCGAAGCCAAGCGCGATGCCCTGATCGCTGCGCTGGAGCGTCGCCTGAACCAGCGCAGCCACAGCGTGCGCTTGTTTCGGATCCGCTGGCGCCTGGACTAGGGGGGTATATGCAGAGCAATAAATTACTTGCAGAGTGACGGCGGATATGCAGAAATACAGCGGTCCCGTCTGCTAGGCGCCCTGATGGCTGCCACGTCCAACAAAACGCTACGAAACCTGCGCAACACGCGGGACTTCCGTGCAGAGCTGCTCAGCATAGCCGCTCACCTGGCGGACAACGCGGAGACTGCCCTAATACGGGTGGAAGAGCCGGCGATCAGCCATGCCACCGTTCGCGAGGAGTGGAGTCGGCTCATCGCCGCCATCAAGCCCGAGATTTCGGCGCGAATGCAGCTTGAGTTGTCCCCGTCGGCAACATCGGGTGCGCCAACCAAAGCGCTGTCGAGGAAGGCGGAGGGGCGTCCGTCTGAACTGATCCCCGTAGACCGCCCCAACTTCCGTGCCGAGGTGCTTCGACTCTTGGTGGGCGCAAGCCTCGCGAACGATGGCATGTGGTCGGTCAAGGGCCTGATCCGGCAGATCGGTGCCTCGCAAACCCCCATTCGCCAAGCCCTGCAAGAGCTGAAGCGTTCGGGAGTGCTTCACGAGTGGGATGGCAGCCACGTCGACCTGGTGCCCGAGAACCTGTCGGCAGAGCTGCTCGCGAAGCTGCAGGCCATGCCGCAAACACTTCGCTTCCGGTTCGAACGGGGCGCGCGAATACGAACTCCCCCTGAGTTGCTGGAGCGTGCGTTGCCCCTGCTGGGACCGAACGCGAAGGGGGCGTGGGCAAAGCTTGTACTGTCCGGCGCGCCGGTCGCTCAAGCGGAGGTGCCGGAACTGGATCTCGCGGGCGTTCCGCGCGTCGATCTGGTGGCCTTCGTTCCACGCGACGCCAAGGCCTTCGATGCCCATGCCATGCGCAAGCTGAGCGACGGGCTGGAGTACGAACCCAACGTTCTGGCGACGGCACCGGTCGTGGTCACCTTGGTGCGTGCCGACGAGCGCGAAATACGCGACAACGTGATCGAGGGCGTTCGCTGCGCGCCGGCCATGGACGTGTTCTTGGCCCTGATCGACAAGAATCTTCGCCAGCAAGCCGCGAAGTACGCCAAGGCCGTCCGCGCATGAAGGCGTTCCAGATCCTTGACGCTGGCGAACTGCTTGCGCGGATCGCGGAGCGCGTGCCCGCGGAACTTCGCGAAAACGTGGTCGTGATCGGCAGCATCGCCACCGCTTGGGCGTTCCGTGACATATCGGGGCATGCCACCGTTGCCACCAAGGACATCGATCTGCTGCTTCGGCCAGCCATCGAAGCCACCGCGACTGCGGAGAGCCTGGCCCAGCAGCTGCTTCATCGCGATTGGCGGCCGATCTATCCCAATGATCGGCAGCCCGGCACTGCGGACACGCCCGACAGCGAACTTCCGGCCCTGCGCCTAAGTCCGCCTGGCGAGCGCGAGGGATGGTTCGTGGAACTTCTGGGTGCGCCTCAAGCCGCTCAGGCTGAGCGTCGGACCTGGCGTCGTTTCGAGACGCCGATCGGCGTGTTCGCGCTTCCGTGTTTCAGGTGTATGCCCGTTGCAATTCATGCAGCCGAGCAAACCGAGTTTGGCATTCGCACGGCTCGGCCAGCCCGCATGGCCCTGGCGCATCTGCTTGAGCACGCTGACCCCGACACCACGCCGATCTCCAATCTACCAGGCACTCCGCCACGGTTCACCAAGGATGTGGGCCGCGCCATATCGCTCTGGTGGCTTGCCATGGATCAATCCTCCGCGGCGGAAGAAGAATGGCTGGATGAGTGGCGCGAGACGCTGGCGGCTCTGCACCCCAACCAGCAGGCGGGCAAGAAGCTGGATGCCGCACGCGGCCTCGCCAGTGTTCGAGACTTTCTCCATGAATCGCATGCCATCGCGGCGCGCAGCGTGCTCGCCCCGCACGGCACGACGTTCGAGGCGTGGAGCCGAGCCCATGCCGACCTTGAAGACCTGATCCAGCAAATCTAATGGCGCTGCCACCGGCGCCCACGACGAAAGCGAAGCCTCATGACCGACACCAACCCCGCCAAGTTCAAGAAGCTGGTCACCCTGCTCAGGGAGCTGTTCCAGCTCGACCAGCCGGATCTCGACTTCGGCATCTACCGGATCATGCACGCCAAGGCGGGCGAGGTGACGCAGTTCCTGGAGCGCGATCTGCTGCCGCAAGTGAAGGACGCCTTCTCGCAGTATCAGTCGGCCGACAGTGCGGAACTGAAGCGCAAGCTCGACCAGATGGTGGCGCAGCTCACAGAAGCCGGCGTCGATCCGGACACCGCGCCCAAGGTGCGTGAAATGCGCGAGCAAATGAAGGGCGCCATCGACCTCGGCGCGCTGGAGAACGAGGTCTACGACCACCTGTACAGCTTCTTCCGCCGCTACTACTCGGAAGGCGACTTCCTCGCCAAGCGCGTCTACAAGCCCGGCGTGTACGCCATCCCCTACGAGGGCGAAGAGGTCACCCTGCACTGGGCCAACAAGGACCAGTACTACATCAAGACCAGCGAGTACCTGCGCGACTACGCCTTCCGCCTGCGCCCCGAAGCCGCCGAAGGGCAAGACCCGATGCGCGTGAACTTCCGCCTGGTGGATGCCGCCGAAGGCGAGCACGGCAACGTCAAGGCCGCCGAGAGCAAGGACCGCGTGTTCGTCCTCGCCAAGGAGGACTTCGTCGGCCTCGCCAATGGCGAACTCGACATCCGCTTCGAGTACCGCCCCGCCACGCTGGAAGACTGGCCGGAGGGCGATCGTGCCGGCAAGAAGAAGCCGCCGGCGCAGAAGGAGCTGACCGCGCTGGCAGTCGAGCGCGTTCTCGCCAGCGGTGACGACTTCAAGGACTGGCTGGCCGAGCTGAAGCGGCCCCACGTCAGGGCCGACGGCGAACAGGCCGACTACACACGCCTGGAAGCGCACCTGCGCCGTTACACCGCGCGCAACACCTTCGACTACTTCATCCACAAAGACCTCGGCGGCTTCCTGCGCAGCGAGCTGGACTTCTACATCAAGAATGAGGTGATGCACCTCGATGACGTGGAGAACGAAGCCGCGCCCAAGGTCGAGCAGTACCTGTCCAAGATCAAGGTGATCCGCCGCATTGCCGGCAAGGTCATCGACTTCCTGGCGCAGCTGGAGAACTTCCAGAAGAAGCTTTGGCTCAAAAGGAAGGCCGTGATTGGCAGCCACTGGATCGTGGCGATCTCGAGAGTGCCAGATGCCCTGTTGCCAGAGATCTGCGCCAACTCAGCGCAGCTGGCCGAATGGAAAGCGCTGCATTCGCTCCATGAACTGCCGGCCGATGTCACGCGCCCGGCCTACAGTGAACCGCTGTCGCCCGCGTACCTTCGAGCGCATCCAAGCTTGATGCTGGATACGGCGCACTTCGAGCAGGGGTTTGTGTCGCGGCTTCTGGAGTGCATCAATGCCTTGGATGAAGCAACAAGTGGGTTGATTGTTCAAGGCGATAATTTCCAAGCCATCAGGTGGCTGAGCCCAAGGTTCCGAGGATGGTTCAAAGTCGTTTACATCGATCCTCCATACAACACGGATGCTGGTCCGATCGACTACAAGAATGGCTATCGAAACTCATCCTGGATGTCGCTCATTCACAGCAGACTTGGACCGACCGAAGCACTCATGTCAGACGAAGGTGTGTTGTGCGTCACGATTGACGACTATCAGGTCCATGAGCTTGCAACCCTTCTGAGTGATCACTTCGGCAAGGAGCAATCTCTCGGAACCGCGCTCATCCGGAACAACCCCTCAGGACGGCCATCGGTCAGTGGCCTCTCGATCACGCACGAGTACGCACTGTTCTACGGTCAGCGGCACGCCGTTCTGGAGCGCCTGCCTCGAACCCAGGAGCAGCTTGATCGCTTCTCACAAGAGGAGGGCGAGCTTGTTAGCTGGCAACCGTTCCGAAAGGGCGGCGGGGCCGTCACATATCGTTCCGAGCGACCAAAGCAGTACTACCCGATCTATGTTCAGACTTCGACGCTCACCTTGCGAATTCCTTCCCTTGAGTGGGAGGGCGCAACGCGGTCTTGGAGGGCGATAGAGCAGCCCACCAAAGACGAAGTGGTCGTGTGGCCGATAGACGAAAGAGGGCAAGAGCGCATCTGGAGTCTTGGGCATGAGACCGCACGTACAAGTCTCTCGGATCTTGAGGTCAGGCTTTCAGGCGACGTGCCGAGCATTTTCCGGCGACATAGACCGGCCGACGGAGTTGTTGCGAGATCCTGGTGGGAGAAATCGACCTATGGGGCGCGGGAGTACGGAAGCGCCGCTCTAAGCAATCTCTTCGGAGAGGCCGTCTTTTCCTTTGCGAAGTCACCGCATGCTGTAGAGGATTGCCTTCGCGTCGCTGGATTGCGAAGCGGTACGGAAGATGCAGTGCTCGATTATTTCGCAGGCTCAGGCACGACTGCTCACGCAGTCATCAATCTGAATCGCGAAGATGGCGGATCGAGGAGATTCGTACTGGTTGAACAGGGGGAGTACGTCCAAAGCGTTCTCGTTCCGAGGATCAAGAAAGTTGCATTCAGTCCGGACTGGAAGCAAGGCAAGCCGAGACGAGTGGCGACGCAGGCTGAGGCAGAGAGTGGCCCTGCCCTTGTGAGGGTCGTGCGCCTCGAATCCTATGAGGACTCGCTCAACAATCTGGAACTTAGACGCAGCGAACAGATGCAGTCAGCGCTGGATTTCCAAGTTGCTAAAGGCATAGACGGTCTGCGAGAACAGTACTTGCTGCGCTATCAGCTTGATGTAGAGTCTCGCGGCAGTGCCTCGCTGCTGAACGTTCGTGCCTTCAGTGATCCCACAGCCTACAAGCTCAAGGTCAAGACGCCCGGCAGCGACGAGAGCCGCGAGGTCAATGTCGATCTGCTGGAGACCTTCAACTGGCTGCTAGGCCTGACCGTCCAGCAGATCACCGCGCCACGTTCGTTCCGCTCTGAGTTCGAGCGCGACGCAGAAGGGCGCCTCAAGCTCAAGGGCCGGCTCCGCCAGTCGGACGAGGGCCCCTTCTGGTTCCGTACCGTCACCGGCACGACACCCGAGGGCCGCAAGACGCTGGTCATCTGGCGCAAGCTGACGGGCGAGCCCGAGCAGGACAACCTCGTGCTCGAAGAGTGGTTCAAGAACAAGCAGGCGTACTCCGTGCGCGACGCCGAGTTCGATCTGATCTACGTCAACGGCGACAACACCCTGGAAAACCTGCGCGTTGATCCGGAAACCTGGAAGGTGCGCCTGATCGAGGAAGACTTCCACCGCCTGATGTTCGAAGGCACGGAGGCCTGACATGCCACGAGGACGTCCCAAGGGATCGACTTCGGCCGCCGGTGCGCGAACCGCACCGCGCGCCCGCGCCGCCGCAGCCATCGAGTTCAATCAGGCGCTGGTCCTCAACCAGTGGCTGTTCAGCCTGTTCGGCCTGGAAAGCACCGACGGCAGCTATCGCATCGATGGCCGGCGCATGCCGCTGCTGGAGGCCTTCAAGCGCCGCTTCCAGCTCAATGAGGACAGCGAGGAGGGACTGGACGAGAACAACGTCCATCGCTTCCATCACGCGTTGATCAATCAGATTCCGGCTGAGCTGCCCGGCGTCAGCAAGGACGAGCTGCTGGCCTTCGACCAGAATATCGTGCGCCATACGCTGGCCATGAATGCACAGCGGGCGCTGCGGCGCGAGCGCCCGGTGGTGTGGAAGTACTTCCAGTACCTGTCGCTGCTTTTCGTCGAGATCTACCTGGACCGCTACTTCCGCGATCCGCAGGCGCTGGCGCAGGCGATCAATTCGCACATTGCCAAGTTCAACGAGGGCAAGGAAGAGTCGCAGCAGCTCCCGGCGCTGGACGAAGGCGCCGACGCCGCACTCGGGCTCAACAAGCTGGCCCTGTGGTGCGCCACCGGCAGCGGCAAGACCCTGCTGATGCACATGAACCTGCGCCAGTACCAGCACCACCTGGCGCTGGCGGGCAAGGCCGGTCAGCTCAACCGCATCCTGCTGCTGACGCCCAACGAGGGACTGAGCCACCAGCACCTGCAGGAATTCAGTGCAGCCGGCATCGAGGCCGAGCTATTCGACAAGAATGCGCGCGGGCTGTTCGCCGGCAAGGCAGTGGAGATCATCGACATCCACAAGCTGGCCGACGAGATGGGCGAGAAGACCGTCGCCGTCGAGGCCTTCGAGGAAGGCAATCTGGTGCTGGTGGATGAAGGTCACCGCGGCGCCTCGGGCGGCGAGGAAGGGCGGTGGCTGACACGCCGCGACCAGCTCTGTGAGAAGGGCTTCTCGTTCGAGTATTCGGCCACCTTCAAGCAGGCGGTGAAGGGCAACGCCGCACTGTCGCGTCGCTACGCACGCAGCATCGTGTTCGATTACTCCTACCGGTACTTCTACGGCGACGGCTACGGCAAGGACTACCAGATCCTGAATCTGGACGAGGCCACGGAGGAGACGCGGCTCGACCCCTACCTGACGGCGTGTCTGATGGCGGCCTGGCAGCAGCGGCGCCTGTATGACGACAAGCAGGCCGAGCTGGCGCCGTTCAACCTGGAGCGCCCGCTGTGGATCTTCGTCGGCGGCAGCGTCAACGCGCTTCGAACGGAGAACAAGCGATCCGTTTCGGACGTAACCGAGATCCTGCTGTTCCTCTCTCGCTTCGTCCGAGACCGTGCGGCGACCGAGAAGCACATCGACGAGATCCTGTCGGGAGGGCTGGCCACCGCTACGGGTGCGAACCCCTTCGCCAACCGCTTTGGTTACCTCGCGGCGCTGGGCGTGACGGCCGCAGAGGCGTTCAACGATATCTGCGCCCGGCTGTTCAATGCGCCGGGCGGCGGCGCCCTGCATGTGGAGTACCTCAAGGGCGCCGATGGCGAGCTGGCCCTGAAGCTGGGCGACAACCCGCCGTTCGGCCTGATCAATGTCGGTGACGCCAAGAAGCTCTACGACCTATGTGATGCGACGCCCGGATTGGTGGCGGAAGAGCGCGATTTCGCGGGTTCGATGTTCCGCAGCATCAACGACCGGGACAGCCGGATCAGCCTGCTGATCGGCTCGCGCAAGTTCACCGAAGGCTGGAACAGCTGGCGCGTGAGCACGCTCGGCCTGATGAAGATCGGCCAGAGCGAAGGTGCGCAGATCATCCAGCTGTTTGGCCGCGGCGTACGCCTGCAGGGCTGGAACCATTGCCTCAAGCGCAGCAAGGCCCTGCGCCTTCCGGTCGGGGTGAACAAGCCGAAGCACATCGAGCTGCTTGAAACCCTCAACGTGTTCGGCATCCATGCCGACTACATGGCGCAGTTCAAGCAATTCCTTGAGGATGAGGGCCTGCCCGTCGACCAAGAGACGGAGGAACTGATCCTGCCGGTCGTGCGCAACCTGGGTGCGCACAAGCTCAAGGTGATCCGCCTGAAGCCGGAGATCAACGGGGTGCCGACCAGCTTCGGTACCGCCTTCCGCCAGCTGGCGCCGGTACCCGAGCTGGAACCGCCGCGGGGCGAGGAGGATCTCTGGCTGCTGCGCAACAAGGTGCAGCTCAACTGGTACCCCAAGATCCAGGCCATGAAGGCCGCGGGTCTGGCGGGCGGGGATGGCGTGGCGGACCTGGAGCGCGGCACGCTTACCCCGCGCCACGTGGCGCTGCTCGACCTGGATCGCGCCTGGTTCGAGCTGATCCGCTTCAAGAACGAGCGCGGCTGGCACAACTTCAACATTCCCCGACGCGCCGTCGAGCGCCTGCTTTCGGACTCCGACTGGTACGAGCTGCTCGTGCCAGGCCCGGTCATGACGCTGGACAGCCTGGACCGGCTGCCCGTGTGGCAGGAGATCGCCGAAAGCCTGCTCAAGAAGTACGCCGAGCGGTACTACAGCTATCGCAAGAAGGCCTGGGAGGAGCCGCACCTGGAGTACGCGGAGCTGGCCGCAGACGACCCGAATTTCCCTGAGGCGGGCAACGCGGTAGGCGAAGAGCAAGGCGTCTATCGCGTCACCGTGGAAAAGAGCGAGGAGACGCTCATCACCCAGCTCCGTGCCATCGGCGAGGAGCTGCGCAAGCGCACCTACACCGAGCAGCACAAGAAGCTCACCGGCGCGAATGCCACCGTCGAGCTGATCCGCTTCCAGCACCATTTGTTCGAGCCCCTGATCCGGGCCGGCGGCGCCAGCGTCTCAGTCAAGCCAGTGGCGCTGAACGACGGGGAGATGCGCTTCGTCGCCCGTCTCAAGGCGTACTGCGAGGAGCACGCCGCGGAGTTCAAGGAAAGGCCGCTGTTCCTGCTGCGCAACCTGAGTCGTGGACGTGGCGTGGGCTTCTTCGAAGCCGGCAACTTCTACCCCGACTTCATGCTGTGGCGCCTCGATGGGGGCAAGCAGCGCATCACCTTCATTGACCCCAAGGGAATCCGGAACCTGAGCTGGGCGAATGAGCCCAAGCTGGATTTCGCGATAACCATCCGGGAGATCGAGAAGAGGATCGGTGACGCAGCTGTTTCCCTGGACAGCTACATCGTCTCGGTGACGCCGGCCGCGGAAATGCGCCTGCTTTGGGGCGTGACCGACGCCCAAATGACCGGGCGGCACATCGTGTTTGATGAAGACGAGGACTATATGCGCCGGATCGTAGGTTGACCTGAGTCGATCGAGGAAATCATCCCCCGAACATGCTGCCGGACGGAAGCCGCTGGTGGAGGTCTTTCCGTAGCACGCGCAGGGCCGTTCGCTCGCGCAGCGTAGAGAGGCTCGGACGCTCCCACCACCGGCAAAGCCAGGATCACACTTGCCGCCCGCCGACCGCAAAGAGACCATTCCGCCTCCTTCCCTCGAACGCGTCCCCATGAAGCTCTACTCCCACCCCGCCTCCACCGTCAGCCGCATGGTGATGCTGTTTGCCGCGCAGGAGGGCATCGCGATGGACTACGAGACGGTGGACCTGATGACGGGCGCGCATCACGCGCCCGAATACAAGGCGATCAACCCGAACGCGCTGGTGCCGGTGTTGGACGACGACGGCTTCGTGCTTACCGAGAGCGCGGCGATCCTGCGCTACCTGGCCGGCAAGACGGGTTCGGCCGCGTACCCGGCGGACCTCAAGGACCGCGCCCGGGTGGACGAGGCCATGGCCTGGTTCTACGGCAACTACTACAAGGACTTCGGCTACGGCCTGGTCTATCCGCAGCTGTTCCCGCACCACAAGCGCCGGAGCGACGAGGCGCACGCCGCCACCATCGAGTGGGGGCAGGCGAAGTCGCTGCGCTGGCTGGGCGTGCTGGAGTCGCACTTCCTCGGGCGCGGCAACGCGTTCCTGTGCGGCGACGCCATCACGCTGGCGGACTACGTCGGCGTGGAGATGGTGCTGGCGGGCGAGCTTGTCGGCTGCACCTTCGCCGATTTCCCCAACATCCGCGCCTGGATCGCGCGGATGAAGGCGCTGCCGCACTGGGGCGAGGTCCACGCCGCGCACGAGGGCTTCGCGGCCTCGATGGCGGGCAGGAAGTTCGTGGCGGTTTGAGGACGCGGCGAGCGATCGACCGGCTGCGTGGCGGCTGACGATGGACAAGCCCCACTGGAAACCCGTGCTCGGCTACGGTGCGCTCCTCGCCACGGGCGCCGTCGCCCTGCAGTGGCTCGACTACCAGCGCCTGGCCCGCCTGCACCCGGGCGACATCTACCTGGTGCTGGTCGCGGCGGGCTTCCTCGCGCTCGGCGTGTTCGTCGGTGCGCGCGTTTTCGCCGGGCCGCCGGCGGCGCCCTTCGACGGCAACCCCGCGGCGCGGGCGGCATTGGGCTTGAGCGCGCGCGAGCTCGAGGTGCTGCAGGAACTGGCCGCCGGCCACGCCAACAAGGAGATTGCCGCGCGCCTCCACGTGTCGCCGAACACGGTGAAGACGCACGTCACCAACCTGTTCGCCAAGCTCGGCGCGCGCCGCCGCACCGAGGCCATCCGACGCGCGCGGGAGCTGGGGATCGTGCCGTAAGCGGCCGGAATCCGGGCGATTCCCCCGAAATCACCCGTTCGGGCGATTGCCACGGCGGGCGGGGCAGGGGTCAATGGCGGCACCACACCAAGGGGAGCACCACATGCTGCGCACCATCCTGAAGTACGGCGCCATCGCCGGCGTCGTCGTCGGCGGCTTCCTGTTCGCCACGTTCCTGGGCTTCGGCGGCGAGCCGCCGATGCAGTACGGGATGCTGATCGGCTACGCCACGATGCTGGTCGCCCTCAGCGCCGTGTTCGTCGGCATCAAGCGCCACCGCGACATGGACCGCGGCGGCGTGATCGGCTTCTGGCCGGCGCTCGGCGTCGGGCTGGGCATCAGCTTCGTCGCCGGCGTGTTCTACGTGGTCGCGTGGGAACTGGTGCAGGGGATGATGCACATGGATTTCGCCACGTCCTACGGCAACGCGATGGTCGAACAGTCCCGTGCCGGTGGCGCCAGCGCCGAAGAGATCGCCCGCCTGACTGCCGAGATGGCGGCCTTCAAGGTGCAGTACGCCAATCCGCTGTTCCGCCTGCCGATGACCTTCGCCGAGATCTTCCCGGTGGGCGTGCTGGTGTCGCTGGTCTCGGCGGCTCTGCTGCGCAACCCGCGGTTCCTGCCGGTGCGGCGGGGCTGACCCGCACCGGCTGGCGGGCGATCAGCCCTGCATCTTCGCGAGCATGTGGTCGATCACGGCGCCATGCTCGTGCTGCGGGCTGAACAGCACCACTTCGGAATCGGCGCCTGCGCGCACGGTGTGGCCGGGCGGCCAGTGGAACAGGTCGCCACCGCGCACCGTTTCCTGCGTGCCGTCGGCAAAGGTCACGTGCAGTTCGCAGGTAGCCCAGTGCGACGCCTGGCAGAGGTTATCCTCCAAGGGTGTCCATGCAAGTCCACCGATCAACCGACGTGCTTCCACAGCCAGTCGAACGCGAACGCTGCCGGGTGAGTTGCTCCAGAGCGCTCTGCGCAACGGAAGCAACCCTTGAGTAGGACGATTGAGTGTGCCATATTTGGCCCTTCATATGGAGCCATCCATGGAGCCTATCCTCGCCGGCGCCAGCGTGAGCATCACCGAGCTCAAGCGCAACCCCAGCGCCGTCATCGAAGCGGCCGACGGCGAATCGGTCGCAGTCCTGGTGCACAACCGGCCGAGCGCCTACCTCGTCCCCGCTGCTGCCTACAAACGCCTGCTGGACCGGCTCGAAGACCTGGAGCTGGCGGAACTCGTGCGTGCGCGCGCCGGCGAGCGACGGGTCAAGGTCGCGCTCGATGATCTATAGCCTGGAGTTCGTCGAGTCCGCGCTGAAGGAATGGCGCAAGCTGGCCCCGCCCACACGCGAACAGTTCAAGCACAAGCTCGCAGAGCGCCTGCAACAACCGCACGTCCCGAGCGCTCGGCTGCACAGTCTGCCGGACTGCTACAAGATCAAGCTGCGCAGCGCCGGCTATCGTCTCGTGTACCACGTCGACGACAAAGTGGTGGTCGTCACGGTGATCGCGGTCGGGAAGCGGGAGCACGAAGACGTTTACCGCAAGGCGGGAACGCGGCTGAAGGGGTAGGGCTCTCGCTGGCGGCTGGCGGGGGGAAAACTCGGGTCAGAGTGCATTTGGGCACGCGGGAGAAGCGGGCGCCAGAAGGGGTTTGTCGCAGCGCAGGAAAAGCGGTTGAAGGGTAGGGCTCTCGATCCCCGCCTGGCCCGAGTGCCGCGGGGGGACGCTCTTGCCTCGACGCCCAGGACGGACTATATTTTACTAAAGTAAAATATTGGAGTCTGCCATGCCACTGGCCGCCACCCTTCGCCGCACAGGCGGTTCCATCACCCTGTCGATTCCCAAAGCCGTCGCCCAGGCGCTGTCGGTGGACGCCGGCTCGGTGGTGGAACTGGAAGTGTCCGGGCGCACCCTGTCAATAACGCCGGCCCGCCGCTCGCTGGCCGAGCGTCTGGCCGCCAGCCCTGCCTCGCCATCCGAATGGGCCCGTGACGACTCGCTGACCGATGGCGCGGTCGGACGCGAGCTGCTTTGAGCCCGGCCGGCATGGCGCGCGTTCCCGGCCGCGGCGACATTCTCGCCCTCAGTCTTGATCCGACCAGGGGCCACGAGATCCACGGCACGCGCCCGGTGCTGGTCCTGTCGGCGGATGCCTTCAACAAGGCATCGGGGCTGCTGCTGGTGGCACCGATCAGCCAGGGCGGCGCGGCGTCGCGCGAGAACGGATTCAGCGTGACCTTGATGGGCAGCGGCACCAAGACGCAGGGTGTGATCCTGTGTGACCAGACCCGCACCGTGGATGCCCGGGCACGCACGTTCAAGCGCATCGAGAATGCGCCGGCGGCCATTGTCGATGAAGCACTGGAAGCGGTTCGCGCGATCCTGGAGTAGGCAGGCCGCGATCTGGAAGGATGGGGTCAGGTTCACTTCTCCGAGCAGTCACATGATCTGATCGAGGGCTC
This sequence comes from Pseudomonadota bacterium, assembly GCA_023441105.1. Next base: position 3,536 of record JAEZQX010000270.1, on the reverse strand, counting down.
CGGTGCAGTTCCGCCCGTCGGGGGCATGACGGATTCCTTTTCCTATTCTTCGTTCCAGTTGCCGTTCTCGTCACTCGGCAGCGCGGCAGGCATCCTCGGCGGTGGCAGCACGAGTGCGGGCTTCCCCCTGGCCACCAACCTCGCATTGAACGCCGGCAGATCCTTCGACTTCACGGCTTCCCACCGGGCCATCGCGTCCTGCGCTTCCGAGCGGGCGCGTGCACACGCCGCGATCTGTGCCGCTGTCGGCGCCGTGTCGGCCGACTGCAGCGCCATCGAAGCAGCGAGAGCCGCGTCGCTCGCCTGGTTGAGGGTTGCCGGCGCCCGCTCATCGCCGCGATAGCGCGCGGCCTCGCGTGCTTCGCCGTGCAGTTCGTCCGGTGCGATGGCATCGATACGGGCCTTCAGCGCTTTGGCTTCCGCCGACTGACTCTGTTCGAGCCTGGCGAGCTGCAAGCCGAGATCGTGCGCCTGTCCGTAGGCCATGCGCGTGGTGCGGGCCAGCTGGTACATCTCCAGCGAGAGCCTCGCGTTCTCAGCCAAGGCTGCGGCTGGCGTCCTGACGCGCGGGTCGAGCCGGACGGTGAGGGGTTGCGTGTAGCTCTGTCCACCCACCGTGAGGCGAACCGTGTAGTCGCCGGGCGGCGCCCAGGGCGAGCTCGGTGGCGGCGAGCTGCGATGGGGCACCGCGATTTCGATGTCCTCGCGCTCGCTGGCGAGCGGCTGGTAACGCAGGTTCCAGCTGATGCGGTGCATGCCGGCGCTGGTCGGTACCGACTTGATGGGCGCGGGCCAGTACAACGGCACCGAACAATCGGGCGACTCCGGTGCGCGCTGGCACCGGGCGTCGTAAGCCGCGCTGTCCACTGCGGGGTCCGGATCACGCGTCAGCTCGCTGGTGTAGGTGCGCACGACCGCGTTGCCGGCATCGAGGATGTCGATGGTGACCGGACCTGACATGCTGGATGCGAGGTAGTAGTCGATGATCGCGCCGTTCGGCGGATTCTCGCCCGCCGGAACTTCCGGCGGCCACGGCGTCGGGTCGTTCGTCGCCATGCGCACGCGCACCGCGGTGTGCGGCTTGAAGAGATACGCCTTTTTGGCAGCGCGGGCCTCGGCCGCCTGCCGCAGCGGCGTCACGTTGTCGAGGATGTAGAACCCGCGGCCATGCGTGGCGGCAACGAGGTCGGCGCACAGGCACGTGCTGTCGTCCTTCACCTGCAGGTCGCGCACCGATATCGCCGGCATGTCGAGCCGGAGCGAGTGCCACTGGTCGCCGTCATCGAACGAGACCCACACCTGCGTATCGGTGGCTGCATACAGCAATCCGGGCTTGCGTGGGTCTTCGCGGATCGAATTCGCCACGGCACCGGGCGCAATGCCCCGATTGATTTCGGTCCAGGTCCTGCCGCCGTCGTGCGTGCGCCAGAAATGCGGATCCATGTCGTCGATGCGCAAGGTGTTGGCGGCGGCATAGGCGGTTGCCGTATCGAAGTGGCCTGCCTCGATGTTGAAGATGCGCGTCCACGGCTTGATCGCCGGTGGCGTCACGTTGGTCCAGCGTGCACCGCCGTCGGCGGTCATCTGGATGGTGCCGTCGTCGGTGCCTGCCCACAGCACGTTCACGTCGCGCGGTGACGCTGAGAGCGCGGTGATGCTGCCGGCTGCGTCCGGCTTCACGCCGCGCGCGTACTGGCCTGCGCTTGCCGGAACCTTCCACGTGGGTCTGGCGAGGTCGGGGCTGATGCGCGTCCAGGTGTGTGCATGGTCGGTCGACTTCCACACGACGTTCGAGGTGTAGAAAAGGATGGTCGGATCCACCGGCGACCACAGGATCGGCATGGTGCGGACGTTGCGGTTGAATTCGGTGCCGCGTTGCGCCTCTCCGGGGCCGACGAGCGTGGTCTGGGCCGTGACTCGGTTGTACAGGCTGACGTTCGTGCGTGCGCTGCCGAAGACGAGATCCGGATCGGCGGGATCGCTTGCGGCGATGCCGTATTCCTGGATGTTGACCGGATGCCAGTCGTGGAACGTGATTTCGCCATCCATCGACCGGCTGGCGACGCAGGCCGAGCCCGAGTCCTGCTGGCCGCCGCACACGCGGTACGGAAAGGCGTTGTCCGTCGACACGTGGTACATCGCCGCCGTGAGCTGGTTGTACCAGTTGCTCCAGGACACGCCCCGATTGGCCGACACCACCGCACCCTGGTCGGTGACTGCCAGGAGGATGTCGGGATCGAGCGGATGGATCCAGATCTTCTGGTAGTCATCACCGCCGGGGCTGCCGCGCACTGCGCTCCAGCTGGCTCCGGCATCTTCCGTGCGCCACAGGACCACCGAGGCGCTGTAGACGACGCGGGGATTCTTCGGGTCGACGGTGATCGTCGGCAGGTCGCCGCCGCCAATGCGTCGCAGGGGACGTGGGTCCTTCGTGCCGGCGGACGGAGCGGCGGCATCGGAGCCCCGGGTCAGCAAGGTCCAGTGCGCGCCTGCGTCGGTCGACCCGTAGAACCCGATCGTTCCGTCCGTCCCTTCGTCCTTCGTCGCCACCGCGCCGGCCGTGCCTGCGACCATGGCGTAGATCGTGGCCGGATCGCTCGGCGCGACGGCGAGGTTGGCTTCGATCACACCCACGGGCAGGCCATCGGTCAGCTGTTTCCACGTGGTGCCGCCGTCGGTGGACTTGAAGATGCCGCCATGGGGCGCGCCGAACTCCGGGCCTTCGATGAAGCTCTGCTGCTGTTGCCACAGTGCGGCATAGACGATCTCCGGATTCTCCGGGTCGATGCGGACGTCGTTGCCGCTGGTGTACGCGTCCTTGTACAACACCTTGTCGAACGTCTTGCCGCCATCGGTGGAACGGAAGATCCCGCGCTCCTCGTTGGGCCCGTAGGGATGTCCGAGCGCGGCGACGAAAAGGCGATTCGGATTGGTCGGATCCACCGCGATGTTGGCGATCATCTGGCTGTCGCGCAGCCCGAGATGTATCCAGGTCGCGCCCGCGTCCGTGGACTTGTAGACGCCATCGCCGACGGCGAGATCAGGCCGGATGATGCCCGCGCCGGAGCCGACGTAGAGGATGTCGGGATTCGACTCGGCGACCGCGATGGCACCGATCGACCCGGTCGGCTCCCTGTCGAACAGCGGCAGCCAGTTGGAACCGTAGTCGGTCGAACGCCAGACCCCGCCGTTGTCGTAACCGACATAGAACACGTTGCGCTGGCTGGGGACGCCGGACAGTGCGCGCGCCCGTCCGCCGCGCGTCGGCCCGATCGCGCGCCAGTGCATCTCGGCATACAAGCTTTTCGCGGGCGCATCGCTCGCGGGCGCCGCGGATTGCGTGCCGGCGAAGGCCGCCAGCGGCGTCGCGCCCACGACCAAGGTCACGAGCAGGGGGGCAATCGACATGGTCGTGGACCTTTGGATGGGAGCGATGGAGGAACGCTATCAGATGCGGGACGACGGGCCAAAATCGTGCCAAGGACAATTTCCGGGTTGGAACGCGATGGCCCCCGAAATGGTGCCAGGGACAATTT
>JAEZQX010000020.1 GCA_023441105.1 Pseudomonadota bacterium | reverse complement strand
GCGCCGGCGCAATCGTATGAGCGGGGCCGCCCTCTCGCCCCCGAGCGCTGCCACAGAACCCTGCCGAGGAGAATCACCGATACGCATCCTCGATCCGCGACCACTCCCGCATCCCGACGATGTCCTTGTACTGGTCGAATGATACGCCGGTGCCGGTGAGCTTCATCTCCCCGGCGAGGATGTCCTGCAGGGTCTCCTGCATGTTGCGGGTGGCACGCATCAGCAGCGAGATCCCGTAGATGACGATGCGAAAGCCCAGGGCCTCGAGCTGCGCGGGCTTGAGGATCGGCGTGCGGCCGCCTTCGAGCATGTTGGCGAGCAGCGGCACGTCGAAGGCCCGGCCGATCTGCTGCATCTCCTCGACCGATACCGGTGCCTCGATGAACAGGCCGTCGGCGCCGGCGCGCAGGTAGCGTTCGCCGCGACGCAAGGCCTCGTCCATGCCCACCACTTCCCGCGCATCGGTGCGGGCGATGATGAAGGTGTCCGGGTTGCTGCGTTCCCCGGCGGCGGCGCGGATCTTCGACTCCATCTCGGCCGTGGGAACCAGCGTCTTGCCGGCGATGTGGCCGCAGCGCTTGGGACTCGCCTGGTCCTCGAAGAACAGGGCCTGCGCGCCAAAGCGCTCCAGCGAATGCACCACGTGCACCACGTTCTTGTGGTCGCCATAACCGTTGTCCGCATCCACCAGCGCAGGCAGCCGTGTCACCGCCAGGATGTCGCGATAGGCATCGGCGAATTCGCGGCCGCCCAGCAGGCCGATGTCGGGCAACCCGTAGCGCACGCCCGCCACCGGAAAGCCGCCGATGAAGAAGGCCTTGAAGCCGGCCTGTTCGATCAGCAAGGCCGACAGCGCGTCGTGCGCGCCGGGCAGCACCAGCGGTCGCTCGCTGGCGACCAGTTCCCTGAACGTCTTCACTCGACCTTGACTCCTGCGTCCTTGATGACCTTGCCCCATTTGATCGTGTCCTCGCGCATCAGCCGGGCGAGGTCTTCCGGCGTTCCGGGTGCCGGTTCGGCGCCCTGCGCGGCAAGCTTCTCCCTGAGGTCCGCCGCCTGTAGTGCCTTGTTCAACTCGCGGTTGAGGCGGGCCACCGTGGCGGTCGGCGTGGCGGCGGGGGCGACGAAGGCGAACCAGGTGACGCCTTCGAAGTCTGGCAGGCCCGATTCGGCGACCGTCGGCAACTCCGGCGCCATTGCCGATCGCTCGCGGCCGGTCACCGCCAGGCCGTTGATCTTGCCGGATCGCACCTGCGGCAGGGTCCAGACGATGGAATCGAACTGGAAGGCGATCTGGCCGGAGATCACGTCCGGCAGGGCCTGCACCCCGGTCTTGTACGGCACGTGCACCGCATCGATGCCGGCGCTGGACTTGAAGAGCTCGCCCACCAGGTGGGTGATGGTGCCGGAGCCGCTCGAGGCGAAGCTCATGGTGCCGGGGTTGGCGCGCGCCTTGGCGACCAGGTCGGCAACGCCGGTCACGCCGAGCGCGGGACTGGCGATCAGCAGGTTCGGCGCGCGGGCCACGAGGCCGATCGGCGCGAAGTCCTTGACCGCATCGTAGGCCAGCTTCGAGTTGACCACCGGCAGGATGGCATGGGTGCTGGTGGTCGCCATCAGGATGGTATAGCCGTCGCCCGCAGCGCCGGCCACCTGCTGGCTGGCGATGGCGCCGGCGGCTCCCGGGCGGTTCTCGACCACGACGGGTTGGCCAAGCGACTCGGCCATCTTCTGGCCGACCATCCGGGCGATGGCATCGGTCGAGCCGCCGGTGGCGAACGGCAGCACCAGCTTCACCGGCCGGTTCGGGAACTCCTGTGCCATGGCCCGGCCCGCCGTGACGGCCAGCGCCGAGGCGCAAGCCATGCCCAGCAGGGCCTTGCCGATCCGCCTCGCGGGCATCCGTCTCATCGGTCTCCTCCTTGGGGTGCATATACTCAGCCCGCAACCTAATCGCTCGCGCCGATCAGGGGAAATGCAATATTTCGATGGCTGGGGCATCCATGCCGTCAATGCCAACCGGCACCGGCCATGGACCTGCGGCGGATCGACCTCAACCTGCTGATCGTCTTCGAAGCCATCGTGGCGGAAGCCAGCGTATCGCGCGCCGCCCGCCGCCTGCATCTGAGCCAGAGCGCAATGAGCCATTCGCTGATGCGGCTGCGCGAGGCCTTCGGCGATCCGATCCTGGTGCGCCACGGCCGGCGGATGGAGGCGACGCCGCGCGCGCTCGCGGCCCTTCCGGAGGTGCGTTCCGTGCTGTCACGGGTCGGCCGGTTGTTCGCCCACGGCGGCCGCTTCGATCCGGCCCTGGCCGACCGAGTCCTGCACATCGGCGCCTCCGATTTTGCCGCGGCCACCGTGCTGCCCGAGGTCGTGCGCCGGGTCCGCGCCGAAGCGCCGTCGTTGCGGCTGCGGATCCTGCATGCCGGACGGGTCGATGCGCCCGTCATGTTGCGCTCGGGCCAGCTCGATCTGGCGCTGGGCGTCTTCAACAACCTCACCGCCGACCTCTGCAGCAGTCCGCTGCGCGAAGACCCGTATCGCTGCGCGATGGCGGCCGATGCGCCGGCGGGCGCCCCGGCGACCGAGGAGGAGTACCTTGCCCGGGGACATGTCAACGTCCTGGTGCAGGGCGACGTCCTGGGGCTGATCGACGAAGCGCTGGCGCGGCGCGGCAAGAGCCGCATCATCCCGGTCACCGTCGCGCATTTCAGCTCGGCGCTGGCCCTGCTGGCCGGCACCGACCTGATCTATACCGGCCCCGCCGACCTCTTCCGGATGTATCCCGCGACGCCCGGCCTGCGCCTGTTCGCGCCGCCGGTCTCGCTGCCGGCTTTCCCGACCCAGATGGCCTGGTCGGCTCGCAGCGACCAGGATGAAGGCCTGCGTTGGCTGCGCGACTGCTTCACCGACTGCGCCAGTGCCCCGGCGGGGGCTGGACTATACAATCCGCGGCGATCACAGGAGAGCTAGCGTTGAAGTTCGAGATGGCCCCCAATTCCCTGTTCGCGATCCTGCTGCGTTCGTCGTGGTGGATCAGCGTGCTGGTCGCGGGCGGAATCGTGCTGCTGTCGGGGATCGCGCTGCCGCCGAAGTACTTCATCTTCGGCGCGGTCGGCGCGTTGCCGTTCCTGGTGATCGGGGCCATCGCGCTGTGGCGCCAGCTGCAGCGGCCGAGCCCGGCGCGGGTGACGCAGACGGTGGCTGCGGTAAGCGCCATGACTTGGAAGGATTTCTCGACGAAGCTGGAGGCGGGCTTCCGTCGCGACGGCTACGAGGTGTCGCGCATCGATGCGGCCGGTGCCGATTTCGAGATGAAGAAGGCGGGCCGCAAGACGCTGGTCAACGCCAAGCGTTGGAAGGCCAGCCGGACCGGGGTGGAGCCCCTGCGCGAGCTGCTGACGGCGCGGGACCAGCGCGAGGCCGACGAGATCGTGTTCGTCGCCGCCGGCCAGGTCTCCGAGCAGGCGGCGCGCCTAATCGCCGAGAAGCGCATCCGCCTGATGCAGGGAGAAGACCTGGCCCGGCTGCTGCACGGATCGCTGCAGGCGAGGTAGCAACCGCAGCGGCGGATGCCGGAGCGGCGGCACCTGCGCACCTCCAACGATGCACGTCCTCTGGCGCTGCCTCGAGCCGCGCCGCAGGCTCGCCGCGCGCTAGCCCAGGCGCCTAACGCGCCCGCGCCGAGGCGCCCATCCTGGCCGCGGTCAGCAGGGCATTCTTCATCGCGCCTGGCGTGGCGACGCCGCGGCCGACGATGTCGTAGGCGGTGCCGTGCGCCGGGGTGGTGATCGGCATCGGCAGGCCGTAGTGGACGGTGATGCCCTGGCCGAAGCTGAGCAGCTTCATCGCGATCTGACCCTGGTCGTGGTACATCGTCAGCACGCCGTCGTAGCCGCCGCCGCCCGACTTGCCGGTCGCGCGCACGAAGGTGGTATCGGCCGGAAACGGACCGTCCGCCGGGTAGCCGCGGCTGGCCGCAAGCTCGACGCCGGGCGCGATCACGTCGATTTCCTCGCGACCGAAGGCGCCGCCGTCGCCGTTGTGCGGATTGAGGCCGCAGACCGCGACGCGCGGGCGATCGAAGCCGGCGGCCTTCAGGCCCTGGCTCAGCAACTCGACGCCGCGCGCGATCCGCTCGGGCGTCAGCAGCGCGCTGACCTCCTTGTGGGGTACATGCGAGGTGACGCGCGACGTCCACAGCTTGTCGTTGACGTTGAATTCCACGCACGGCCCGTCGAAGTCCAGGACCTCGCAGAAATAGCGCATCTCGTCCGGATGCTTCATGCCGCCGGCGCGCAGCGCGGCCTTGTTGAGCGGCGCCACGCACATCGCATCGGCAGCGCCGGCCTCGCACAGCCGCAGGCAATGCGCCAGCCCGTCGAGCATGAAGCGGCCGTTCTTCGCGCTCACTTCGCCGACAGCGAAGCCCTCATCGCCCACGCCGGCCCAGTCGACCAGTTGCGGCGCCTGGTCTTCGGCCGGGCGCGACCCGTTCCAGTCGTCGAGCCGGATGGTCGTGCCGGCGGCGCGCATGCCTTCGGCAAGAACCGCCCGGCTGCCGACGACGAGCAGGTTGGCCGCCGCGCGGATCTCTTCGTCACCGAGCACCTTCGCGACGATTTCCGGACCGATACCTGCGGGGTCCCCGGTGAACAGGACGACGGTGGGCTTCATGGCGGTTTCCTTCACTTGTTTGGACGCAGTCGGTGTGGCGAGATTGACAAGTTTATGTCGATTGTCGACAATACGCAATAGAAGAAAGACTTGCATGCTTCAAACAGGGAGACAAGCATGAACCGCATCCGCCGCTCGCTCATGATCGCCGCCGCCTTCGGGTTGGCCGGCATGCTCGCCGCGCCCGCCTCGGCGCAAGTGTTTCCGGACAAGCCGGTCCGCATCATGGTGGGTCTTGCCCCCGGCGGCGGCACCGACTTCGTGGCACGGCTGGTCGCCGAGTCGCTGACGAAGCTCTGGGGCCAACCGGTCGTGGTGGAAAACAAGACCGGGGTCAGCGGCATGCTGGCCGCGGAACAGGTGGTGCGATCGGCACCGGACGGCTATACCCTGCTGGTGTCCCCGCAGACCTCGATCGCGGTGGCCCCGCAGATGTATTCGAAGCCGCTCTACGATCCGCTGAAGGACCTGACACCGATCACGGTCATCGCCTCGTCGCCGCTGGTGCTGGTGGCGCACCCGTCCTTTCCGGCCTCGAACTTCAAGGAGTTCCTGGCCTACGTGCGGGAGAATCCGGGCAAGGTCAGCTTCGCCTCCGGCGGCAACGGCTCGTCGCCACACATGACCTCCGAGCTGCTCAACACGCAACTCGGGCTCAAGACCGTGCACGTGCCATACCGCGGCGAGCAGCCGGCGCTGGTCGATGTCATCGGCAACCAGGTGGGTGTCCTGTTCGCCAACATTCCGTCGGGCATGCCGCACGTCAAGGCCGGCAAGCTCAAGGCGCTGGTGACCACCGGCGAGACCCGCTCCAGCCTGGCCCCGGATGTGCCCACCATCAGCGAGTCCGGCGAAGCGAAGATATCGACGGCGACCTGGAACGCCTTGTACGGGCCCGCGGGCATGCCGGCGGACCTGGTGCGCAAGCTGCATGCCGATGTCGCCAAGGTCTTTGCGGAGGGCGAGGCGCGCCAGCGCCTGGAGGCGTCCGGCAACCAGGTGGTGATGAATCCGCCCGCGCAGTTCGCGGAATTCCTTGCCGGCGAAGTGGCCCGCTGGGGCAAAGTCATCAAGTCGGCCAACATCCGGATCGACTGACGCGCATCGAACGGAGGAGCCGTGTTGAACTACGAACGAATCCTGGTGACCGGTGCCGCCGGTTCGCTGGGTAGGCTGGCGCGGTCGGCCCTGCGTGGCCGCGTTCCCAGCCTGCGCCTCAGCGACATCGCGCCGATGGCACCGGCCGAGCCGGGCGAGGAGGTGGTGCAATGCGACCTGGCCGACCGCGCCGCGGTGCAGGCGGCGATGGCCGGCGTCGAGGCGGTGATCCACCTCGGCGCCAGCCTCAACGTCGACGACTGGCAGCCGACCCTGGATGTCAATATCGCCGGCACCTACAACGTCTTCGAAGCGGCCCGCCGGGCGGGGGCGCGGCGCGTCGTCTACGCCAGCTCCCATCATGCCGTGGGCATGTACCCGGTCACGCAGCCGATCGGCATCGAGGAGGCGTTGCGGCCCGACAGCCTCTACGGCCTGAGCAAATGCTTCGGTGAAAGCGCCGCCCGGTACTTCTGGGACAAGTTCGGCCTCGAGGCCGTGTGCCTGCGGATCGGCTCGGTGCGGCCGCAACCGGGCGAGCAGCGCGAACTCTTCACCTGGATGAGCGAGCGCGACTTCCAGCAGCAACTGCTTGCCTGCCTGGCGGCGCCCGAGGTCGGATATGCCATCGTCTATGGCGTGTCGGACAACGACGGCGCGTGGTGGCGCAATCCCGATGCCGAACGGCTCGGTTTCGTGCCGCAGGACAATGCCCGGCAGGCGGCCCCGCAGACCGTGCAGGCCCAGGCGACAGCGCCCTCCGGCTACCCGCTGCAAGGCGGCAAGCGCGCTGCCTACGGGCTTCTCGAAGGGCGCGAGCGCTTGTCGGCCAGGCGCTGACGCCGATGCTTTCCTCCGCCGCAGTCTCAGCCGCAGCCGCAGCCGCCGGTTGGCCCGAGCCGATCTGCGACACCCACTCGCATGTCTATCCGGAGAATCCGGCGCGCGAGGCCAGCCTCGCCGAATACCTTGCGGCTGCGCGTTCGATCGGCGTCGGGCGCCATGTGATCGTGCAGTCGAAGGCCTATCGCCATGACGTCGGCGGCACGCTCGAAATCGTGGCCCGGCTGGGGCTCGATCGCGCCCGCGCCATTCTCTGGGATGACCCGGCCTGGCGCAGGGACGAACGCGAGCGTCTGCATGCTGCCGGTGCCAGGGGCATCCGGTTCCTGTTCGCGCCAGGCAGCGCGGTCGATGTCGCTGCCCTGGCCGCCTGCGCCGCCCAGATCGCGCCGCTCGGCTGGCACCTGCTGGTGCAGGCCGAGGGCGAGGCGTTGTCGGCAACCGTGCTGGAGGAGCTCGCCGAGCTCGACTGCCCGGTGGTCATCGACCATATCGGCCGCTTCGCGCCGGCGGTGACGGCGGGGTCGCCGCCATTCCAGGCGCTGGTCCGCTTCGTCGGCGACGGCGGCTGGGTGAAGCTGGCCGCGCCCTACTACGGCACGTCCGACGGCGCCGCCGACTTCCGGCCGCTACGGGCGCGAATCCAGGCCCTGCTCGAAGCGGGCCGCTCACGCATAATCTGGGGAATGAACTGGCCGCATGTCAATCTGCCTGCCGAACGCCGACCCGTGGAGGCGGCGATGCTCGACTCCCTGCTGGCGGTACTGCAGGCGGAGTCGACCGCGCGCCTGGTGCTGGCTGGCAATGCGGCGCGGCTCTACGGCTTCGCCGCGGCGCCGGCAGCGCAGGGCTGAGCTCCCGAGACGGGTGCCGGAACCACTTCCTTCCGCTGACACATGGATTCCGCGCCCAGGTCAAACGCCAACGCCGTCGCGCCGGCCGAGCGGCACAAGGAGGACTCGGCACTCGAGCTGCTGCGCTCCCAGTCGCTCGCCACGGTCATCCAGGACAAGATCGAGCGGATGATCCTGTCCGGCGAGCTCGCTGCCGGCCAGCGCATCAACGAGCTGGCGCTGGCGCAGGCGCTCGGCGTCAGCCGCAGCCCGATACGCGAAGCCTGCCGCAAGCTCGAGCAGGCCGGCATGGTCGAGATCATCAACAACCGCGGCATGTTCGTGCGTCGCGTCGACCTGCAGCAGGCGCTCGACATCTACGAGGTGCGCGGTGCCCTGGCCGTGCTGGCGGGCGAGCTGCTCGCCCAGCGCGCCACCGCCGACGACATCGCGGCGCTTCATGCAATGGTGGACCAGATGCAGGCGTCGCTCGATGCCGGGCATGCCAACGAGTACTTTCGCCAGAACCTGGCGTTCCACGACCGGCTGGTCAGGGCGACGCGCAACCAGCGCCTCGTCGACATGTTCCTCGGCACCGACAAGGAGTTGCATCTCTACCGCCACCGCAGCCTGGTGCAGCCGTCGGGCATGAGCGTCTCGAACCGCGAGCACCGCGAGATCGTCGAAGCGGTGGCGGCGAAGGATCGGCAGCGGGCAGGAGAATCGTTCAAGCGCCACGTGCTCAACGGCCGCGACCGCGCCGTCAGCGCGGCCAGCGGCAGCGACAAGGTTGCCTGAGCTGCCGACGCAGTCAAGCGTCGGATTCGCGCGCCGGTTGTACCATCGGGCGAGCGACTTGAACGGAGGAAGGACATGAAGCTCGGCATCGCCGATACCAGGGCCAGCGTCGAGGATGTCGAGGCCGGCTGCGCCGCGGCGCTGTCGCTGATGGCCTCGCGCAACGTCACGCCGGAAGATGCCTACAAGGCTGTCATGTCGCGCTCCAACCGCGAGCGCCGCTTCGACCGGCATGCGGCGCGGGCTTGGGACGATGCCGAGGATGAAGCCATCCGCGTCGCCTATCACGGCCAGGAGCCGGACGACGATCCGGTGCTGGTGCCGGTGGACGCCGAAGTCGACTGAGCAGCGCGCTGCCAAATGCCCACGCCGACGCGGGGAATGATGCACCCGCTTCGGCGGAAGCTGGATGATGGGGGGTCCGCTTCACAGGATCCATGATGATGACTGACCAGGAACGACAGGCAATCGCGTCGCTCGCTCTGCTGGCGGCTTTTGCCGATGGCCAGAAAACCGATGCCGAGCGCGAGGAGGTACGGCGGGTCGCCGAGAGTCTGCCGGGTGACCTGCCGCTGGCAGCGATTTATCGCGACGTGCTGCTGAAGAAGACCACGATCGAGACCGCTGCCGCGCAGCTCTCGACCCACGACATGAAACTGCTGGCCTACGAGCTGGCGCTCGGCGTGCTGGATTCCGACGGCCTGCGCAACGAGCGCGAGAGCGCCTTCCTGTCCCGGCTGGGCAAGGCGCTGAGGTTGGACGAGCGGCTCACGACGCCTCTCGAGGAGGCGGCGGACGAGCTGGCGAGCGTGCCGCTGGAGAGCGGCGATCCGCATGCGCCGGTCGCTGCGGCCGCGCCGGCAGGCGAGGCGCAGCCCGATGCCGATGCCGACGTCGATGCCGAGGAGCAGGCCGAGGCCGAGGTCGCCAGCGGCAAGATCTTCATCGGCACCGGCGACAGCAGCAGCCGGGCGCTCACCGGTACCGGCGCAGTCGGCAAGCCAGCCGCCGGAGCGGCTGCCGGCATGGCGGGCGACCCGGCGCATGGCGCAACGGCTGGGGCCGCCGCTGATTCAGCCGCTGCCGCCGCTTCGCCGGCCGTCGGGCCGGATGCGGCCAGGGACGCCGAGATCGACAAGATGATCCTCAACGCCGCCATCATGAACGGCGCGCTGGAATTGCTGCCGCAGTCGCTGGCATCCATGGCGATCATTCCGCTGCAGATGAAGCTGGTGTACCGCATCGGCGCTGCCCATGGCTACGAGCTCGACCGCGGCCATGTCAAGGACCTGCTCGCGACCCTGGGTGTCGGCATGACCGGGCAGTACCTGGAAGACATCGGTCGCAAGCTGCTGGGCGGGCTGCTGGGCAAGGCGGGGGGCCGGATGGCCGGCGGCCTGGCGCGCGGCGCCACCGGTGTGGCGCTGTCGTTCGCCACCACCTGGGCCATCGGCCAGGTGGCGCGTCGCTACTATGCCGGCGGGCGCACCATGGACGCGGGCATGCTCAAGCAGACTTTCACCTCCCTGGTGGAGGAGGCGAAGCTGCTGCAGTCGCGCTACCTGCCGCAGATCGAACAGCAGTCGCGCGCCATCGACGTCGCCAGGATCGTGGAGATGGTGAAGGCGCGCTGACCGGCTGCCGACCCATGAGGCCGGCTCGCCGGCCGGCTCCCCCATGAGGCCGGCTCCCTTCAGGCAGCCCCTGCCTTGCCGCTGCGCGCCGCGCCGACGGCCCGGGTCACCAGCGTGACGGCGAGGAGCGCAATGACGCCGGCGACGATGCCCGCGAGCGCGTTCAGCAGCATCGGCGTGAGCGCGCCCAGCACGGCGCCGACGCCGGGTATCGCAGCGGCGCCTTCGGCCGCGTCCTCCACCCAATGATGGGCGGTGGCGATGCCGTGGGTCAGGATGCCGCCGCCGACCAGGAACATGGCGGCGGTACCGACGATCGACAGCGTCTTCATCAGGTACGGCGCCATCGTCAGGATGCCGAAGCCGCTCTTGCGCACCCAGCTCGCCAGCACTCCGCTGCCGGGCCTGCGGCTGAGGTAGAGTCCGGCGTCGTCGAGCTTCACGATGCCGGCAACCAGTCCGTAGACGCCGATGGTCATGATGGCGGCGATGCCGGCCAGCACCACCAGCTGCGTCACCAGCGGCTGGCCGGAGACCGTGCCCAGGGTGATGGCGATGATCTCCGCGGAGAGGATGAAATCGGTGCGCACCGCGCCCTTGATCTTCTCTTTCTCCGGCGCCCCGATCGGCCCGCCGGGAGGCGTCCGCTGCGTCGAGGCGAGATGGGCGGCGCTGGCGGTTGCGCGTCGCTTGTCCGCGGCGGCGTCGGATGGCGGCGAGCCGCCGCTGCTCGCAACGCCTGCCGGCGGGTGCCCGACGGCATCGTGTCCGTCGCGATGCAGGAACTTGTGCGCCAGCTTCTCGACGCCCTCGTAGCAGAGGTACAGGCCGCCCACCATCAGCAGAGGCGTCACCAGCCACGGCGCGAGCGCACTGATCGCCAGCGCCGCCGGCACCAGGATGCACTTGTTGATTGCCGAGCCCTTGAACACCGCCCACACCACCGGCAGCTCGTGATGCGCATTGACGCCGGAAACCTGCTGGGCGTTCAGCGCCAGGTCGTCGCCGAGGACGCCGGCGGTCTTCTTGGCTGCCACCTTCGTGAGCACCGACACGTCGTCGAGGACGCTGGCGATATCATCGAGCAGCGCGAGCAGGCTCGCTCCGGCCATGCGAATCTCCGTGATCGGTTGTTGACGCGAGCATAACGGCAAATCAGGGGCCCGCGGAGGTGAACGATTTGGTGGATTCGAGTTTGGTCAATGGATGTTGGTGGCGGCTTCCAGCGCGACCTGCCTGCAGGTCCAGGAGAGGATGTCTTGCGTCTCCCGGGGACGCGCTCGCCGCAAGCAGACTGGTCGCCGCCGGGCTGCTGGCTGCGCTCGGCCTGTCGGCCATGCCCCAGGCGGCCGCTGCCGCGGATCGTCCGGCACGCGCCGAACGCGCGGCGCCGGCCGATGCGCCGGGCAGCGGCGCAGCCGGCAGGGCAGCCGCCAGCGCGGATGCCGCCGCCGATCTGCCGCAGCAGCGTCGCGTCCCGGGCGGGGTTGCCGTGATTCCGCTGGGTCCAGGCAAGCGTGCACCCGCGGCTCGCTTCAACGACCTGCCGGCGCTGGTGGCCGGTTCGCCGAGGGATTGGATCGCCGTGGTCGGCATCCCGCTTTCGACCAAGCCCGGTCGCGCCGAGCTGGTGGTGAAACCCGGCGATGGCCCGGAGCGGCGCGTGCATTTCGAGATCGAGGACAGGAAGTACGCCGAGCAGCACCTCAAGGTCGCGCCCGGCAAGGTCGACCTGTCGCCGGAAGACCTCGCGCGCTACGAGCGTGAGCGCAAGCATCTCGGTAGCGTGGTCGAGAGTTTCAGTGCCACGCTGCCGGCCACTTTCCGGCTGCTGCCGCCGGTCGACGGCCGGCGATCGAGCTCGTTCGGCCTGCGCCGCGTATTCAATGGCCAGAGCCGCAATCCGCACAGCGGCATGGACATCGCCGCGCCCAAGGGCGCGCCGGTGGTCGCCGCGGCCGCCGGCACGGTGATCGACGCGGGCGACTACTTCTTCAACGGCAACACGGTCTGGATCGACCACGGCGCCGGCCTGCTGACGATGTACTGCCATCTCGACACGATCGCGGTCAGGACCGGGCAGGTGGTGGCGGCCGGCGAGCGCATCGCCACCGTGGGCGCCACCGGCCGCGTGACCGGGCCGCATCTGCACTGGTCGGTGAGCCTCAACCGGGCAATGGTGGACCCGGAGCTGTTCCTGCCCTGAGCACAGGCCCATGAGCGGGTCGCAGGAGCAGGCCGACGCCCGTCAGCGCACGGTGGCCGGCCGGGGCAGCGGCGGCCACGACCGGGCGATGTTGTCGCTGGTCGGCTTCGGCGTCTTCCTGGCGCTGTGGCCGATCCTGATCGTGCATGCCGCGTTGGCCCTCTCGGTCGTGGAGCAGCACGTGCCGCTGTGCAACCCCTACTGGGATGGCTGCACGTCGATCAGCAGGGCGGGGCGCCACGGCTGGGCGAACCACCTGTTTCGCGGCGCGCTGCTGCCCTACACGGTGCCGCTCGCGATCTACTGGTGGCTGAATCAGCGCTGGCTGCAGGCGCTGGGTTTGCCGGGTTCGCGCGCCATGCTGGCCAGCGGCTGGATCGGGGCCCTGTTCATGAT
Source organism: Pseudomonadota bacterium (assembly GCA_023441105.1). The sequence goes on along the minus strand of JAEZQX010000020.1, from coordinate 4,082 downwards.
CCTGTACCTGACCTTCCTGGGCACCGAGGGCGCAAGCTACCAGCTGATGCGCCGCTATGGCATCAATGTCTACTTCGGCGGCACCTTTGTCGCCCAGGTGCTGCTGGCGATCCAGCTGCGCCGCCTGCGCCTGCAGGGCCAGGCGCCGTCGCCCGGCTGGCTGGCGCCGGCGCTGGCATGGATCGCCTGCGCCGTGCTGGCCGCCGGCCTGTTCTACGTTGCCGTGCGCCTGGGTCTGGCAAGCGACCAGGACCGCTGGGAGAACGCGCTCGAATGGCTGGTCGCGCTCTGGATGCAGCTGTCGATCGCGCTGACGGTGATCGGCTGGCGGGCGAGTGGCCTGGCACTGCGGGTGGAAGTCCCCGCTATCGGGCCGGCTGATCGAGGGGAACGGTGAAGGAGATGGTGGTGCCTTCGCCCAGCCGGCTCTCCGCCCGGATGTTGCCGCCGTGCGCTGCCACGATGCCGCGCGAGATGTAGAGCCCGAGGCCCACGCCGGTGCCGTCGGTGCGCTGGTGCCAATAGCGATCGAAGATGCGCGGCAGTTGCTGCGGCTCGATGCCGGCGCCGTTGTCGCTCACCGAGAATTCGCACATCCCGTCTGCCGTCGCCTGCGCCCTTACGTGGATCCGCGCGCCCTGCGGCGAGAACTTCGACGAATTGCCGATCAGGTTGGACAGCACCTGGAACAGCCGCTCGGGATCGGCGCGGATATGGAGATCCGGCGCCGGATGGGCGACCAGCTCCTGCCCCTGCGCTTCGCAGATCGGATTGAGCAACTCGTAGGCGTCCTCGATGATCTGCTGCGCGGGCTGGCGACTGCTCGTGACCTGGAAGCGGCCGGCCTCGATGCGGGCCAGGTCCAGCAGGTCGTTCAGCAGCGTCGCCATGCGCTGTCCGGAGCGCTGGACCACCTGCGCGCTAGCCCGCAGCCGCTGCGTGGTCTCCTCGCTGCTGTCCTTGGCCAGCAGGCGCTGGATCACGGCTGCCTGCATCACCACCACCGACATTGGCGTGCGCAGGTCATGCGCGACCACGGCGACCAGGTCGTCGCGAGCCTTGACCGCGGCCTGCTCGCGCTGCACCTGGCGATGGAGGTCGATCTCGATGGCCGACCTGCGCAGTTCGGCCACCGCGTCATGATCGGCGCGGTCCCAGCGGGCCGAGCGTCCCCGGACCTCCTGCTTCCAGGCCTCGAAGGAGCGACGCGGATGCAGGCGCGGCGCGTGGGCGGGCGCGTCCGCGCCGGGCTTCGCCAGCGGCTTGTTCGGATCGCCGCCCCAGCTGACCGTCTGCACCAGTTCCGGTCGAAACCACAGCACGCAATTGTGCAGCGGAGTCGGCAAGACCATGCCGAGCACGCCGCTCGCCACCTCCGCCAGGCCGGCCCACTGCGGCTCGTCGAGCGGCAGCTGGCTGGTCGACACCAGGCCCGCAGGACCGGCTCGCTCGCGGATCCAGTGGGACAGCGCCAGCACGGTGACATCGTCGGGGCACCGGCCGACGCTCGTGACGGTCTCGCCGCTCACCACCGCCGCGCCGGTCGCCGCCGCGATGTCCAGCAACGCGCCAGCCTGCGCAGGGAGGCCCGCCAGGACGTGTTCCTTCGCCTGCCGCAGCGCCTCCACCAGCGCCCGCATCGTCCCGGATCGCTCGGACTCGATGCGCTGCAACTCGAGCGTCTGCAGCGCGCCGATCTGCAGCGAGACCAGACGACCGATGGTCTCGCAGGCGGTGCGCAGGCGGTAGGGCATCGGTCGCCGTTGCCGGTGGCCGCAGCTGATCAACCCCCACAGACGTCCGTCGACCAGCAGCGAGACGCTCATCGACGCCTGCACGCCCATGTTCGCCATGTACTCGAGATGCACCGGCGAGACGCTGCGCAACAACGCCGGCGTCAGGTCGAGCGGCGCGCCGCTATCCGGACGCAGTGGCGGCACCAGCGGCACCGGCCGGTAGCGCTGGTCGGGAATGGCCCGGATCCAGTTGCGCCGGTACAGCTCGCGGGCCTGCCGCGGGATGTCGGATTCGGGGAAATGCAGCCCGAGATACGGCGGCAGGTCTGCCGCCCGCGCTTCCGACACGACTTCGCCATGGTCGTCGTCGTCGAAGCGATAGACGACGACCCGGTCGAAGCCGCTCAGCGCATGCACCACTTCCGCCGTCACCCGGACCAGCTCGCGCAGGTCCTCCTGCTTGGCGATGAGCCGGATGCCGCCGTCCAGGTCGAAGGCGCGGCTGCCTCCTTCGCCCGGCGCAGCGTCGTCCTCCTCGCCGCGTTCGAGCTCGATGATCGCCACGCCGTCGTGCTCGTGCAGGGTTGCCATCATCAGTCCGCCCGCCAGCTGCAGCGGGATCCGCCCGGGACGCGAGCCGCCGGCCAGCGAAGCGCGCACCGCCGCGGCCGTCGGCAGCATCTCGTCGAGCGGCCGGCCCAGCAGCGCCTGCGGTGCGACGCCGACGAATTCCGCGACGTTGTCGCTGACCTGCTGCACCCGCAGCGTGTCGTGATCGCAGGCAAGCAGGCAGCCGTGCGGCTGGATCGCCCCCGGCACGTGGATCGGCTCCGTTGCGCACTGCGTGAGGTCGATATCGTCGGCGCGGCTGGAGGTGGTGGTCATGAAGGGTGTTCCGGTGAGGCGGCGTGCGGCAGCAGCCAGGCATGCAGCACGTCGAAAGTGGTCACCGCCGAACGGACGACGGTATCGGCATCCGCCGGCGGGAGCGATTCGAGGTAGGCCAGCGTCTCGGACCAGCGCCGCCCGGTATCGTCGCCGTAGGGGTTCCAGTATCGCAGCCGCTGCGGCGGATGCCAGGGCGCGCCCTGCAGGCTGCGGCTGATGATGCGGCCGCCGAGCGTCGACCCCTCCATCACGTAGAGGCCGCCGGCTGCCGCAGCCGGGGATGTGCAGAGGCCGACGGCTCGCTCGCAATGGGGCAGGGCAAGCAGCCGCCGATCGCCGACGCCCAGGCAGCGCAGGTCATGCTGCAGCAGCGGCAGCTTGAGTCGCGGCCCGAGCAGCGATGCCGGCACCCGACCTCCGAGCGCCGGTTCCCAGGCAGCATGGAAGCCGTGGAAGCGCTCCAGCAGGCGGATGATGCGGTCGGCCGCCAACGGCACGGCGAGGATGTCGATGCCGGCCTCGAGCCGCGCATGCGCCGCTCGCGTCGCCTCTTTCAGCCGCGCGTGCAGCGTCTGCAGCGGCCGGCTGCCGGAAGGCGCCGCCGCTGCCTGCGTTGCTGCAGCCTTTTCCGTCAGACGATCTTCTCCGCCGGGTGCGTGATCTTGCGCAGCGGCTCGTAGATCGACGGCATGCACAGCGGATGCTCCGCCGTATCGCCGCTCCATTGCGGATCGTCGATCGACTCGAACGCCTGCTTGAGCCGCTGCCCCCAGCCGGTGCGAATCGACTGGAAGTAGGGATTGCGGTCGTCGATGCAGACCACTTTCCGGGTCTGGAACTGGTTGTTCTCGTAGACCAGCAGGTCGAGCGGCAGGCCTACCGACAGGTTGGACTTCATCGTCGAATCCATCGACACCAGGGCGCACTTGGCCGCTTCGGCAAGCGTGGTCGAGGGCGTCAGCATCCGGTCGAGGATCGGCTTGCCGTACTTGCTCTCGCCGGCCTGGAAGAAGCAGGTCTCGCGCGTCGCCTCGATGAAGTTGCCTGCGGAGTAGACCAGGAACAGGCGCATCGCTTCGCCCTTGATCTGGCCGCCGAAGATCATGGTGGCATTGAACTCGATGCCGGCCGCAGCCAGCGAAGGCCCGTCCTGCTGGTGCACGCGCCGCACGGCACTGCCGAGCACCCGTGCGGCGTCGTACATGCTGGTCGCGTTCCAGATGGTGATCGGCTCGTTGTCGCCGTTGTCGATCGCCTCGACCTGGAGGATCTCGCGCACCGACTGGGCCACCGACAGGTTGCCGGCGGTCAGCAGTGTCATGAAGCGCTCGTCGCGCTTCTCGTAGATCATCATCTTGCGGAACGTGCTGATCCGGTCGAGGCCGGCGTTGGTCCGGGAATCCGACAGGAACACCATTCCGGCGTCCAGCCTGACGCCAATGCAGTAGGTCATGCCCT
>JAEZQX010000237.1 GCA_023441105.1 Pseudomonadota bacterium | reverse complement strand
TTGTATAAGAGCCCGGGCGCGGGCGGCGGCCGCCGGCGGACGCAGCGGACTCGAAGGTTGTTTCATCTATGCTCCAGCAGCGGTTGTCTGGTTGGCGAGCAGCAGGTCGAGCTCGGCAAGGCGCTGCGCGGTGCCGATGTCGAACCACAACCCGTCATGGTATTCACCTGCAGCCCGGCCGGCGGCGATTTCCCGCTCCAGCCAGGGACGCAGCGGCGAGCGGGCGCCAGGTGCGATCTCGGCGAACATCCGCGCCGTGTACACGCCGATGCCGGCATAGGTGAGCCGGGCGGCTGCGTCGCTTCGCACCCGGCCGCCGGCCAGCGCGAAGTCGCCGGCCGCATGGTGCGGCGGATTGGACACCATCACCAGCCAGCAGCCCAGCCGCGCCGCGCGCATCTGCAGCGCAATCGTAGCGGCGCGGCCGTAGTCGAAGTCGCACCAGGTGTCCCCGCTCACGACCAGGAACGGTTCCTCCTGCCGGGCGGCGGGGGCGAGCAGGGGGAGGGCACGGGCAATCCCGCCGGCCGTCTCGAGCGCGCTGCCTTCGGCCGAATAGCTGATTCTTGCGCCAAGTGCCGAGCCGTCGCCGAGCGCGGCGACGATCTTGTCGCCGAGCCAGGCATGGTTGACGACGATGTCGCGGATGCCGGCGCGCACCAGCCGCTCGATGTGCCAGACGATCAGCGGCTTGCCGCCTGCTGCCAGCAGCGGCTTGGGCAGGACGTCGGTCAGCGGCCGCATCCGCTCGCCGCGGCCCGCGGCAAGGATCATCGCCTTCATCGCCGGCCCCGCATCAGAACGTGTAGCCGGGCAGCGGCTTGCGTTGCTCGATCTCCTGCACCAGCCGCGCGAACGGCGCGAGGTCGACATAGCGCGCCAGCACCTCGAGGACGTGACCGAGCACCAGCGGCATGTCCTTGAGATAGTTGTCCTTGCCGTCGCGGTGATAGAGGCGGGCGAAGATGCCCAGGACCTTGATGTGCCGCTGCAGGCCCATCCATTCGAAGTCGCGGTAGAAGTCGGCGAAATCGGCCCTGACCGGCAGGCCGGCGGACCGCGCCATCTCCCAGTACCGGATCACCCAGTCCAGTACCTGCTGTTCGTCCCAGTGGATGTAGGCATCCTTGAACAGCGACACCAGGTCGTAGGTGATCGGTCCGTGGACGGCATCCTGGAAGTCGAGGATGCCGGGATTGCCGGGAGCACCAGCCTCGCCCAGGACCATCAGGTTGCGCGAATGATAGTCGCGGTGCACGAACACTGCCGGCTGCGCGAGGTTGTTCTGCAGGATCAGCTCGAAGGCGCGGCGCATCACCTGCTGCTGCGAGGCATCCAGCTCGATGCCCTTGTGCCTGGCCAGGTACCACTGCGGGTACAGCATCAGCTCGCGCTCGAGCAGCTCGCGCGAGTACGCCGGGAACACGCCGGGCCGGCTGGCCCGCTGCATCGTGACCAGCGCCTGCCAGGCATCGCGGTAGAGCGCCGGCGCGGACTGCGCGTCGAGGCGGCTCAGGTAGGTGGTGCCGCCGAAATCGCTCAGCAGCAGGAAGCCCTGGGCGACATCCTCGGCGAGCACCTCCGGCACGTTCACGCCGGCCTCGCGCAGCACCCGGGCCGCGTGCACGAACGGGCGGCAATCCTCCTGCGGCGGCGGCGCGTCCATGACGATGAAGCTGCCCGCGCCGGCCGCGATGCGGAAGTAGCGACGGAAGCTGGCGTCGTTCGAGGCCGGGGCGATGGTGGCCGGTTCGAGGCCGAACCGGTCCGCGAGGGACTCGATCCAGCGGTTGAGCGATTGCAGGCGGTTGTCGGTGGTAGGCAAGTCTGGACCTGTTGCTGCGGTTGCAATGTCGTTGCGCTTCCGGAGCGCCGGAGCGTCGGGCTCGGGTACCTATAATAGTGAACCCGCAATCCTCCCTCCCGGCTCCGACGGCACAGTGTCTCCTACGTCCCGAATCCCGTTCGCCCGATTGCTGGGACGTTGCTCCGTTGCGTTGCTGCTCACGCCATCGGTGCAGGCGCAGGTTGCCGCCGGCGGCGGCTCGGCCGCGGGCGAGCCGTCGCTGCGGCTGAAGCTGGCACCGCAACTGGACCTGCGCCCGAGGGAAGGCAACGAGCCAGCCACATCGTTCGGCCGCGCGGACCGGATGTCCAGCCGGCAGACGCCCGAAGGCGCGGAGACGGTGCTGGATGGCGCAGCCGAGCTGCGCCAGTCCGGCACGTTGCTGCATGCCGACCAGATCCGCTACAACCAGGGCCGCAACGAAGTCGAGGCCATCGGCAACGTGACCGTCGACCAGAGCGGCACCCGCATCGCCGGGCCGCGGCTCAAGCTGCAGCTCGACACCGACGAAGGCGTGTTCGAATCGCCCACCTACAACCTGCCGGTCGAGAACGGCCGGGGCAAGGCCGACCGCATCGAGATGAAGGGGCGCGGCCGGTTCCTGCTCAGCAACGCCACCTTCAGCACCTGCCGTCCCGAGAACGACGACTGGCGCATCGAGGCCCGGAGCATCGACATCGACCAGAACGACGCCAGCGGCAAGGCCAGCACGGCGAGCCTGGTCTTCCATGACCGGACCATCCTCAGGTCCCCGGTGTTGTTCTTCCCGCTCGGCGACGAGCGCAAGAGCGGCGTGCTGACGCCGTCGCTGTCGGTCACCTCCCGTTCCGGCGCGGAGATCGAGGTACCGTATTACTTCAACCTCGCGCCCAACTACGACTTGACGCTGGCACCCCGCCTGGGCGTGCGCCGCGGCCTGCAGCTCGGCAGCGAGTTCCGCTACCTGTTCCGGCCGATGGCGGGCGAGCTGGTCGCCGACTATGCGCCGCATGACCGCATCGCCGGCCGCAGCCGCTACTTCTACAACGCGACCAACGTGATCTCCAACCTGGGCGGCTGGAGCGGCGGCTGGGTCGTGAAGGGCGTGTCCGACGACAACTACTTCGTCGACTATTCGCGCACCCTGGTGGATGCCTCGGAACGGTCGCTGCCGCGCGACGTCTTCCTCGCCCGCGATTTCGGCCAATGGAACTTCCTCGGCCGCGTCACCGCCTACCAGAACATACTCGAGGCCCGGCTCACGCCGCCCTACGAAAAGCTGCCGCAGTTCCAGCTGAGCACCTATCGCACCGACGTCAACGGCTTCGATATCGGCCTGATCAACGACGTGACCTGGTTCAGCCGGCCGTTGCGGGGTTCGGCCGAAGGCCTGCGCGGCGTGTTCAATCCATCCATCGCCTATCCGTTCCGCCGCCCGGCCTGGTTCGTGACGCCGAAGGTATCGCTGCATGCCAGCACCTACCAGCTCGATGTCAATCCGGCCGGCGAACGGACCTTGAGCCGCGTTTTGCCCACCTGGTCGCTGGATTCGGGCGTGATCATGGAGCGCGACGTCGAATGGCGCGGCAAGCCCGCGATCCAGACGCTCGAGCCGCGCCTGTTCTACGTCTACACGCCGTTTCGCGACCAGTCGCAGTTCCCGGTCTTCGACAGCGCGGTCAACGACTTCAACTTCGCGCAGCTGTTCACCGAGAATACCTTCACCGGCCACGATCGCATCGCCGATTCCAACCAGCTCACCGCCGCATTGATCACGCGTCACATCGATGCCGGTACCGGCGTCGAGCGGTTGCGGCTGGCGCTGGCGCAGCGCTTCTATTTCGACAGCCAGGAGGTGACCATCCCCGGCCAGTCGAGCCGCATCGACCGCCGCTCGGACCTGCTGCTCGCGGCATCGGGCGAGCTCGGCGGCGGCCACAGCGTCGACTCCGGCATCCAGTACGCGCTGCAGGACAACCGCGTCCCGCGCTTTAGCCTCAGCTGGCGCTACTGGCCCGGCGATCGCCGCCTGCTCAACGCGGGCGTGCGCTACCAGTCGCGCGAGTACGCGCAGTGGAGCACGTCCTGGCAGTGGCCGATGTCGGCCCGCTGGTCGTCGCTCGGCAAGATAAACTACTCGTTCCTGCAGGAGCGCAACAACCCGGCGACCGGCCAGTTGGTCGACGTCCAGCCGGGGCTGGTGGAGGGCCTGCTGGGTTTCGAGTACGCGGAGGACTGCTGGGCGACGAGGTTCGTGGTGCAGCGCTTCGTCACCGCCGAGGGGCGGGACACCACCGCCTTCTTCCTGCAGTTCGACCTGCGCGGGCTTGGTCGGCTCGGTGCCGACCCCTTTGGTATATTGGTCCGGAACATCCCGGGTTACCGCATTCCGGATAACCGGCCGCCGCCTTCATCGCGCTTTTACGGTTACGAGTGATGTCCCCATTTGTCGACAGAGCCATGGCAGCCATGGCAGCCATGACAACCACGGCGGCCCTGTGCGCCGCCACTTTTCTCCTGGCCCCGTTGCCGGCCGAGGCGCAGCGCTCCTCGGGCCAGCCCGTCGATCGCGTCATCGCGGTCGTGAACCAGGAGGCGATCACCGCCCGCGAGCTCGAAAGCCGGGTCGCCATCGTGCAGAGCCAGCTGCGGGAGCAGGGGCGGATGCCGCCGTCGCAGGACGCGCTGATGCGCCAGGTGCTCGAGCAGATGATCACCGCCCGCACGCAGGCGCAATACGCCAAGGAAGTGGGCGTGTTGCCGTCGCCGGCGGAGATGGACCGCGCGGTGGCCGAGGTCGCGCAGCAGAACAACATGTCGGTGCAGCAGCTGCGCGAACAGCTCGCGGGGCAGGGGGTCGCCTTTTCCACGTTCCGCGACCAGATCTCCAGCGAGATCACCAGCCTGCGGCTTCGCGAGCGCGAGGCGGTCAGCAAGGTCAGCATTTCGGAGGCCGAGGTGGATGGCCAGGTCGCCAAGCTCGGCGGAGCGGTCAAGACGGAATACGAGATCGCGCAGATCCTCGTGCGCCTGCCGTCGGAGCCGGATCAGCAGACCCTGCAGGCGAAGACGGCGCTCGCCGAGGACCTGCAACGCAAGGCAGCGTCGGGGGCCGACTTCGCCGATCTCGCTCGCGAGCATTCCGAGGCGGCGGAGGCGCTGCGCGGCGGCAGCCTCGGCTGGCGCCCGGCCGATCGCCTGCCCGAGCTGTTCGTGGGCGCGGTGGCCAGTCTCAATCCCGGGCAGGTCGCGCCGGTGGTCAAGAGTCCCGCCGGCCTGCACGTGCTGAAGCTGGTCGACAAGCGCAGCCAGGCGCCGCAGGGCGCCAACCAGGTCGAGCGCATCCGCGCGCGGCACATCCTGCTGCCGGCCGCCACCCCCGCGGAGGAGCAGGAGGCGCAGCGCCGGATGATGGAGTTCAAGCGCACCATCCAGGCCGGCAACGCCAGCTTCGAATCGCTCGCGCGCCAGTTCTCCACCGATGGCAGCGCTTCCAAGGGCGGCGACCTCGGCTGGATCTATCCCGGGGAGACGGTGCCGGACTTCGAGCGCGCGATGCGCCAGTTGCCGGTCGGCGGGATCAGCGATCCGGTCAGGACCCAGTTCGGCGTGCACTTGATCGAGGTGCTGGACCGGCGGGCGGCGGAGAATTCGCCGGAACAGATGCGGGCCGCGGCGCGGCAGACATTGCGCCAGAAGAAGGCCGACGAGGCGTTCGAGCAGTGGGCGCGCGAGCTGCGCGATCGCGCCTATGTCGAGTACCGCCTGGAGCAGCCCTGAGATCGGGATCCGGCCGCCCGGTGGTGGCCCGCAAGCGTTTTGGCCAGCACTTCCTTGTCGACCGCGCCGCGGTCGAGGCGATCGTCGCGGCGATCGAGCCACGGGAGGCGGATCACCTGGTGGAGATCGGTCCCGGCACTGCGGCCCTGACGTCGCCGTTGCTGTCGCGGGTCGGGTCGCTCGATGTCATTGAAATCGATCGCGACCTGGCGGCGGCCTTGCGCCAGCGCTGGGGCGAACGGCTGCGCCTGCACCAGCAGGACGTGCTCGAGGTCGACTTCGGCGCCATCGCCGACGCCCGCGGCGGCAGGATCAGAGTGATCGGCAACCTGCCGTACAACATCTCCAGTCCGCTGCTGCTGCACCTCACGCGCTTCACCGATCGCATCGTCGACCAGCACTTCATGCTGCAGAAGGAGGTGGTCGACCGCATCGTCGCGCAGCCCGGGGGCGACATGGGCAGGTTGACGGTGGTGCTGCAGGCCTTCTACCGGGTGCAGGCGCTGTTCGACGTCCCGCCTGCCGCCTTCGATCCGCCCCCGAAGGTGGAGTCGAGCGTGATCCGGATGACACCGCGTCCGCAGCCGCTGACCGGCGAGACAGCGCGTCTGCAGGCTTTGCTCGCGGTCGCCTTCACCCAGCGGCGCAAGATGATCCGCAACACGCTCGGCAAGTGGCTGCAGCAGCATCATCCCGCCCTCGACCTCGGTGTCGCGGCCGCCACCGAACCGCTGCTGCAACCCTTCACGGAATCGACGCGACGAGCCGAGGAAATTCCGGTCGCCAGCTGGTGCGCGCTGGCGGACGCCTTGGGCCGGTCTGCAGATTGATCCAGCGCCGGGTAGCACCCGGTCCGGCTGCTGGCGTGCGTGCCCTGAAAAGCGCGTCTTGCCTATCCGGCGGTGATCATCCCGGCGGCCGCGCCTCCCCTGGCGCCGCTCCGGCTCAGCGTCCGTAGTACCTGCTCCTCCATCGCATCCGCGGCGGGCGCCCCGGCTGACGCACGGCTGCGAAGCAGGATGACCGGTAACGAGGGCAGGGCGGGCAGTCCATGCCTGCGGCCCAGGATCTCGTACCCCGCCGGCACGCTGCAGCGGGTGAAGAGCGCCACCGCCAATCCCGCTTCCACCGCGGCCAGCATGCCGGCCGGGCTTGCGCTTTCGCAGACGACGCGATGCGGCTGGCGGCGCGAGCGCAGGGCCGCCAGCGCCGCCCGGCGGGCCGAGCTTCCGGTCTCGTAGACGGCGATCGGCAGGGGAGAGGCGCGCCAGGCCCCGGAACGGGCCGGCGCGGCCCACACCAGCGGCTCCTCGAACAGCGCCTGGCCGCGCACCGGCCGATCACGCGTCACCACGCCGATGTCGACGTCGCCCCGCTGGATCAACGGCACCAGCTCCGTGGACTGCCGGCACACCAGCGTGAGTTCCACGTTCCCATGCCGCTGCGCGAAGTCGCGCAGTACCGGCGCCAGGTAGGGCACGGCGTAGTCCTCCGGCACGCCGACGGTCAGTCGGCCGCGGATCGTCTCGCGCTGCATCGCCTGGACGGCCTCGTCGTGCAGCGAGACGAGACGCCGCGCGTGCTCGAGCAGGTCGCGGCCCGCCGGCGTCAGTTCCAGGCGGCGCGGGGTTCGCAGCAGCACCGGGCGGCCGACTGCCTGCTCCAGCTTGGCGATCTGCATGCTGAGGGCCGATTGCGAGCGATGCACTTGGCGCCCCGCGGCCGTCAGTGAACCCGAGTCGACAGCGGCGACGAAGGCGCGCAGCCAATTGAGCTGGAGGTCGGAGGAGTGCATCAGGCTCTCTGCCGGACATTCGATTCCCTGATGATAAGTTGCCGAAGGATTCGCTTTGCTTGGAGCTGCGCCGCCGCCACACTGGCAGGCATGTCTTCTCACCTGCAACGCGCCGAGCCTTTCATTCCCATCGCCCACGCGACGCCGCAGCGCGGGCGCGGCGGTCAGGCCTTGATGGCGGGCGCAGGCGTCCTTCTTGGGACCATCGGCATCTTCGTCGAGGAAGCAGGACAGGATCCGGCCACCACGGTGTGGTTCCGCTGCGTGTTCGGGCTTGGCGCCTTGCTGGCCTGGGGTGCGGCCACCGGCCGGCTGCCCGAGATCGTCGGCCTGCGGGGTCGGGCGTTGGCGGCGGTCGGCGGCGCGGGAGCGCTGATGATCGTCAACTGGGGACTGTTCTTCGCTGCCATTCCGCTCAGTTCGATCGCGGTTTCCACGGTCGTGTTCCATTTGCAGCCGTTCTGGCTGCTGGCCATGGGGTCCATTCTCCTGCGCGAGCGGGTGACACGCGCGCAGTGGTGCGCTGCCGGCATCGCGCTCGCCGGGCTGGCCCTGGCGAGTGGCTTGCTCGATCACGATGCGGCCTGGTGGACCGGGCGCAGCGGGTATGCCACCGGCCTTGGCCTCAGCCTGGCCGGCTCGGTGGTCTATGCGGCGGCCGGCCTGATCGTCAAGCACCAGGCACGGCGGGTCGGTTCCTTCGCGCTGGCCACGGGGCAGTGCGCCGTCGGGACGCTGGCGCTGTCAGCCTGGCCGCTCATGCGCGGCCTGCCCGAGTGGGGCGCGGCCTGGGGTTGGCTCACCGGGTTGGGCGTGCTGCATACCGGCCTTGCCTACGTGCTGTTGTACGCCGGCATGGCCCGGCTGGGGACCGGTCGCATCGCCGTGCTCCAGTTCGTCTACCCGGGGACGGCGGTGCTGGTGGACTGGGTCGTGTACGGGCGCGCGCTCAGCCCGCTGCAGATCCTCGGCATCGCCCTGATCGGGAGCGCGCTCTGGGCCACGCGGCGCGACGACTGACTGGTCATGGCGCAGCGGGCTTGCCATTGGGTGCCACTCAGCCGAACCCAGGCTCAACCTCCGCACCACTCGCCGCCCACACCCAGCAGCCGCCGAGGATCAAGCTCCGCCCGGCCTGTGTGGCGGCGCCCTTCGTCCCTGGCATCGGGTGCCACTCTGCCCAACCCGGCCTCGACCGCCGCAAGTCCGATCGTCACACACCCAGCAGCCGCCGAGGATCGGGCTTCGCCCGGCCTCAGGCGGCGCCCCCCTCGTCACTGGCATCGGGTGCCACTCAGCCGAACCCGGCCTCACCCGGCGCACCACTCACCGCCCCACACCCAGCAGCCGCCGAGGATCAGGCTTTGCCTGGCCTCAGGCGGCGCCCCCCTTGCCGAAGCGCAGCTTCGGGAAGGGGGGTAGGGGCGGGGCCCGCCCCCCGGGGGGGGGGGGGCCCCA
>JAEZQX010000221.1 GCA_023441105.1 Pseudomonadota bacterium | reverse complement strand
GGGCGCCGGGGCCGGCCGTGCAGAACCCTGCGGCGGAGTTTTGCCACGGGCTAAGGGTGTCTTTGCAGCGCAGGGTGGGTCTTGGACGTTTCCGCGGAAACGCGACCCCGCCAAATTGTGGCGTGCGAGTCCCAGGGGGTGCCTACTTTTGCCATCGTCGCTGGCGTCCGCGATTCGCATGCACATCCGCAGGAGCTCGGCGCTTGGTCCTGCCGGTCGAGCAGGCGAGGTCGGCGCAGGTCTTAGACCATCCGGATCGCATGAACTAAGCCATGTGGCTAGGCTAGCCATTCGGGCAATGTACTCCGGGGGTGCGCTGCCCTTAGGCTGAGGGATGAATTGAAGGACCTGGAGGGCGCCATGGTCGAGACGTCATCTGCTGCTTCGTCAAGCACGGCCTCTTTGAATGGAGTCATCCCAGATAACCCTTCTTCAGGTCCCGCCGCTTCAGGTCCCGCTTCCGCGCCTGGCCTGCGACCTCTGCCTGAGTTGGAAGCACAGATCACTGAGCTCGCCGGCCATCTGAATGCGGCCAACCACCGCTGGCTGATGCTGATCGCCGAGTTCGACCGGCGCGAGGGTTGGGCGGATGGATCCACCCCCTCCTGTGCGCATTGGTTGAGCTGGAAATGCGGCATCGATATCGGCGCCGCCCGCGAGAAGGTCCGGGTGGCGCGCGCGCTTGAAGGCTTGCCAATGATCTCGGCCGCCATGGCCCGCGGCGCGCTTAGCTACTCCAAGGTCCGCGCACTCACCCGTGTAGCGACGCCGCAGAACGAGGAGCCCCTGCTGATGATCGCCCTGCATGGCTCGGCCCGTCATGTGGAGAACACGGTGCGGTTGTACCGGCGCGCCCACGAGGCCGCCATGCTCGAGCGTGAGGCTGTCCAGTTCGCCAATCGCGGGGTCAGCTGGTTCCATGACGACGACGATGGCTCCCTGGTGATGCGTGTGCGCTTGCCTGCCGAAAGCGGTGCCATCGTGATCAAGGCCTTCGATCTCGCCGCCGACGAGCTCCGCCGACTGTCGCAGTCGCCTAATGCTCCCGTCGAGACGGAGCAAGCGCCCACGCGAACACAACTGCGCGCCGACGTGTTCCCGATCCTTGCCGAAACCTGGCTGAGCCACGGCTTCCAGTCTCTCGGCGGCGGCGACCGCCAGCAGGTCGTCGTCCATGTCGACCATGAGACGCTGCACGAAGCCGGGCCGGGTCGATGCGAAATCGAGGACGGTCCCTCGATTGCCGCGGAAACGGCTCGTCGCATGTCATGCGATGCCAGCGTGGTCACCATCGTGGAGGACGAGTCCGGTGCGCCGCTGGACGTCGGCCGCAAGACCCGCAGCATTCCGCCGGCGATTCGGCGGGCGCTGCAGTCGCGTGATGCAGGCTGTCGGTTCCCGGGCTGTACGCATACCCGCTTCCTCGACGGGCATCACATTCGCCATTGGGCCGATGGCGGCGAAACGAAGCTATCGAACCTGGTGATGCTGTGTCGCTTCCATCACCGCCAGGTGCATGAGGGGCGGGTCAAGGTCCGCATGCTGGACGATGGCGCGCTGCGGTTCACCGGGCCGAGGGGGAAGATCTTCGAGCCTGCCGCTGCGATGACGGGAACAACGAGCGACCTGGTGCGCGGGAACCTGATGGATGGCCATGAAATCGGACCGGCAACGGCGGTGAGCCGATGGTGCGGCGGAGGGATGCTCCATGATCTGGCGATTGGCACGTTGCTGGGCCAGCTGGTTCCAGGGGAACGGGAGGTGGGTCCGGCACAGGAACCAGGAGACAGGGCGAGCGAGGATTGGCGGGACGTTTCCGCGGAAACCGGTGCGCCTGGCATCGAATCGCCAGCTAGCTTGGCGTGCCAAGATCCTCGGCAACCAACTACCGGAGGATCCTGCGCAACTGCCACTGAAACATGATGCCATGGCAGGCGTAGGCGGTAACGTACATCAGCAGGAACACGTCGAAGGGAAGTTCCAGCAGCCGGGTAGCTGCCATTGCCAGGGCTAGCAGCGTCAGCGTCACGATGGCGATTCGCAGCGCGGCGCCGAAGCGGCCGATGGCAACGACCAGGGTGCCGGCGGTGCTGTGCACCAGGGCGGCCATCAGCATCGCCACCATGCAGTACTGCACCACTGGCGAGACATGGAAGGGGCTCGGCAGCAGGCGGCCGAACGCCCAGTCGCCGCCCACCAGGATGGCGGCCGAACCAAGCAGCATCGGCACGAGGCAGACCAGCGCGACGCGACGCACGCTGGGTCCGATCAGCTCCTTCTGGTTGGCGTGGAAGGCGCGGGTCTGCTGCGGCAGGAACGTCTCGATCGCAATGTTGTAGGACAGTCCGCTGAATCGGGTGACCTTGTAGAACAGGTCGTAGATGATGATCGCGGTCGGGTCCTCGAACAGGAACGGGATTGCCAGGTACGGTCCGTTGTAGAGCAGGAACTCGGCGCCGGTGAAGGTTCCGCTGCGGCCGATGCCGCCGCGATGGCGCCGGAGGAAGCCGGCGAAGCCACGCGCCTTCCAGCTCAGCACGACGCCTGCCCGGCGCAGCGACAGGAAGGCAGCGACATAGGCCAGGAACCAGACGGCGAGGGTGACGAGGCAGAAGGTCCTGAAGCCGACCCCGAGCAGCAGCGAGCAGATCGCCAGGGTCGTGACGGTGCGTCGCGCCATCTCGATCAACTCGAATTGCACCAACTGGTCGAGCGCCGCGGCTAGCCGGCGGTACAGCGTCCACGGCAGGCCCGGCACGACGGCGGCGAAATAGAGCGCCAGCGACAGCTCCTCGGCGTCAATGGATCCATCGGCGGCCAACACCGCAGCCAGCACGACGATGGCAGCGAACACCAGGCTGATGTAGATCGAGAACGAGGTTGAGATGTTGTCCTGACTGGCGGTCAGTCGCCCGGCCAGGTACTCCTTGCGCACGGTCGCGTACAGGAAGGCCGAGAAGCCGAGGTCGGCGGCCAGCACGTAGTTGGCGATCGAACCGACGAATACCACCTGGGTGTAGAACGTCACCGGCAGGATGCGCGCGAAGACGTAGATCAGGATGAACGAGTAGAGCGTCACCAGGCCGAGGTTCACGGCCTTCAGGAACATCAACAGCTTGCGGGGTTGCGCCATGAACGGATGAATGATGATGTGGGCGCAGGCGGAGAGCGAGGAGGCCAGAAAGGGCCGGTGCCATTGTAGGGTCAAAGGCACCCGGCCTCGCGGCAGCTACGCCCGCGGCCGAGGCCAGCAGGAAGCTCCGCATGGCGCGAATACAATCGGCTGATCGCCCGACGCGAGCACCCGGGGAATGCACCCGGGGAACCGTGTGGACGGACACAATGTTCATGCAGAAAGTCGCGGTTTTCGGCAATGCAGCGGCCGGTAAGTCGACGTTGGCCAGGAAGTTGGCCGAGCTGACGCGACTACCGCTCTATCCGCTGGACACCGTGCAGTACAGACCCGGTGGTGGCAAGGTCCCCCATGAGCAGTACCTGAAGGCGCATGCGGATCTCCTGGCCAGGGACCAATGGATCATCGACGGCTTTGGCTGCCTCTCGTCTGCCTGGGAGCGGTTCGCGGCGGCCGACACCTTGGTCTACATCGACCTGCCGCTGCTGACCCACTATCGCTGGGCAACGAAGCGTTTCTTCCAGGGGCATTTCGTAACGCCCGAGGGTTGGCCGGAAAAGAGCCCGATCTGGAGCAGCACCCTGGACAGCTACCGTGTGATCTGGCGCTGTCATCGCGGATTGACGCCCAGGTACCGGCAGCTGGTCGCTGAAGCGGCAGCGACGAAGCAGGTTCATCACCTGACGTCGCGGGCTCGCATCAGCGACTTTCTCGAGTCCGTCGGACAGCAGTACGGCAAACGCTGACGCACGCCCTCATGGTCGCGATCATCGAACATGAAACCGAGCGGCTCCGTCTCGTTGTCTGGCGCGAGCAGCATGTTGCCCCGTTCGCCGAGATGAACGCGGATCCGGAGGTCATGCGGTACTTTCCCCGGACGCTGTCGGAGGCCGAAACCCGGGCGACGGTCCACAGCTGGAGCAGCCAGTTCGCCGAGAAAGGCTGGAGCAACTGGGCGGTGGAACTCAAGGCTTCCGGCGCGTTCATCGGCTTCATCGGCCTGTCGGTTCCGCGCCGGCAGTTGCCGTTCTCGCCATGTGTCGAGGTCGGCTGGCGCCTGGCACGGCGCTTCTGGGGGAACGGGTATGCGACGGAGGGCGCCAAGGCCTCGCTGGAAATAGCGTTTCACCGACTCCGGCTGACCGAGGTGGTCTCCTTCACCGCGCTCGCGAACAAACCCTCGCGGCGGGTCATGGAGCGCATCGGCATGAGCGACACCGGGCAGGACTTCGATCATCCTGCGGTGCCGGATGGCAGCCCGTTACGTCGGCACTGCCTCTACACCATCACGCCCTGAAACCTCAGTCCTGCGTGATCCCGTTCTTGCGCACCACGTCGCCCCAGCGGGTCATCTCCTTGTCGACGAAGCTGCGCAGCTCGGCGGGCGACGAAGCGACGATGTCCATGCCCAGGCTCTGGGTCAGCGTCTTGCGCACCTCGGGCAGCTCGAGCGCCTTCATGACCTCGGCGTGGAACTTGTCGAGGATGGGCTGCGGCGTGCCGGCCGGCGCGAAGATTCCCCACCAGGCCAGCGCCGAGAAGCCGGGGAAGCCTTGCTCGGCGAGGGCGGGTACATCCGGAAGCACAGGCGTGCGCTTGTCGCCGGTGATGGCGATGGCGCGCAGCTTGCCGCTGCGCACGTGCGGCGAGATCACCGCCACCGAGCCGATGGCGAGCTCGGTGTGGCCACCGATCGCATCCTGCACCATCGGACCGCCGCCGCGATACGGGACATGGACGATGTCGATGCCGGCCGCCTGGCCGATCAGCGTCATCGTGAGATGGCCGAGGCTGCCGCTGCCAACCGAGCCGTAGCTCACGCCTCTCGGCTTGGCCTTGGCCGCCTGCGTCACGTCGGCGAAGGTCTTGTACGGCTTGCCCGGCGCGGTGGCGATCGCCATCGGCGCCGTGCCTACCAGGGTCACCGGCGCGAGGTCCTTGCGGGTGTCGAACGGCAGATTCGGGATCAGCGCCGGGTTGACCGCGTGCGTGTCGAAGACGAACAACCAGGTGTAGCCGTCGGGTGTCGCGGTGGCGGCGGCGCCGGTGCCGATCGAGCCGCCGGCGCCGGGCTTGTTCTCGACGACGAACTGCTGGTGCAGGGACTCCGACAGCTTCGACCCGATCAGCCGGGCAAGCGGGTCGACCGAGCCACCTGGCGGGAACGGCACGATCAGGGTGACCGGCCGCGTCGGCCATTGCTGCGCGATCGCATTGCCGGCGGCAGCAACCGAGGCAGCGAACGCGACAGCGACACCGATCGCCGCGAGCAGCTTGCGTGATTCCATCATGTCTCCTCCTTTCGTGAGGTCCCGCTCGTGGCGGCGGAAAGTGCATGTTAGGGCCGGGCGGCGGGCCTGTCGCCTCTTGCCGGGCGAAGCCAAGTTTCACGTAAGTTAACTAAGACATCGGCGCGGGCCACGAGCTTGCTTGGATGTTGCACCGCGGCACGCGGTGCGGGGCCAGCGTGGCCCACCATACAATCGATCTCGGCACGCAAGGATCCCAGCCAGCCGCTGCAGCGGTCCGGCGGCGGGGCAGTCCGGCGCGAGGCATGGGATATGCCCCGCTGGAGCACGCCGGTGGGCGTGTGCGGCACGGGTCCGCGCGGCATGAGAGTCGGGTGGGGGGCATCGTCGGGATGGCTTGGCAGGTCGGATCCAGCGGGCATTACCGTGGCACGCGCATGCGCGTCGATGGCACGCGCGTGCCCGATTCCGCGACCCCGTCTGCCTGCCGTCACGGCGAACTGGCGCTGACGTCGATCCCGTGAGCGACCGGCTCCCGCGGGTCTCGCTGGGCATGCCGGCATACATGGCCGGCAAGTGGGTGACGCCATGCCTCGAGTCGATACTGGCGCAGACGATGCCGGACTTCGAGGTGGTCATCTCCGACAACGCCTCCACCGACGACACCTATGCCATCTGCCAGTCGTTCGCCGCGCGCGACGCTCGCATCCGCGTGCTGCGCCAGCCATCGAACATCGGCATCGCCGGCAACCACAACTTCACCCTGCGCGAGGCGCGGGCACCGTACTTCTGCTGGCTGTCGGCCAACGACATCTACGATCCGCATTTCCTCGAGCGCTGCCTGGCCGTGCTGGACGCGTCCCCCGACGTGGTGCTGGTCGCGCCGCGGGCGAGCAACTTCATCGATACGCCCGGCGACGGCAAGCTCGATGCCGAGTCCTTCCTGCCGGATGTGGCCGACCCGAGCCGGCGGCTCTATGCGGTCATGTCTTCCACCCGCGCCACCCGGGTGTTTCGCGGCGTCTACCGGCGCAGCGCCCTCGATGCGAAGGGGCCGCTGAGACCCATGTTCGGGAACGACCACCTGCTGGTGGTGGAGTTGTCCACCATCGGTCGCATCGTGCAGATTCCCGGACCGCTCTACTACGAACGGATCAGCGCCGGCGCGCGGACGGCGTCGGTGCCGCTGCGCCGCCGCGCGCAGTACTACGAGCCGGGCGGCGGCGTCTCGAGCATGCTGTTCCACCGCATGCGCATCCTCGGTCGCTTCTGGGGCATCGCCTGGCGGCATGCATCCCCGGGCTGGCGGCGGCTCGCGGTCATTCCGCCGATGCTGCGGGTGATGGTCGACCTCCGGCGAACGCCGGTGCGGGACCTGCGCGAGGCGGCGGGGCTGGCGCGCGAATACCTGCGCCGCGGCGGAGGCTGAAGGACTCTCGCAAGACCCATTCTGAGGGCGCTGCCTGCCGAGCGGACAGCAGGCTGCTCCCGACGGTCCTGCCGCGACGTTCCTGGCGGCCTGGTTTCGGTACGATTCCGGCAAACGAGAATTCGCCGCCTGCCAGGGCTGTTTCAGGTACGTCCATGCATCACTTTCTCAGGCGCGGCTCGTTGCTCGCCATCATCGTCCTCGCCTGCCTGCACGGCGCCGCCTGCGGCTCCGGATCAGGCTCCTCCCCCGACGGTTCACGCGACCTCGCCGCTGCCGACAGCGGACCGAACGCGCTGCATCCGCACATCGAACATGAAGTCGGCGACGGCGCTGGCTCGACGCCCACGACCGGCACCGGCACGAGCACGGGCACCGGCACGAGCGCCGGCGCGGGGACCAGCACAGGCACAGGCAGTTCGACGCAGCCGCGCCTGCCGCTGAGCCTCGGTACCCAGCAATGCGCGCGCGGCTCGACGCCGGCGCTCAGCGTCTATGTCGGCAACGATCCGGCGGCGCTGGTCGAATTCGAGAAGTGGATGGGCCGGCCGGTCGACGCCTTGCAGGTCCATTCGGGCGCGCGCGACTGGGACGACTGGTATAACTCGATCTCCTGGCTGACCGACGTCTGGAAGAACGTCAATCGTCGCCTCCTGTGGTCGATCCCGCTGATCCCCGGCACCGGCACGCTGGTGCAGGGCGCGAAAGGCTCGTACGACGAGACCTGGCGCCGCGCCGCCCTCCTGCTCGCTAACACCTACCCGAACCAGCAGCAGATCTACATCCGCGTCGGCTGGGAATTCAACGGCCCGTGGAAGCCGTGGAGCTCGATCGGCTTGGAGAAGGAGTACGTCGCCTCCTTCCGGCGCTTCGTCAACGCCTTCCGCTCGGTCTCTGACCGCTTCATCTTCGAATGGACGCCGAACATCGGCAGCCACGGCAACAACCCGGAGGATTCCTATCCGGGCGACCAGTACGTGGACCTGATCGGCATGGACTTCTATTACGACACGAAGTGGCATCCGATCGACAACCGCAAGGCCTGGGATTACTTCCTGAACCAGGCATACGGCCTGAAGTGGCACCAGGAATTCGCTGCCCGCCACAAGAAGCCGACGGCATACTCGGAATGGGCGTTCATGACCGACGGTGCCTCGGAGCTCGTCAAACTGGCGGCGGCGTGGTTCCGCCAGCACGGGGTCGTCTACCAGAACTACTGGGACTCCAACTCCAACTTCCGCGGCAAGCTCAGCAACAACCAGTACCCGAACGCGGCGACGCAGTTCCGTAACGAGTTCATGCCGCGGCTGGCTTGCCGCTAGCGAGTCGTGCCCGGCGCGCGCTGACCTCGCGGATGAAGCCGAGCAGCGCCGCCGCCCGGTCGTCCCAGGAGAAGCGGTCGCGGCAGTGCCCGAAAGCCGCCTCCTGCACCGCGTTCAGGCGCGCGGTGTCGGCGAGGCAGGTAGGGGCGCGGCCGACGAGCTCCTCGATGCTGTCGGCACCGAGATAGTCGATCTCCGGGCGCAGCGTCATGCCGCGAAGCGCATCGTTGAGCGCCAGCATCGGCACGCGCAGGAACACGTGCGTCAGCGCGCGCACCTTGAAGCCGCCGCCGATATCGTCCGGAATGAGCCCGAGCCGCACCCTGCTCATGTAGCCGGCGATGTCGTCGACATAGCCGAGAAAGCGCACGCCGGGATAAGCGGGATCGTCGCCGGCCTCGCCACCCACCACCTCCACCCGCATCCGCTGGTGCAAGCCGGTGGCGGCGAGGCGTTGCAGGATCCGCCGCAGGACCAGCTTCTTGTGGAAGGCGCCGCGCCCGCCGAGGATGCACACCGTCGGCGGCGTCTCGTCGTCGATGCTGCGGCTCTCCGCGACCGGCCCGTCGTAGCCGGGCATCAGCAGCAGGCACGGCGTCCCGGGCGCATCGCCGGCGAAGGCCTGCCGGTCGGTGGTGGTGATCGCCGTGATGCCGTCGGCCGCCAGGCTGGCCTCGCGCTCGAGGCGGCCGGCCTTGCGCGCATCGGCATGCAGCACCATCCGCATGAGCGGATTGGGCGCCGCCCGGGCCATGTCGAGTCGAAGCGAGCCTTCGTGATCGTGATGCACCAGGATGATCGTCGGGCAACGGGCGCCGAGCCGCGCCCGCAGTCGCGGCACGAGGAACGCCAGGCCGATGTGGTCGACCACCACGGCGTCGAAGCCCGGTGCCAGCTCGGCGGCGGTCTGCTCGAACGGTGCCTGACGATGGCGATAGGCGATGTTCGGCAGCGGCGATAGGACACTCAGGATGCGCGAATGGCGCGCCTGCGGCACGGCCTGCCAGGTGAGGCCCGGACGGCTGGCCGGCGCCGACGCCGGTCGCGCGAAGGTCAGCACGTGCACATCCGCGACCTTCGCGGCATGTTCGATCAGCTTGCGTGAATAGACGGCATCGCCGCCGGTGGCGGGCGGCACCGGCGGATAACGGACGAGCCACAGCAGCCGCATCAGCGTCCGGCCGCGGCCGCAACGGCCGCGCGCAGGTGGTTGGGGTTGGAGGTGCCGACGATGCAGCTCGTGACCCCCGGGCGGCGGCAGGCGCGCGCCACGGCCTCGGTCGGCGACAAGGTCGGGCTCAGGCGGACGACCTCGCGCGCGAACACCGCGATGCCACGATCGACGATCTTCGCGGTGAGTCCCGCGTGGCGCGCCTCGTCGAGCAGATCGAGCGGCAGCTGCAGCAGGCTCAGGCCGTCGAGGGCGAGGGCGGCCTCGAGCGCCGCGCGATCGTCGCAGGACACGCCGTAGTGACGCACCTTGCCGGACTTGCGCAACCGGTCGAGCAGCTGCCCGACGGCGGGATCGCGCACCGCCGCGGCCGATGGGCTGTGCAGCAGCAGGCCGTCGACCGCGTCCATGCCGAGGCGCTGCAGGCTGTCGTCCACCGCCCGCTCGAGACGGTTCGGATCGAAGTCGCCGGCGAGATTCGCGCCGCGGCGGGCGGTGATGGCTCCGCCGCCCTTGCCGCTCGCGGCCAGCAGCGGCTTGATGATCGGCTTGAGCGGGCGCAGCAGCCGCATCTTGGCCGAGAACCGCTTGCCGACCTTGGTGACCACGAAGGCGTCGTCGCGGCGTCTGGCCAGCGCGCGGCCGACCTCGCGCTCGCTGTCGCCCTGGCCGTAGATGTCGGCCGTGTCGAAGACGTTCACGCCGAGATCCGGCGCCTGCGCCAGCAGCTCGCGGATGGCGCGCGTCGGAACCGGGTTGTTGAAGGAGCCGATCCGGCTGCAGCCGAGGCCGACCGGCGTCAGCTCGACGCCCGACCGGGTGCGGACCGCCGACACCGCGCTCATCGCGATCCGCCGCGGCGCTGTTGCCGCAGATGGTCGGCCAGTCGCACCGCCAGCGCGACGATGGTCAGCGTCGGGTTGGCATGGCCCGACGTGGGGAAGACGGCGGCGCTGGCGACGTACAGGTTGGAGGTGCCGAACACCTTGCAGTCGCGATCGACCACGCCGTCGTCCGCCGAGGCGGCCATGCGGGTCATGCCGATGTGATGGCCGCCGATCGGCACGCAGCGCCTGACGTCGTCCTCGAGGGTGGCATCGTCGAATTCGAAGCGGGCCACCCGCGAGCCCGCGAAGGCATCGCGCAGGATGCGGCAGTTGCCGGCGATCGATGCGTAGTCGAGATCGGTGGCCCGCCACTGCAGGCCGATCTGGCGCATGCCGAAGCGGTCGCGCGCATCGCGCAGGAACACGCGGTTGTCGCGGTCGGGGCTTTGCTCCTGGTTGAGGTCGAGCGGATAGACGCCGGTCCTGCTTTCCAGCGCCACGTAGGGTATGCGGCGGTAGACGAGATGGCGGCGCCAGAACCAGCCGGCGGAGAAGCCGGCGAGCTGCGGCGCGCCGAGCAGCAGGTTCCTGAAGTGCGCGCTCCAGAAGGCGGCGCCTTTGGGCATGGCCGCGGCGGTGACCCGGTCGACCATCGCCAGCTTGCGGCGGTATTCCGGCAGCAACAGGTTCTTGGCGACGAACATGGCCGACAGGACCGGATGCCGGTGTCGCGGATCGGCGACCAGGTCGTGATGCAGCCGGGCGATGAAGTTCAAGGTCCGGTGACGACGCTGCGCCTGCGGTGCGATCGACAGCCGCCGCCGACCATAGATGCCATCGCGCGAGCGCTCGAACCCCCAGGTGACGGCGCGGCTGGGCCGTTGCACCACCAGCTTGCCGAAGGTGCCTTCCAGGTGGCTCATCAGGCAGCGTCCCAGCACGCCGCCGGCGTCGCCCGGACTGCAGCCCTCCGCGGTGCGCGAGCTGGCCAGCAGCCGATAGCTTTCGAGGCCGCCGGCCGCGACCACGAAGCGCGCCGCCTGGATCTCGAGTGACCGGCCATCCGCCGCCCGGCAGCTCGCGGTGCTCACCGCTCCTGCGGCATCGCTGACCAGCTCGGTGCAGACGGTGCCGGTCAGCACCACGATGTTGGCCGAGGAGCGCAGGGCAGGGCCATACTTCCTGCCGAAATGCGTCGGCGGGCTGAAGCGCTCCAGCGACGAGGTGAGCACGTCGTCGCTGCTGAAGCCATCGATGAAGGGCGTGTGCCGCGCCAGCGCCGAGGTGGCGTCGAACTGCGCCTCGCCCGCTTCGCAGTACTCCATCGCGCGCGGATAGCGCGAGGCGACCTCGTCGTAGCCGATCGGCCAGCCGCTCGCCGGCACGTGCTCGCGCTTCTCGAAGTCGATCGGATCGAGCGGCACGCAGCGGCCGCCCCAGATCGAGGACGCGCCGCCCAGGATGCGGCGCCGGTACAGGCCCAGCGGCGCCTGGCCCTGTTCATCATCGTGCGGTTCGCCATCCGCGTCGTCGAGCGCGTCGGCCTCCTTGCGGGGCGCGGTTTCGCCCGACTCCACCAGGATGATCTTGATTCCCGGCTCGAGCCCGGCCCGGTCCAGCTCCAGCGCAAGCGTGATGCCGGCCGGGCCGCCACCCACGATGCAGATATCGGCGACGAGGCGCTCATCCGGCGAAAGGCCGGCGCCGTTGACGATCAATTCGAGCTACCTCCGAGGGATGTTCCGGCTGGCCGTCCGGGCCAGGTGATGTGTGATGCACGCGCGTGTCGTGCGAGCGGGCCGCTGCCACGAGACGCAGGCAGGTGCATGCAGTGCATGCGGGAGAGGGCACGCGCCGGATGGCACGACCGGGCGGCACAAGGAAAAACGCGGCACCAGGACAAACGCGGCACGAACGCAAAACGCATCAGCTCGCTCCGCGCAGCGCCGGCGCGAACTGCGAACTGTCGACGTAATGCTACCAACTCCACCGGCTCGCCACCTCGCTTCTCACGCTGCCGGTAGTGGTGTGTCCATGGCACTTGCAAGCAGCCGTCACTTGCCTAACAAAAGGTCAGACCCGCTTACATCCCGAAGCAGGCTCACAAAGGTTTCCGCCTGGATCGGACACCTTTGCCGCGTATGCTGACGACGGTTGAAGGAGTGTTGAGAAGTTGAAGTACGTGAATCCGCGTGACCATGCGCCGGCACAGGCTTGGTCCACGCAGCCGGTGCCGTTTGTCCGCAGCACGGTCCGCCATGAGATGGACAAGTCGGCCACCGCGAGCAAGACCAGCAAGGGCAAGAACCTGGCGGGCGCCGTCCGGACCGGTAATCGCAGCCTGGTCGGCGCCGTTGGATCCCTGGCGTTGCCGAGCGTCGCGCCGCTGGTGCTGTTCGCAGCCATGCTCGCGTGGGCGCAGGATCCCAGCCGTGCCTACATGATCCTCGGCATCCTGTCGTTCTTCATGCTGTTCCCGGGCCGCTGGTCGCCGACGACCGAAGGCATCGACGTCAACCGCCAGGTGCTCTCGCCGTGGGCGATGACGCTGCTGGTGAGCCTGGGCGTCGGCCTCGCCAGCGATTCGCTGCAGCTCTATTCGCTGCCGGTGCTCCTCAGCTGGGCGATCTTCACGCCGCTGCTGCAGATCATGCTGCTGCACTTCCTGCCAAAGGGCGTCGGCATGCTGGTGGCCTTGCGACGGGACAAGCATCGCGTGGTGCTGGTCGGCGCCAATCCGGTGGCGATGGGCTTCGCGCGCGCGCTGAATCGCAACCCGGTCGTGCATTCCACGGTGGTCGGCGTGTTCGACGACCGCGCCGCCTCGCGCCTCGGCATCGGCGGCGACATGCCGTTGCTGGGCACCCTGGCGGACCTGCCGGCGTTCACGCGCCGCAACCGGGTCGACCAGATCTACATCGCGCTGCCGCTGTCGTCCGAGCCGCGCATCGTCCGCCAGCTCGAGGAGCTGGGGGATTGCACGGCGTCGGTGTACTTCCTGCCCGACCTCACGTCGATGGATCTGATCCAGCCGCGGCTCGACACCCATGCGGGCTTCCCGGTGGTGAGCGTCTGCGAGTCGCCGTTCAACGGCGTCGCCGGCGTGCTCAAGCGCGCCTCGGACGTCGCGCTGGCATCGGCCGCCCTGGTGATGCTCGCGCCGCTGATGGCGCTGGTCGCCCTTGCGGTGAAGGTGACGAGTCCCGGGCCGGTGCTGTTCCGCCAGCGCCGTTTCGGCCTCGACGGCAGCGAGATCGAGGTCTGGAAGTTCCGTTCGATGAAGGTGGTGGAGGACGGCCGGACCAGCTACACCCAGGTGGTGCGCGGCGATCCGCGCCTCAC
>JAEZQX010000219.1 GCA_023441105.1 Pseudomonadota bacterium | reverse complement strand
GCAACGGCCCGCGGGATGTTCGTCCTGCGGGCACGCGCGCCGAAGTCCCTACCGCGGCCGGGCAGGGCGACCTGTTGAAGGGACTGGCGGCAGCCCAGGCACCGGCTGCCGCGGCGCCGGCTGCCCTGGCGACCGCGGCGCCACCAGCAGGAGCAGGAGCAGGAGACGAGAACGACCTGCCGGCCGAGCTCCTCGAGGATCCGCTCGAGCCGCAGGATGATCCGCCGCGGGCCGCCCTCGCCGAGGCGCAGGCCGCGGCAGCGACGCGCTACGAGACCGTCGATACCGACGAGCAGCTGGACCGCTGGATCGCGCTCGTCACGGCCGCGCCCCTCGCCGCCTTCGAGACCGAGACCACGTCGATCGACCCGATGCGCGCCGAGCTGGTCGGCCTGTCGCTCGCCGTCGAGCCCTACGTCGCCTGCTATGTCCCGATGGGCCACAACTATGCCGGCGCGCCGCCGCAGCTGTCGCGCGAGCATGTGCTGCAGCGGCTCAGGCCCTGGCTCGAAAGCGAGCAGCACCGCAAGGTGGGCCAGAACCTCAAGTTCGACATGCACGTGCTCGCCAACCACGGCATCCGCTTCGCCGGCATCGAGCACGACACGCTGCTCGAATCCTACGTGCTCGAGGCGCACCGCACCCACAGCCTCGACGCGCTGGCCGCCCGGCACCTCGAGCGCCGCAAGATCACCTTCCAGGAAGTGGCGGGCAAGGGCGCCCGGATGATCGGCTTCGAGCAGGTCGAGGTGCAGCGCGCCAGCGACTATGCCTGCGAGGACGCCGAGGTGTCGATGCACCTGCACCGCACGCTGTTTCCGCGCATCGAGGCGGAGGCAAAGCTGCTGCACATCTACCGCGACATCGAGCTGCCGACCACGCTCGCGCTGCAGGCGATGGAGCGGCACGGCGTGCTGGTCGACGCGGACCTGCTCAACCGCCAGTCCGACGAGCTCGGCGCGCGGCTGATGGCCCTCGAGCAGAAGGCCTATGAAGCCGCCGGCCAGCCGTTCAACCTCGGCTCGCCCAAGCAGCTGTGCGAGATCCTGTTCACGCAGCTGAAGCTGCCGGTGCTGAAGAAGACCGCGAGCGGTGCGCCCTCCACCGACGAGGAGGTGCTCGAGAAGCTGGCGCTGGAGTTCCCGCTGCCCAGGATCGTGCTCGACTGGCGTGGGCTCGCCAAGCTCAAGTCGACCTACACCGACAAGCTGCCGAAATCGATCCTGCCGGCAACCGGCCGGGTGCACACCACCTATTCGCAGGCGGTGGCGGTCACCGGCCGGCTCGCCTCCACCGAGCCGAACCTGCAGAACATTCCGATCCGCACCGCCGAAGGCAGGCGCATCCGCGAGGCGTTCATCGCGCCGCCGGGACACCGCCTGATCTCGGCCGACTATTCGCAGATCGAGCTGCGCATCATGGCGCACATCTCGCAGGATGCCGGGCTGTTGCGCGCCTTCTCCGAGGGGCTCGACGTGCACCGCGCCACCGCCGCCGAGGTGTTCGGCGTGCCGCTCGACCAGGTCACCAGCGAGCAGCGGCGCTACGCGAAGGTCATCAACTTCGGCCTCATCTACGGCATGAGCGCCTTCGGCCTGGCGTCCAACCTCGGCATCGAGCGCGAAGCCGCCAAGGTCTACATCGAGCGCTACTTCAGCCGCTACCCGGGGGTTGCGGCGTACATGGAGCGCACCCGGGTGCAGGCCAAGCAGCAGGGATACGTCGAGACGGTATTCGGCCGGCGGCTGTGGCTCGCCGAGATCAACTCGCCGAACGGGCCGCGTCGCGCCGCCGCCGAGCGGGCGGCGATCAATGCGCCGATGCAGGGCACGGCCGCCGACCTGATCAAGCTCGCCATGGTCGACATCTGGCGCTGGATCGATGACCGCAAGCTGGGGTCGCGGCTGATCATGCAGGTCCACGACGAACTGGTGCTGGAGGTTCCGGACGCGGAAATCGACCTGATGACGGCCGAATTGCCGCGGCGGATGGCGGCGGTGGCGACGCTGTCGGTGCCCCTGCTCGCCGAGGTCGGCATCGGCGCGAACTGGGACCAGGCGCACTGATTTCCCGGGGGAAAGCCCCCCTGGCGAAGCCTCCGGCGGCCCCCCCGCCCCCGGGTGGTCCCGATCTTGCTCGCCACAGTCCGATCGGCTAGCCTACCGGAAGGCTCGATCGCCAACCCAGGCGACGGGTCATCCGGCCCCGCCCAGGCGCCCTGGTTCGTCCAACGGAGATACCGATGTCGAGACTGAGAGAGATGCGCTGGTTTGCCCGACGCACGGCCGCAGCGGTGGCGGTCGTCGCCGCGTTGGGGGCTGCGTCCGTCGCCGCGCCTGCAGCGGCGCAGGAGCTGAAGGTGGCGATGAGCTCGCCGCCCAACTCGATGGATCCGCACTTCTACAACCTGTTCTCCAATATCAACGTCTCGGAGCACATCTTCGAGTCGCTGATCAAGATGGACGCGGACAGCCGCATCATCCCGTCGCTAGCGGAGTCGTGGAAGCTGGTGGACAACCTCACCTGGGAGTTCAAGATCCGTCCCACCGCGAAGTTCCATGACGGCGCGGACGTCACCGCCGAGGACGTCGCCTATTCCATCGACCGGACCTCGCAGATCGTCAACAGCCCGGGCAAGTTCGACGTCTACACCAAGGCGATCGTCAAGAAGGTCATCGTCGACCCGAAGACCATCCGGCTGGTGACGGCCACGCCTTACCCGTTGATGCTGTCGGACCTGACGTCCATTTTCGTCGTCAGCAAGAAGGCCACCGAGGGGCTCTCGAGCGACGACTTCTCCAGCGGCAAGGGCATGGTCGGCTCCGGCCCGTTCAAGTTCGTGAGCTTCGCGCGCGACGACCGGGTCGAACTGGTGCGCAATGACCAGTATTGGGGCACGAAGCCGGCCTGGACCAAGGTGACGCTGCGCTTCATCCCGCAGCCGGCCACCCGGGTGGCGGCGCTGCTCGCCAAGGATGTCGATGCGATCGAGAACGTCCCCACCGCGGACCTGAAGCGCATCCGCGACAGCAAGGATCTCGCCTTCTTCTCCAAGGTCTCGCACCGGGTCATCTACCTCAACCTCGACCAGCGCGAGAAGACGCCATTCGTCAGCGACAAGGACGGCAAGCCGCTGGACAAGAACCCGTTCCGCGACCAGCGGGTGCGCGATGCGATGACCATCTCGATCAATCGCGAGGCCATCAAGGACCGGGTCATGGAGGGGCTGTCGGAGCCGACCAGCAACATGGTGCCGGCCACCCTGTTCGGCCATGTGCCGGACCTGAAGGTGCCCAAGTACGACCCTAACGCGGCCAAGAAGCTGCTGGCCGATGCCGGCTATCCCAACGGCTTCAACCTGACGTTGCACGGGCCGAACAACCGCTACGTCAACGACGAACCAATCCTGCAGGCGATCGCTTCCATGTGGACGCGCATCGGCGTGCAGACGCAAGTCGCTGCCAGTCCGATGGCCGACTTTTCCTCGCGGGTGAGCATCCGGCGCAAGGAATTCTCCGCCTGGCTGCTCGGGTGGGGCGCGCAGACCGGCGAGGTGTCGTCGCCGCTGCGGGCGCTGACTGCCTGCGAGAATGCCGACAAGGGCTTCGGCACCAACAACGGCATGTCGTACTGCAACCCGCAGGCTGACGCGCTGCTCGAGCAGGGACTGGCGGAAGTCGACGACGACAAGCGCCTCAAGCTGTTCCAGGATGCGGTGCGCCTGGTGATCAAGGACGGCGCCTTCATTCCCATCCACCAGCAGGTGACGACCTGGGCGGCACGCAAGGGGATCGACTATGTGCCGCGCACCGACGAGCGCACCTATGCACACAACTTCAAACCTCTGTAAGGGCGCCCCGGAAGCGCCCTGACGGCGGATCGGCGATGCTGGCGTTCATCATCCGCCGGGTCATCCAGAGCCTCATCGTGCTGCTGGCGATGTCGGTGATCGTGTTCGCCGGCGTCTCCGCGCTGGGTGATCCGGTGGAGGTGATGACCAGCCCGGATTCCACCCAGGCCGACCGCGAGGCGACGCGGCTGGCGCTGGGACTGGACAAGCCGCTGCCGGTGCAGTACTGGCGGTTCCTCAGCGGCGCCTTGTCCGGCGACCTCGGCAAGTCCTTCGCCTACGGCGCGCCGGCGGTGGATCTGATCCTCGAGCGCATGCCGGCTACCTTCGAGCTGGCGGTGGCCGCCATGCTGATCGCGGTGGTGCTGGGGATCCCCCTCGGGCTGTGGGCCGGGCTCAAGCCGGACTCGATCGCCGGCAAGACCATCATGACCGGCTCGATCCTCGGCTTTTCCCTGCCGACCTTCTGGGTCGGCCTGATGATGATCATGCTGTTCTCGGTGCAACTCGGCTGGCTGCCCACCAGCGGTCGCGGCGAGACCGTCACCGTGCTCGGCATGAAGCTCTCGTTCCTGACCCGCGACGGCTTGATCCACCTGCTGATGCCGGCGCTGAACCTGGCGCTGTTCAAGCTGGCGCTGCTCATCCGGCTGACGCGTGCCGGCACCCAGGAGGCGCTGCTGCAGGACTACGTCAAGTTCGCGCGCGCCAAGGGCCTCGCGCCGTCGCGGGTGGTCGGCGTGCATGTGCTCAAGAACATCATGATCCCGATCGTGACGGTGATCGGGCTGGAATTCGGCGGGGTCATCGCCTTCGCGATCGTCACCGAGACCATTTTCGCCTGGCCTGGCATGGGCAAGCTGATCATCGATTCCATCGCCGTGCTGGACCGGCCCATCATCGTCGCCTACCTGCTGGTGATCGTGATCATGTTCGTGCTCCTCAACCTCATCGTCGACGTGCTGTACTCCGTCCTCGATCCCCGCGTGAGGCTGGCCAGTGAGTGAACCGGCCACGCGCCAGCCGCTGCAGGCCGAGGCCGAGG
>JAEZQX010000098.1 GCA_023441105.1 Pseudomonadota bacterium | reverse complement strand
CATTCGAAGATCCGCAGCCGCCCGCCGCGCGGGGCGAGGACCAGCCGTGCCGCCCCGGTACCGGAAGCGAGATTCGCCGGCAACACGCTTCGAAACCGCAGCGTGAGCTCGACATGCACTGGCCTGTCGCGTTGCCCGATTCCGTCGAGAACCATCTGCCCGGACAGCCGCTCCACCATCTCGACGCGCGTGGTCCGGCGCCGGGCGGGAGGCTTCGGACTGCGGAAGACCGGGCGATCACCGATCGGTTCCTTCGGCGATGGATGTGCGTCGTACTCCCACTCCTTGCGCAACTCGGTGACGGCACGCATCGCGATGCTCGCGATCGACAGGGCGGGATTGATGCCCAGGGAGGTCGGGATGATCGAACCATCCAGCACGACCAGTCCGGGGTGGGAGGTCGATGGCGACGCCCCGTCGAATACCCGGCCGAGGTGATCGACAACGCCCGTGCGCCAATCATCGCCCATCGGACAGCCGCCGAGCGGGTGCACCGTCACGAGCGGACCGGCCTGCGTGCCCAGCAGGAAGTCCAGCTTGTCAGGCAGCGGTCGCCACAGGGGATTTGGTAATGCCTGCCCGCCGATCGAGGAGCGCAGCAGCGCCTCGAAGCGCCGATGCCGCCGCAGGAGCGGCGGATAGGTGCGCAGCGACGGCCAGCGGATCCGGGTGGCGCCGTCGCCGTCGTTCATCCCGTCCTCTCCGTCGAACAGCATGACGCCGTCGGCGCTATCGTGGCCGATGATGGCTACGGTCAGCGTCCTGCTCACAGCCTCGGGGTTCACCGCGCAGGGGTCGGTGCGACGCTTCGATCCGCCATGACAAGACCGGTCGGGCTCGGCCAGTTGCTGAAGCGCAGCCGCGGTGGTCACGGTTTCCTCCAGCAACCTGCGCAGCGGGCCGGGGATCGCCAGGTCCTGGATGACAAGGTCATCGTCCGCGGGAGGCAGGCCGTTGCCGACAGGCAGGCCACTGCCAACCGAAGAGCGGAGGTCGATCATGCCGGTGATCGTCGGGCCCACGCGCCTGCGCGGCTCCGTGCTCCCCGGGTCGACTTGCTCGTTTGCCGCGCAGTTCGCCTCCTCCCGGGTGGCATAGGCAGCGGCGATGAGATCGCCATTGGACGAGACCTGGTGCCCCAGCTTCGGCGACCAACGCAACGTGTCGCTGCGCGACCGCATCAGGATCTCGGGCGAGCCAAAGGTGCCCGCCGCGAGCACCAGTCGTCGCGCAAGCAGCAGGAAGGGCTTGGGCTGGCGACGTCGCAGCGCCTCGTCAGTGTGGACCACATGGACCTGCCAGGCCGGTTCGGAGCCCGCCTTCCCGATCCGCTCCAGCTTCAGCACGGTCGCGCCGGCGTAGATCTCGGCGCCGGCCTGGCGCGCCTCGGCAAGCAAGGTGACGTCCAGCGAAACCTTGGCGTTGTAGTTGCATCCGGTGAAGCAGCCGCCGCAGCCGACGCACGAATCGATCGCGACGCCGGCCGGCGTGCGCATGCCGTCGCTCCCGGTCGCCGCCGGGGCGACGGTGATCGGCAGCGTCCTTGCTCCATGGTCCCCCGCCAGTGCCCGCAGCGCCTTGAACTTGAGTGGCAGCGGCGAGTCGGCGGTCTCCACCGTTGGGGTGGCACCCAATCGGGTCTCCAAGGTTGCACCGACAGCGAGGAGCGCGTCGACGGACGACGGCTCCCGTAGCGCTTTCGGCCAGGCCCGCGATGTGAATACTTCGCGCGGGGGAAGTAGCATCACGCCGGCATTGATCAGCGAGCCGCCGCCGACGCCGTTGGCAACCAGCGCGCACAGGTCCTCGCCGAGCTTCAAGTCGAACAGCCCCTCCCGTCGACCCCGGGGGCGGGTCGACCCCTGCGAGGAGAATCGGACATGACCCGCCAGCTCGGCCATCCGGGACGGAAAGGCACCCGGCAAGCGCTCGCGACCCCGCTCGAGAACGCACACGCGCTTGTTGCCACGGTGGCGGGCGAGCTCGGCAGCGGCGACGGCGCCCGCGTAGCCGCTGCCGATAATGAGGACGTCGAAATCCGGCTCCGCCGCCGACTCGCCAGGATCGCGCCCCAGCTCCTCGATCAGCGCTTCGAGCCCGCGCGACAGCCATTGGGTACTGCGGCCCTTCCCGTCCTGCGTCTCAGGCGGTTGCTCCGTGGGTTCCGGTTGCATGGATGCTCCCGTTTGTCTGGGCGAAGATTGCGCGGCAAAGCGCTTCCGCAGTGACCGGCTTGTGGAGCAGCTCGAAGCCGGCGGCGTGTGCTTCCTTCAGCCGGTCCGGCTCGGTATCACCGCTCACGAAGATCGCCGGCAGGCCTGGCCTGCGCCGGCGCAACGCCGCGACGGCAGCGATGCCGTCTTCCTCGCCCCGGAGCCTGAGATCGACCAGGGCCAGGTCGCAAGGAACGGCTTCGCAGCGCGCGAGCGCCTCGGCGATGGAACCGGCAAGCTCCACCCTGCAGCCGAGGGCCTCCAGGAGCGCCTGCATTCCCAGTCGAACGGCCTCTTCATCGTCGAGCACGAGGATCCTCATGCCCTCGGGCAGATGGTTGGAGGGCGTCTCTCGTTCAGCCTCGCCCGGCGAAGATGTCGCCCCGCCCTGCGGCACTGTCAGCGTGAAGGTGGTACCTGCGCCGGGCGCGGAAGTCATCGAGATAGCCACCTCGAGGAGCCGGGCCAGCCGGCGCACGATGGACAGCCCCAGGCCGAGCCCGCGCGACCGATCGCGCTCGGGGTTATCGAGCTGGTAGAACTCCTCGAAGACCCGTTGATGCTCTGCCTGCGGAATACCGATGCCGGTGTCCTGGACCGATACCAGCCAGTTCGGCCCTTCAGGACGGGCGCGAATGCGGATCTCGCCCGACGCCGTGTACTTGATCGCGTTCTCGAGGAGGTTCCGCAGGATCCGCCCGAGCAGCGCTCCGTCTGTCTCGCAAGCCGCACCGGCAGGACAATCAACCGTCAGCGCCAGCCCCTTGTTCGTCGCGAGCGGCAGGTACTCCTCGCGATGTCGCTGCAGGAAGTCGCTGAGCGAGATGTTTTCGAGACGCACCGGTACCACGCCCGCGTCGAGCTTGGACACGTCGAGAAGGGCATCGAGCTGCGCGCCAAGCGCCTGCAGCGCGGTGTTGATGTGCCGTGCGATCTCCTGCGACCCGGCGTCCAGCGGCCGCATCGTCAGCGCCGCGCTGAAGAGCGACAGCGTGTGCATCGGCTGTCGCAGATCGTGGCTTGCGGAGGCCAGGAACCGCGTCTTGGCCCGGTTGGCCGCTTCGGCCTCCAGGAGCGCATCCCGCAATTGCCGGTTCATCTCCGCCTGGTCCTGCCGGATCTCGAACGAACGCTGGAAGAGCTGGAAGGCGTCCCTCGCCAAGGCAAGCAGCACCAGCCCGTAGACCAGGATCAGCAGGGCGGTGAAGAGGTCCGTCCACTGCATCCGGTCGCCTGATCCGGCGGCCCACATGGCGCTCAACGGCAGCAGCGTGGTGCCGGAGAAGGCGAGGAAAGCCGGCCGGTAGCCACCGGTGGTGGCAACGGCACCCGCGCACAGCCCGAGGAGCACAATGGTCACGATTGCCCGACCCGGGGCATCCATGTGCATCGCGAAGCCGATCGAGGAGGCGTGGACCAGTCCGTTGATGCCGCTCAGCGTCGCGGCGATGCGAAGCTTCTCGCGCGCGCTGGACGGCGCCGAAGGCAATCCGCGCAGGACCTTCCAACGAACGGCGAGCACGACAGCCACCAACGCAAGCCAGGCCCACGGGAGCCACCCGCCCAGCTGGCTCGATGCGACCGAGGCAATCAGCAGCGCGCACAGGAACACCGGTATCGGCACTCGGCGTCCCTGCCGTGCGAGCAGCGCCAGCAGCTCCTCGACGAGCCCGGCCGAAATCCGCCCAGGTGCGGTGGCGTCGTCAGGGCTCATGGTCGTCACCTTCCGGCAGCTCAGCCGGGTCGACCACCGTCGAAGAGGCCGAGCTCGTGCACCCGATACATCGCCTGCGAGCGCGAGGTGACGCCCAGCGCCTGGTACACCGCCCAGAGATGGGCCTTGACCGTGCCGACTGCAATGTTGAGGTCGCGGGCGATGATCTTGTTCGGCTTGCCCTGGAGCATGCGCTCCAGCACCGCCATCTGGCGCTCGCTCAGCTCCGGCCGGTCATGCCATGCCGCTGCCTTGCCTGCCGGTCGCGTCGCGCCCGGGCCAGCCAGCGCCGAACGTGGCAGGTAGATGCCGTGCGCCAGCACCAGGCGCAGTGCCTGGATCGTCAGGGTCGCATCCGTCGTCTTCGGAATGTAGCCGGCAGCCCCGGCGTCGATGCATGCCCGAATGAACATCGGGTCTTCGTCGCCGGAAACCACCACGACCGCCGCCGATGCGTAGGCTGGCTTTACCTGACGCAACGCATCCAGCCGGCTCACCCCGGGAAGGTTCATGTCGAGCAGGACGAGATCGGGTGATTCGGTCGCGGCCCGAGCGATGGCTTGCGCCACCGTCGAAGCCTCCGACATCTGCACGGCGGGATCCAGCGAAGACAAGAGGATCTTCATCCCCTCGCGGAACAGCGGATGGTCATCGACGATCAGGATATGCATCGAGCCCCCCCGATTCAGCCGGCGCCGTCTGACCAGGTGTTGCGAGGACGGTCGTCGAGCAAAATTATAGGATCGGGCGCCATTGGCGTGACTCATCCAATGTCTCGAAGCGCTAAACCGGGTTGACTCGGACCCTAAACCTCCGGAAGCAGCGCCTCAACCTCCGCTGGACCTCTAGGCGATGGTGCGTGCCGGCGCGGCTCCACATACTGTCCGCACACGGCAGGCAAGAAGTCATCCGACGGCAACTGATCCGTGGCAAGCCAGTAAGGAGTTCGACATGAATGCAGCGCACTCGTTCATCGTGGCCGCTCTCGTCGCATCTGGAGCCTTCGCGACGCCGGCTGCCAATGCCCCGGACGAAGGGTCGGCCTTCACCAAGCGTTCCGCGCATCTGCAGGAGGGGGATTCACTCCCCAACCTAGTCGCGGGCCACCAGCCGGACGAAGGCACGCCTCCGAACCTCGTCTCGTTTCATCGAAGCGACGAGGGGACGCCGCCCAACCTGATTGCCCAACACCGGCAGGACGAAGGCACGCCCCCGAACCTGATCGCGTTCCACCGGCAGGACGAGGGGACCCCGCCCAACCTGATCGCCCAACACCGGCAGGACGAAGGCACGCCTCCGAACCTGATCGCGTTCCATCGGCAGGACGAGGGGACGCCTCCCAACCTCATCTCCTGAACCGCGCCGGATCGAGCGGCTTGCCGCGCAGGAAGTCGCAGCCTGCGCGGCGCCCGAGGAGTCAGGGCATCGACGTTCGCGACTCGGAAGGGTCATGCGCTGGGCGCGCAAGCAGCGCCGCCAGCGTATCCGCCCCCAGCGCCGTCCCATGTACCGACAAGTGCGCGCCCAGCTGGATCGCCTGCAGCAACGCCGCTGCCGACGATCCGTCCGCGAGCGCGGCACGTATCCGCTGCCGCAGCGCCTGCGGATCGTGGCCGGTGAAGCAGGCGAAGAGCGCAACCTCGATCAGCAAGCGATCGACATCGGCCAGTCCGTCGTCGGGCCGGCCGTGCTCGAGGAAGTCGAGCAGGACCGGCAGGTAGCCAGGGTCGAGCTCGTTCAGCAGGCTTAGCGCAGGCTCGGACGCGGCCAGATCCAGCCGCTCGATTCGAGCGCGCAACGGCTCGTCGAGCGATGGCGACCCGGAGGGTGATTCGAATGCCGTGGCATCCTCATGCGCGCCGCCCGCGCATGGCGCAGCGCGAGCCTGCTCATCGGCAAGAATGGCTACCGCCTGGTAGACGCTGTCCAGGCCCTGCGCCGCCACCAGGTGCAGCACGTCGGAGATCTCTCGCGGCGAGGCGCCGGCGGCGAGCGCCTTCTCCATGTGGGTTCCCAGCCCCGCCGCGAACAGATGGGTCGAGGAGGCATCCAAAGCGACATAGACCAGCTCGACCTGCTTGGCGGACAGCGGGCCGACCCGGGCCGGATGGCCGGCATAGGCGGCATAGCGGTCAAGGAAGCGCGGGTTATCGCGCAGCAAGGCATCTGTCCAAGGACGCCAATACCCGCGTTCCGCAATGAAGCGGGCCTTGATGGCGTCGCGGTCGATCGCCTCATCGGACATGCTCGAGGTCTCCCATGGCTTCACGACTTGGCTTCACAACCTGCTTCACAGCTCGAGCT
Organism: Pseudomonadota bacterium; assembly: GCA_023441105.1. Next base: position 7,823 of record JAEZQX010000098.1, on the reverse strand, counting down.
CACACGCGCAAGGCATGACGAACCCTCAGCGTCTGGCCGGTGAAGAACTGGGCTCGCGCGCTGCCGATGAATTGCAGCAGCGGCGCCAGATCATGCGGGGCGAGACCCGGCGCAACTTCGACGGCGTTCACCCGCAATGCCCGTGGTGCCAGCTCGCAGGCCAAGGTGGCAACCAGCATCCGCGCGGCCGCCGCATCGCCGGCGCGATGCCACGCGACGTCCTGCACTTCATCGCTCGGCAGCAGCACCGTCAGGCTGGCATCCGCGGCATGCTGGCGCGCAAAACGACGCGCCGCCTCATGCAGGACAGCGACGAGTGGCGGGACGCCAGGTTCATGCCGGTCATCGATTCGTGATGCGAGTGCCGTGGCGTCGATTGCCGAGGGATAGGCCTGTGCAAGCACTCCTGTCTCATCGTCAGCAGCGCTTGGGCCGCTGTGCCGGCTTTGGCTGTCGCCCGTTTCCGCGGAAACGCCCGCGAGCTCACGCCACGCGCTCGCGCCATCTGCTTCCACCATCAACGTCGACGGCATCTTCATCGGCCGCAGCGCACGCGTGGCCGGCTCGCAGGCACGGCTGCCGCCGTAGATGGAGGAGCCGCCGCACAGCGCGACGACCTCGCCGCTGATCGATGCCGCGCCGGGGCTGGCGAGGAAGCCGATCATCTGCGCCATCTCGGCTGGTTCCGCCATCCGACCCAACGGCGTCTTGGCGACGGCCTGGCGCGGGTCGAGTCGGCCGGCGGCGATCAGGCCGTCCACCAGCTCGGTGCGGACGAAGCCGGGACACAGCACGGTGACCGCCAGGTCCGGTCGCGCGGCGGCCAGGGCGCGGGTCTGGGCGATCAGGCCCGCCTTGCTGGCGCTGTAGTAGCCCCGAAATGGAATCGCCCGCAGCCCTGCGCCCGACGAGACGTTGACGATGCGAGCGCCCGGGACGAGCCGGGCATCGACGGCAGCGATGACTGCGGCCGGAGCCGCCAGGTTGAGCAGTGCCAGCGCCGCCTGCTGCGCCGGCGACTGCTCCACGAGCGGCGTGCCGCTGCTGTCCGACATGCCGGCGTTGTTCACCACCGCATCGATCGGGCCGGAGGACTTGCCGCTCCCGCCAAGTCTGCGCACCTGCGCCGCGTCGGTCAGGTCGATCCGCCACACCTTGTGGCTGCCAGGCAGCGCAGCGCGAAGCTGGTCGAGTGCTTCGCCGTCCCTGTCGACCAGCAGGCAGTGCCAGCCTTGCTCGGCAAGGTGGATGGCGGTCGCGCGTCCGATGCCGGAGGCGGCGCCGGTGACCAGAACCGTCGGCACGGCCGCAGTCGCTCAGAGATTGGTGAAGGTGATGCCGCCGTCCAGCACCAGCGCCTGCGCGGTCATGAAGCCGGCGGCGTCGCTCACCAGGAAGCCGATACCCTTGGCGATATCGTCGACGGTACCGAGGCGACCGAGGGGCGTCGAAGCAATACGGCGGGCGTCGCGATCGGCGTCGCGATTGCGCTGCGTGCCCTCGGTCGGCACGGCCGACGGGCAGACGGCATTGACCCGGATGTTGCGAGCCCCCAGCTCGGCGGCTGCCGCGCGGGTGATGCCCAGCACACCCGCCTTGATGCCGGAATAGACGATCGCGTTCCTGGCCGAGCGCAGCGCGGCGGTGGAGGCGACGTTGACGATGACGCCGCCTCGCTCCACGTCCATCGCCGCGGCCCGGGCCTGGATCCCCCAGATGACGCCGGTGAAGCCGATGTTGATCATCCGTTCAACCGTCTCCGGCATGATGTCCGGCACGGCCTGGTAGCGAACCCAGGCTGCGTTGTTGACCAGGATGTCGAAGCGGCCGCCTTGCTCGCGCGCCTGGCTGACTGCCGCCTGGATGCCGTCGCGGGTGGACACGTTCTGGACGACGCCGAACGCCTGGCCACCGGCCTCGCGAACAGCCGCCACCGCGGCCTCGACGAACTCGGGCTTGAGATCGTTCACGGCGACCACCGCGCCGCGGGCGGCGAGGTGCAGGGCGGTGGCGCGGCCGATGCCGTTGCCGGCGCCGGTAATCAGCGCCACGCGGCCGGCGAGGTCCTTTACTTGCAACATTTTCGTTTCCTCGTGCGCTCGCTGTACGTCAGGGGAGTGATGGATCATTGGCAGGCGGCATCGATGAAGCGCTGCCCGATCCGCTTGCCGGCCTGGCCGCTGCCGCAGAACGCATCGATCGCGCGGATGTCGCGCAGCGAATGGTGCAGCGGCATCTCCCAGGTGAAGCCCATGCCGCCGTGCAGGTGGACCGCCTTCTCCAGCACGAAGGCTGCATTGGCAACCGCGCCGGCCAGGGTTGGCCGCGGATCGCGGCGGTTGCCGTACTCGTCGGCAGCCAGCACCCGCCGGGTAGCGGCCGCGGATACTTCAGTCACCAGCTGCATGCGGGACAGCCAGTGGCGCACCGCCTGCTTGGCCGACAGCGGCCGGCCGAACTGCACGCGGGTCGCGACATAGGTGGCGGTCCGCGCGATCGCGCCTTGCGCCGCCCCGGTGACGAAGCCGGCGAGCAGGACGCAGGCGTCCCGGCACAGCTGCGCGAACACCTCCGGCGACAGCCGCGCCACCACCCGCGCATTCTCGAGATGCAGCCAGTCGGCGGGTACGTCCGGATCGAGCGCCGTGTCGGCTTCGATCCTCACGCTCGCCACCTCGAGCAGCGAAGCACCGCCGCCCGAGCCACCGGCGCCAATAGCACCGATAGCGCCTAGGATGGATTCTTCGACCGGCGCCTCGTCGGCCACCAGCACCCACTCGCAATGCGCCGCATGTCGCGCGTGGCCGGCCAGGCCTTCGGCGACGCTTCCCTGCCAGGCGATGCAGGCCGTCCGCTCGCCCGCGGCCAGTGCCTGGGCGATGCCCTGCGCGCCACTATCCGACCCGCGCAACGCCGGCGCGCCGAACGCCTTGGCCAGCAGGATCTGCTCGACGAGCGGAAAGCGCAGCTGCAAGCGGCCGGCCGCTTCCGCGATCGGCAGCGCAAAGTCGATCGGCAAGCCGAGGCCGCCGGCGTCTTCGGCGGTCGACACGCCGATCAAGCCAGCCTCGGCCAACACACGCGCGGCATCGCCCAGCGCAAGGCCCTTGGTTGCCTCGATCGGCGCCTCCGTCGCTTCGGCGAACTCCTCCGGACGCAGGCCGGGTTCACCGGTGCTATCGGTCGCGCTGTCGGTCGTCCTCTCAGCCGTACTGTTGTCGGTGGTGCTCATGGTCATTCCTTCGGCAGCTGCAGGATGCGCTGGGCGATCACGTCCAGTTGCACCTCGGAGGTTCCGGCGTAGATCGTTTCGGCGCGGGAGAAGAGATAGGCGTGCGTGAAATGGTCCTTGGCACGCCGCGCCAGCGGACTCGAATCCGGCCGCACATGGGCGACCAAAGAACGCGCAAGGCCGGCAAACGCCTGGTGGCATTCCGACCAGTACAGCTTGGTCAGCGAGCCGCGGGAGCCGATGCCCTGCCCTGCCTTGAGCATGTCGACGCTGCGCTCGACCAGCCCCTTCAGGCCGTCGATCTGCGTCACCACTTCGCCGATGCGACCGACGAGCCCGCCATCGAGCAGCGCCGACAGGCGCCGGTCGGAACGGGCGGCCCGCACCAGGAATGCGAGCTCAGCCTCGAAGCGCCAGGCGCGATACATCCGGTTGGTGGCGCGCTCGATCGCCAGCACCCGGGTGGCGGCGCTCCAGCCTTCGTCCGGCGCACCAAGGCGCGCCGCATCCGGCACCACGACATCGTCGAAGAAGACTTCCGCGAAGGAATCCTTGCCGTCGATCGAGCGGATGGGCACGACGCGGATCCCGGGGGTGTCCATCGGCACCGCGAACATCAGCATGCCCCGATGCCGGTCGGCCACCACGCCGGTGCGGGTCAGCAGCAGGCAGTAGTGCGCCTTGGCGGCGCCGCTGGTCCAGATCTTTTGGCCCGAGATGCGCCAGCTGTCGCCGTCCTGCACCGCACGCGTACGCAGCCGCGCCAGGTCCGAGCCGGCATCCGGCTCGGAAAAGCCCTGGCACCAGAACTGCTCCATCGCAAGAATCGGGGGCAGGAAGCGCTGCTTCTGCTCTTCGGTGCCCACGGTCATGATGATCGGACCGGCGAGCTCCTTGCCGATCGAGCCGACACTCTCCGGCATCAGCAACCGACCGATCTCCTTGTTCACCGCCAGGTGTTCGGCGATGGTCAGGCCGTGGCCGCCGTAGGCCTTCGGCCAGGTCATGCCGGCCAGGCCGGCGCGGTGCATCGCCGCTTCCCAGTCCTGGCACTCGGCCAGCGTCGGCGTGCGATAGTCCGGCGCGTCGGCTCGCATGTGCGAGGGCAGGTTCGACGCCAGCCAGTCACGCGCGCGCTGGCGGTAGCTGGCACCCGGCGGCGGATGGCCCGCAGGGGCGGCTTCGGCTGCCGACGGACGTCCGGGCGCCGCCGGAGCAGGAGCCGTGTCGTTTGCCGTCGTTTCTCGTGTCTTGGCAGCCGAAGAGAGGGTCGTTTCAGTCAGCATGGCTTCCTCGGGAATGCATCGATGGGCGTGCCGTGGTGGCGATGGTGCGATCGCAGTTACCAACCGTCGCGCGGCCTCAGCCATTCGAATCGGCGGCCGGGACGATCAGCGCATCCAGCACCACCACACCTTGACCTTGCGGCCTCACCAGCACCGGGTTCATGTCGATCTCGGCGACCGCGTCGCGATGGCGGACGGCGAACTCGGACAAGCAGGCAACGGCGCGCGCCGCGGCAGCGACATCCGCCTTCGGCTGTCCGCGCGCGCCGTCGAGCAGCGGGAAGAGCTTCAGGCCGCGGATCATCGCTGACGCTTCCGCCTCGGTCACCGGCGCCACCTGCACCGCGACGTCCTGCAGCACCTCGGCGTAGATCCCGCCGAGGCCCACCATCACGACCGGCCCGAAGACCGGGTCGCGCGAAACGCCGAGGATCAGCTCGGTGCCGCCCTTCGCCATCGGTGCGATGAGCACGCCGTCGATCCGCGCGGCTGGCGCCTTGGCGGCCGCACTGGCGAGGATGCGCCGATGGGCCTCGCGAACCGCCGCGGCGTCCGCCAGCGCCAGCGCCACGCCGCCGACTTCGGTCTTGTGAGCGATGTCCGGGGAGACGATCTTCATGACCACCGGATAGCCGAGACGCTCGGCATGGGCGACCGCATCATTGGCATCGGAGGCCAGCGCCTCCGGGAGGATCGGCAGGCCGGCGTCGGCCAGGGCCCGCTTGGCGAGGTATTCGTTGCGGAACACATCCGGCGAAAGCGAAGCCGCCGCAGTCGGCGCAGTTGCAGCGGCTGCAGCAGTTGCAGCTGTTGCCGTCGTTGGCGCTCCCGGCTGCGGCGCGTTCGCAGCGAGGCTTGCCGGCTCCGCGAAGAGCCGCCCCAACCGCACCAGGCCCTGGAGGCCTTCGGCCGCAGCATCGATGGTCGGGAACACCGGAATGCCCAGCGCGTCGATCTCCCGCACGGCATCCTCCGGACCACGGCTGATCACCACCAGCAGCCGCTCCGGCTGCGCCTCGCGCACCTGGGCCAACGCGTCGAGGTAGACGCTGCGCAGCCGGCGGTTGTAGAGCGACAGCGACAGGAACAGCACGGTGGCGTCGCTCTGCGGCTCGTCGAGCAGCGCGGACAGCACCTTTTGCAGCACGTCCGGCCGGCTGGACACCTGGGCCGTGGCGTCGACCGGATTGGCCGTGCTCGCCAGCGGCAGCACCGCATGGATCCGATCGCTGGTCTGCGGCGACAGCGGCGGCAGCGACAGGCCGCGGCGACTCATCGCATCCGCCATCAGGATGCCGAAGCCGCCAGACGCCGCCAGCAGCGCCACCCGGTCGCCCCTCGGCAGGCGGCCCGGCATCAGCTTCGAAGCCGCCTGGCCGATGTCGAGCAGGTTCTCCACCGAATGCACCCGCAGCGCGCCGTGGCGGCGGAAGACCGCGTCGATCACCGCGTCCGATCCGGCAAGCGCGCCGGTATGCGAGGCGGCGGCGGCCTGGCCGGTTTCGGTGGCGCCGATCTTCAGCACGATCACCGGCTTGCCGGCTTCGCGGGCGAGCGCGAGTGCGGCGACCAGCCGGTCGGCGTGGCGGCAGGTTTCCATGCAGCAGAGGATCACCCGGGTAGCCGCATCCTTCGCGAGTGCGGCGATGCCGTCGGCGACGTCGACATCGGCCTCGTTGCCGGTTGCGATGAAGCGGCTCACGCCCAGTCCGCGCTGGGCGATGTTCTGCATGATGAAGCTGCCGACATTGCCCGACTGCGAGACGATGCCCACCTGCCCGGGCGGCGGCAGGTGCTCCTCGAGGACAATGGAGAACGAGGCGATGGTGGCATTGGGCACGCTGACCGTGCCGAGGCAGTTGGGCCCGAGCAGCCGCATGCCGGCGCCGCGCGCGATCGCGACCAGCTCCTGCTGCAGTTGCATGCCCCCTTCGCCGGCCTCGGCAAAGCCGGAGGACAGCACCACCACCGCCTTCACGCCGAGCGCGGCACACTCGCGCACCGCTTCGACGGTCGCCTGCGCCGGCACTGCCAGCACCGCCATCTCGGGCGCAGCCGGCGCCTCGCGCAGCGACGCGTAGGCCGGCAGGTCCTGGATCGTCCCGCCGCGCGGATTGATCGGCAGGATGGCGCCGCGAAAGCCGTGCTTCTTCAGCAGGCTCAACGGGCGGCCGCCGATCTTGTGGACGTCGTCGGACGCGCCGACGACTGCGATGCTGCGGGCCTGGAAGAAGAAGTCCAGGCCGGCGCCGGGGGCCGTCATCTCAGCGCCCCTTGAAGACCGGCTCGCGCTTCTCGAGGAACGCCATGCGGGCCTCCTTCGCGTCCTCGGTCTTCGCCAGCGCCATCGTGAACTCCTGCTCCAAGCGATAGGCATCGCGCTGCGGCATCAGGTCGACCATGTTTGCCGCGCGCTTGGCGTAGATGACGGCGAGCGGCGACTTGCCGGCGATCTCTTTCGCCAGCGCCATCGTCACCGGCAACAGCTCGCCGGCCGGCAGGACCTCTTCCACCACGTTTCGGGCAAGCAGCTCGCGCGCGGTCAGGCGCTGGCCGGTGAAGAACATCCGGCGGGCCGTGGAGCGGCCGAACAGCGTGCGCAGCATCGAGGCGCCGCCGGCCAGGCCGACGTTGATCTCCGGCATGCCGAAGGTGGCCTCCTCGGCGGCATAGAGGATGTCGCAGGCAGCGGCGAGACCCAGGCCGGCGCCGAGCGCTGCGCCGTTGACCGCGGCGATCACCGGCTTGGCGCATTCGCGGATGGCATTGGTGGTCTCGCGGGTGATGCGGTTGTGCTCGAGGAAGTCCCCAGGCGTCTCCGGGTCGGGTCGATCCTTCAGGTCGGCACCGGCGCAGAATGTCTTGCCGGCCCCGGTGAGCACCGCGCAGCGGATGTCGTCACGCGCCGAAATCTCGTCGAACGTGGCGACGATGCGGCGCCGCATTTCCCGGCTGAGCGCATTGACCGGGGGCCGGTCCAGCGTCACCAGCGCGACGCCGCCAGTCACCTCGAGTCGAACGATCGCGTTGCTCATGCCGGGGTCTCCTTCCTTGGGTTTCGCCATCTGGGTTCCGCCATTCTAGGCAGCGACCTCGCCTGCGTTTCCTGCGATTTCCACTGCTTTGTTTTGCGAAAAAGCACGGTATTCGGGCATCCCCTTCCTCAATAAACTGCCAGCGATCAATCCACCGCAGTCGAGGAGACACCATGGCCTGTATCGAGCGTCGTCGAGTTCTTGCCGGTCTTGCCGGCGCAGCCGCTGCCCTGGGCACGGCCAGCCTGTCGCGGAGCGTGCGCGCCCAGG
>JAEZQX010000095.1 GCA_023441105.1 Pseudomonadota bacterium | reverse complement strand
CGCTGGTGCCGAACGCCAAGCGCCTGGGCCTGCTCTACAACCCCGGCGACGACAGCGACGTCACCTTCGCCAGCCATCTCGAACGGATCGCGCCCAAGCATTCGCTCGAGCTGGTCAAGGTCGGCATCGACAACGCGAACGACATCCCGACCCGCATCCAGTCGCTGCAGGGTCGCGCCGACGCGCTGTTCATCCCGGCGTCGTCGCTGCTGCAACCCGCCGGTGCCGCCATCGCCGCGGCCGCCAACCGGATCAAGCTGCCGGTGTTCAACAGCAACACGGCGCAGATCAGGACCCACCAGATGCTCGCCGCCTATTCGGTCGACTGGAAGAAGGTCGGCAGCAACGCCGGCACCGTGGCCGCCGAGATCCTCAAGGGCAAGTCGCCGGCCGACGTGCCGGTGCGGCTGCCGAGGCCGGAGGACCACCTGGTCGTCATCAGCGGGCAGCGCCTCAAGGACCTGGGCCTGTCGTTGCCGGCGTCGCTGAAGGACTGCAACTGCGTGGTCGACTGACGGCGCAAGATGGTCGAACTCAGGCGCGTACGGGTCGTCTTCCATCCGCGCACACCCGACGAGCGGATCGCGCTCGCTGACGTCGACCTGAGCCTCGCGCCCGGCACCTTCAGCGTGGTCGTCGGCACCAACGGTGCCGGCAAGAGCACGCTGCTGAATGCCATCGCCGGCTCGATCAGGCCGGCGGCGGGTTCGATCGCTGTCGACGGACTGGAGGTGACGGACTGGCCGGTGCACCGCCGCGCGCAGTTGGTGGCGCGCGTCTTCCAGGATCCGATGGTCGGCACCGCGCCGAGCCTGACGATCGAGGAGAACCTCGCCCTGGCGCACTTGCGCGGCGGCCGTCGCGGCCTTCGCCTGGCGCTGACCGGGCACAACCGGCGCGCCTACCGTGACCTGCTGGCGAGCTTCGGGCTCGGGCTGGAGGACCGCCTCGGGTCGCCGGTCGGGCTGCTGTCCGGCGGCCAGCGACAGGTCCTGGCGCTGACCATGGCGACGCTGGCCAGTCCGCGGATCCTCCTGCTCGACGAGCACACGGCCGCCCTCGATCCGCGCATCGCCGAGCTGGTGATGAAGGCGACCGCCGATGTCATCGCTGCACATCGCCTGACGGCGCTGATGGTTACCCACAACATGCGCCATGCGCTGGGCCACGGCGACCGGCTGCTGATGATGGATGCCGGACGCATCAAGCTCGACATCGACGCGGCGACGCGCCAGGCGATGACCGTCGCCGACCTGGTGCGGCGCTTCGGCGACGAGGCCGACCACCTGGTCCTGCAGGCGCAATGACCGCCGCGGCCGGCCGCCCGGAGGCGGGCTCGTGGGACAGCGCGCGGCGCGACGGGGCCCAGCCATGATCGGCCCGGAAGTGCTCCAGACCTGGATCAACCTGGTCCCGGTGACCCTGGCGCAAGGCCTGCTCTACGCCTTCGTCGCCCTCGGGGTGATGATTCCGTTTCGCATCCTCAACCTGCCCGACCTGTCGAGCGAGGGCGTCCTGCCGCTCGGCGGCGCGGTGACCGCCGCCCTGCTGGTGGCGGGCCTGCATCCGCTCGCCGCCACCGCGGCGGCGATCGCCTGCGGTTTCGCGGCCGGCGCGGTGACCGCCTCGATCCACCTGAAGTTCAAGGTCCACTCGCTGCTCGCGGGCATCCTCACCATCACCATGCTCTGGAGCGTGAACCTGCGGATCATGGGCAAGCCGAACACCTCGGTGTTCGGCCTGCCGAGCATCTACGACTGGATCAGCACCGCCATCATGGGTTCGCTGGCGCTGCAGATCGCGTTCTTCGCGGCCTTGCAGCTGGCGCTGCTGGCATTGCTCCATTGGGGACTGCGTACGCAGGCCGGGCTGGGATTGCGTGGCGTGGGTGCCAACACCCAGCTGGCCCCGGCGCTGGGGATCGACGTCGTCTCCTATACCGTCGTCGGCCTGGGGCTGGCCAATTCCTTCACCGCCCTGGCCGGCTCGCTGCTGGTGCAGAGCCAGGGCTACGCCGACGTCGGCATGGGCTTCGGCATGCTGGTCAACGGGCTGGCGTCGGTGATCATCGGCGAGTCGCTGACCGGCCGCCGGACCCAGGTGGCGCAGCTGGCCGCGCCGGTCGTCGGCGCCATCGTCTACTACCAGCTGAGCTCGTTCGCGCTGGCTCTCGGCCTGGCGCCGTCGGACCTGAAGATGGCCACTGCCCTGTTCGTGCTGGCCACGATTGGTTGGCCACTGCTGAGAGGATCGAAACCATGACACATACCAGGGTTCGCGTCGGCGTGATCGGCTTCGGCTTCATCGGACGCCATGTGGTGCAGGCGATCCGCAACCGTCCCGAGCTCGGGCTGGAGCTGGCCTTCGTGCATGCCCGCGACATCGGCAAGCTGCAGGACCTGCCGCAGTCGCTGGTCGCGCCATCGCTGCAAGACTTGCGTCGCTTCGCGCCCGACCTGATCGTCGAATGCGCGCATCCGGATGTCAGCCATCGCCACGGCGCGGGCTTCCTCGCCCATGCCGACTACCTGCCGTTGTCGGTCAACGCGCTGGCGGAGCCGGGCACCGAGGCGGCACTGACAGCCGCAGCGCTTGCCTCCGGTCGCCGCCTGTTCATCCCGCACGGCGCGTTGATCGGCCTCGACAACCTGGTCGAGATGCGCGACGCGTGGACCGAGGTGACCATCACCTTCCGCAAGCATCCCGACAACATCGACTATGGCGCCTCGGGCATCGAGCGCGCCTCCATCGCCGGCCGCACCATCCTCTACGATGGCCCCGCCCGGGGGATCGCGCGGCTCTTCCCGCGCAACGTCAACACCATGACCACCTGTGCCCTGGCGACCGTCGGGCTCGATCGCTGCCGTGCCGTCCTCGAGGCGGACCCGGCGCTGGACGTGGCCATCGCCGAAGTCCGCGCGGTGGCGCGCGACGGCTCGATCCACGAGTCGCGCAAGATGCAGCGGATGCAGGGGGTCTCGGGCACCGAGATGCAGGCAGCGCAGCTCGGCTCGATCCTCCGGGCGGCCGGCACCTTCCGCCCGGGGATCAACTTCGTGTGATGCCGCCGGTCAGCGGATCAGCAGATCGAGTACGCTGAGGATGGTGAAGGTCACCGGGTCGTAGACCACGCTGTAACCCTCGTAGTAGCCGACCCGGTAGCCGCGGGGGGGCGGCGGCAGGTGGCGATGCACATGCGCCGGCAGCACCGCAAACTGCGGCCGGTACATCGGCGGGATGACACGCCCCGGCAGGAAGACCGGCCGGCGGTCGACCCGGACCGTGCGCAGCGACGAGCGATAGTGGCGCTGCAGGTAGTGGCGATCCGAATCACGAAAGCGATAGTCGACCCGTGGCGACGGCGGCTGGAAGCGCGACGGCTCGTAGTGCCCTCTGGGCGACTGGAAGCGCGGCGGCTCGTAGTCCCGGGCGGGCGGCTGGTGCCGCGCGGGCGCGTGGTACTGAGGCGGCGCCGGGGCGTGGACCGGCGCGTAGCCGCGGGATGGCTGCCCGCCTCGCGC
>JAEZQX010000088.1 GCA_023441105.1 Pseudomonadota bacterium | reverse complement strand
GCGCAGACCCGGCCGCACGACAGCGCGCAGGCGGCCCTGCGCGGCGGCGACGCACCACGCGCGCTGGAGATCTCCGAAACCGCCCTCAAGACCTTTCCCAACGACGCGCAGCTGCGCTTCACCCGGGCGATGGCCTTGAACCAGCTGAATCGGCTGGCCGACGCGGAAGCCGCCTTCATGGACCTGACGCAGGAATTCCCGGAGCTGCCCGAGCCGTACAACAACCTCGCGGTGGTCCGGGCGGCGCAGGGCAAGCTGGACCAGGCACGGATCGCGCTGGAGGATGCCATTCGCGCCGTCCCCGGCTATGCGCTGGCCCACGAGAACCTCGGCGACATCCACGCGCAGCTCGCCGCGCGAAGCTATCGCCGGGCCCTCGAGCTCGAACCCGCCAACCGCACCATCGCCCCGAAGCTGAAGCTGGTCAGCCAGGTCGGCGTCCAACCCGCCAGCGCACCATCCACCCGGCCGGTGCCGGGTCGATGAGGATCCTCTCGCCCAACCCTTCGACCAACACCCTCCGGAGTCCGCAACGATGACCAGATTCCCCTTCAAGAAGTCGCTCCTCGCCTCGCTGCTCGCGGCCGCCACCGGCGCCATGATGCTGGTCGTGCCGCCCGGCGAAGCCGGCGCCGCCGACGGCAATCCGCAGGTCCTGATGAAGACCTCGCTCGGCGAGATCGTGATCGAGCTCTACCCGGAAAAGGCGCCGAAGACGGTGGAGAACTTCCTCAAGTACGTCGACGACAAGCACTACAACGGCCTCATCTTCCATCGCGTCATCGGCAACTTCATGATCCAGGGCGGCGGCTTCGACAAGGACATGAAGCAGAAGCCCACCCGTCCGTCGATCCCCCTCGAGTCGCGCAACGGCCTGAAGAACGACACCGGCACGATCGCCATGGCCCGCACCAGCGTCCCGGACTCGGCCACCGCGCAGTTCTTCATCAACACCGTCGACAACGCCAGCCTCAACTTCCCCAACCCCGACGGCAACGGCTATGCCGTCTTCGGCAAGGTGGTCAAGGGCATGGACACGGTGCAGAAGATCGCCAAGGTGAAGACCGGCCGCAGCGGGCCGCACGGCGACGTCCCGGCCGAGGCGGTGACCATCGAGTCCGTCACCCGCGTCGGCAGCTAAGAGCCTGGGCCGCAGGCAGGCCGGCATGGCAGCCGCGGAACCCGCGCCCATGCCGGCGTCTTCGGTCACATCGGCCACATCGGCGACAGCGTCGTCGCCGGCGCTGCGCATCGCCAGCGCCGCGGCGGCCTGGTTCGCCTCCGACATGCATCTCAACGACGCGCAGCCGGCGTCGGCCGCGCGCTTCTTCGAACGTCTCGACGTCGCACTGGCCGCGGCACTCGCCGCGGCGGATGCCGGCGCCCCCGCCCTCTTCCTGCTGGGCGACATCTTCGAATACTGGGTCGGCGACGACCACCAGCCGGCGGTTGCGCAGGCGCTTGCCGACCGCCTGGCGGCCTTCACCGCCGCCGGCGGCCGGGCCTTCCTGATGCAGGGCAACCGCGACTTCCTGCTCGACGTGCCGCTGCCGGCGCAGCCGGATCTTCCCCGCTTCAGCGCGCGCTGTGGCGCGGTGCTGCTGGCGGATCCGACGCTGATCGAAGTGGCGGGACGGCGCGTCGTGCTGAGCCACGGCGATGCGCTGTGCACCGACGACGTGCGCTACCAGCAATGGCGGGCACTGTGCCGCTCGGCGGGCTGGCAGCAGCAGTTCCTCGAGCGGCCGGTCGCCGAGCGCCTCGAGATGGCGCGGGCACTGAGGAAGCAGAGCATGCAGGCCCAGGCGGCGACCGAGACGGTCGGCGACGTCAGCCAGGAGGCGGTCGACGCGCTGCTGACGCGGTTCGCGGCGACGCTGCTGGTGCACGGCCACACGCACCGCCCGATGCTGCACGATTGGGAGCAACGCCGGCGCTGGGTGCTGAGCGACTGGTCGGCCGAGCCGCCGCGCGGCGAGGTGCTGCCGCTCGCGGTGCTGGGCGGGTCGGTACCGAATCGATGAGCGCGTGACGCTGCAGCGTCGCCGCCAGGCTCGCCGCCGGCGGATCCCGCGCGACTCAGTGCTTGGCCACCGCGGCCGCGACCTTCTCCATCTGCCTGCAGATGCCGTGCAGCAGGTCGACCTCGGCGGGTTCGAGCCGCGTGCGGGAGAACAGGCGCCGCAGCCGCGGCAGCAGCCGCTTCGGCTCGGCGGGATCGAGATAGCCGATCGCGACCAGGGCGCGCTCGATATGGCCGTGCAGCCGCTCGACGTCGGCATGGCTGGCGAGCGGCTCGTCCGCCACCTCCGGCGCCGACGAGGCGGGTGGCGACAGCATCAGCTGCTGGCGCAGCGAAAAGGCGATGATCTGCGCCGCCTGGGAGAGGTTGAGCGACGAGTAATCCGGATTCGCCGGAATGCTGACCAGCGCCTGGCACATCTGCATCTCGCTGATCAGCAGTCCGGTACGTTCGGTGCCGAACACCATCGCGACCCGACTCACCCGACCGAGCTGCAATTGATCGATCGCCTCCGCCGCCACTTCGGCCGGCGTGCGCGGCGGCGGCCCGAATTCGCGCGGCGCCGCGCTCACCGCCACCACCAGCTGGCATTCGGCAACCGCCTCGCGC
>JAEZQX010000062.1 GCA_023441105.1 Pseudomonadota bacterium | reverse complement strand
GCCTCCGGCCGGGGGGCTCCATGGACGCGCAGCGTCCCGAGGGTAGTCGATTGACCGCCGCCGCACGGCCGGGTCGCCTCCTGCTCATCCCGGCGCCCCTGGAGCAGTCAGCGGAGCCGCGGCCCTGGCTCTGCGAACCGGATCGGGTGCTCGCGGCGGGCCTCGGCCGCTACTACGTCGAAACCCCCAAGACCGCGCGCCTCTGGCTCAAGGCCCTGCCGACGCTGCAGCCGCTGCAATCGCTGCAGCTGCGCGCCCTGCCGCCGGCGGACACCCGGACCGACTGGGCCGAGTGGCTGGCGCCGATGGCGCAGGGCGAGACGGTAGGCCTGCTGTCGGACGCCGGCTGCCCCGGGGTCGCCGATCCGGGTGCGCAACTGGTGGCGGCGGCCCATGCGGCAGGGATCGAAGTCCAGCCGCTGATCGGGCCGTCGTCCCTGCTGCTGGCCCTCATGGCCAGCGGCCTCAATGGCCAGCGCTTCAGCTTCCAGGGCTACCTTCCGGTGGACCGGGCGGAGCGCCGCCAAGCGCTCGAAATCCTGGCGCGCCGCTCCGCCGCCGAACGCGAGACGGTGATGCTGATCGAGACGCCCTACCGCAACCAGGCGATGGCCGACGGCCTGCTGGAGGCGCTGCCCGCCAGCGCCCGCCTGTGCATCGCCGTCGACCTTACCGGCGCCGGCGAGTCGGTGCGCTGCCGGCCGGTGGCAGCCTGGCGCCGGGCGCCGCCGGCGCTGCCGCGCAAGCTGCCGGCCGTCTTCTTGTTCCTGTGCTGAGACCGCTCAGTGCAGCCGCGGGGCCTCGTCGAGCAGCCGGAGCTCCCGGCCGATCATCATGCCCATCGTCGCCCCGAGCCGCTTGGCGAGGCGCTCGGCAACATTGCCGCGACGGGTGAAATCGACGATGTCCTCCGCCTTGACGACGTCACGGGCGACCGTATCGAGCGAGCCGAGCTCGTCGGCAAGGCCGAGCTCGATGCTGCGCTCGCCGGTCCAGAACAGGCCGCTGAACAGGTCCGGCGACTCCTTCAGGCGGGCACCGCGGCCGTCCCGCACCACCTTGATGAACTGCTGGTGGATCTCGTCGAGCATCGACTGCGCATGGGCGCGATGCTCGGGCGCCAGCGGCGAGAAGCTGTCGAGAAAGCCCTTGTTCTTGCCGGCGGTGAGCAGCCGCCGTTCCACCCCGGCCTTGTTCATCAAGCCGGTCAGCCCGAATCCTTCAATCACCACGCCGATCGAACCAACCAGGCTCGCCTTGTCGACGAAGATGCGATCGGCCGCGGCGGCCAGGTAGTAGCCCCCGGAGGCGCACATCTCCTCGACCACCGCGTAGAGCGGGATCGAGGGATAGAGCTTGCGCAGCCGCTTGATCTCGTCGCTGATGATGCCGGCCTGCACCGGGCTCCCGCCCGGACTGTTGATGCGCATCACCACTGCCGCCGTCTGGCGGTCCTTGAACGCCTGGCGCAACGCTTCATTGACGGCATCGGAGTCGACTTCGCCGCCCGACTCGATGACGCCGTTGATCTCGATGAGCGCGGTGTGCCGCCCGGTGCCGGAACGCTCGCCGCCGCCCAGGAGCCCCATGCCGCCGGCGATCACCAGCAGCAGCACGGCAATGCCGAGGAAGCGGAAGAAGATCCGCCAGCGGCGCGCGCGGCGTCGCTCGACCAGCGCATCACGGGCCAGCTCCTCGATCAGGCTGCGCTGCCAGTGCGGATCGGCCGCCGGTGCCGACGCGGCAGTGCTGCGCGGGCGGCCGTCGTAGCTCATCGAAGGCGGCGGGGGCGGCATGTTGGCGCTCATCGCCGACTTCCGGTTCGTACCCGGGCGCCGGCCTGCCGGCAGGCTCGGCTGCCGGCCCGCGCGGACCGCGGAAACGGGACTTGAAGTACTGGATGAACTTGTCTATTCTTCATGAGTATTTACTTCTCTAGTTTTATGCAACCTTCTGATTATGCGTGTATTCTCGCACTTACTTAAAGTGAAGTATCACGCTAACTCCGGACGGCGCCGGAGACTTCAAGTATCACTTCAGGATGAGCGATCCGGAGGCCTTGGACAGATCTTCCTCCAGCGCCGCGAATTCCTTCGGGACGGGACTTTCGATCCGCAGGGCCGTTCCGCCGACCGGATGCTCACCGCTGAGGCGGAAGGCATGCAGGAACATCCGCCGGTGGCCCAGCTTGGCGAGCAACTTGTTGAGGGCGAAGTCGCCGTACTTCTGGTCGCCGAGGATGGGAAATCCCGCTTGTGCGAGGTGCACGCGGATCTGGTGGGTCCGCCCGGTCAGCAGTTCGCATTCCAGCAGGCTCAGGCTGGGTGGCACGCCCTCGACCCCGGGGCTGGCGATATGCCGCACCAGGTGGATCCGGGTGCTGGCCGCCTGCCCTTCCGCCTGGACTCGCACCCGCCGCTCGCCGTCGCCGGCAACGTAACGATGCAACGGGAAGTTCAACGTCTTCGGGGCGGCGCGACCCCAGTAGCCCTTCACCAGCGCCAGGTAGCGCTTGTGGATGCGCCCCTCTGCCAGGGCGCGATGCAGCGCCACCAGCGCCTTGCGTTGCTTGGCGACCAGCAGGATGCCGGAGGTGTCGCGATCGAGCCGGTGCACCAGCTCCAGGAACGGCGCCTGCGGCCGACTGGCGCGCAGCTGTTCGATCAGGCCGGCCTGGATGCCGCTGCCGCCATGCACCGCCAGCCCGGCAGGCTTGTCGAACGCCACCAGCGCTTCATCCTCCAACAGCACCGGCACCTGGCCGGCAGCCAGCGGCCTGATGGCGGTGGCCGGTCCCCGCCCCGGCTCGACGCCCGCCTCGAGGGTGACCGGCGGGATCCGGACGTCATCGCCGAGCTCGATCTTGTGGTCGGCATCCTGCCGCCGGCCGTTGACGCGGACCTGGCCGGTGCGGATGATGCGATGGACCAGGCTCTTGGGCAGCCCCTTCAGCTGCCGCTGCAGGAAGTTGTCCAGCCGCTGCCCCTCCGACTGCTCGCCCACCGTAAGGTGCATGACCGCAGGACGCGCCCGTTCATCGGGCGGCGTCGGGCCGGCCGCAGAGCGGGCCTCAGGTTTTGCACGTAACGGCTTCATCCAGATATAATTTTGCGAGGTTACTGGCCTGAAAGGTGGTGGCCCGCAAGGGCTGGCCTGTTGTAGGCATTCAGTGTACGGCGATCAAGGCGGCGTTCCCGAGAGGAGCCGCGATCCGGCCACCAATGCTATCCCGCATTTCTCCCGCACTTCGTTTTCACGCGGCGCGACCCGCTAAGGTCCCGCCGGCAGAAGACTTGAACGACGAGCATTGCGACATGAGCCCGGCTGCCGCCACCGCCGAACTGCCAGGACCTGGATTCAACGCGGCGTCGAATTGTTCGACGCGCGGGCAAGAATGACGTCGATGATTCGAAAAGAAGAAATCGAACAAACGAAAGCTGTTGACCGCAGCATCGGAGCCTCGGGCCCGGCGCTGGGTCGGTGTCCGGATTGCTGAATGTCAAGCACCTGCCCCCTGGACCTCCCGTCCATGCCGGTGACCCGCCGTGGAGCCGCGATCGCGCTGCCCAGGCCAGATTGGCATTCTTCCTTCCCCCGTCGCCCTACTGTCGTTTGATACGGTCGGTTCGCCGACCGCGTTGCCTCTTGCTCGCTGGCTGCGCACGCCACGCCCGGGTGCGCACGTTGGAGTCAAGGCATGAAACGCATGCTGTTCAACGCGACCCATTCAGAAGAACTACGGGTTGCGATCGTCGACGGCCAGAAGCTGATCGACATTGATATCGAGTCGGCTGGCCGGGAGAGCCGCAAGAGCAACATCTACAAGGGCGTCGTGACACGGGTCGAACCCAGTCTCGAAGCCTGCTTCGTCAACTACGGCGAGGAGCGCCACGGCTTCCTGCCGTTCAAGGAGATCTCCCGCTCGTTCTTCAAGCAGGACGTCGAGGTCTCCAAGGCCCGCATCCAGGACGTGATCTCCGAAGGCCAGGAGCTGATCGTCCAGGTCGAGAAGGAAGAGCGCGGCAACAAGGGCGCCGCCCTGACCACGTTCGTGTCGCTCGCCGGCCGCTACCTGGTCCTGATGCCCAACAACCCGCGTGGCGGCGGCGTCTCGCGTCGCGTCGAGGGCGAGGATCGCCAGGAATTGCGCGAGACGATGGACAAGCTCGACATCCCGCAGGGGATGAGCCTGATCGCCCGTACCGCCGGTATCGGTCGCTCGGTCGAGGAACTGCAGTGGGACCTCAACTACCTCATGCAGCTGTGGCGGGCCATCGATTCCGCTGCCAAGTCGGCGTCCGGCGCATTCCTGATCTATCAGGAATCGAGCCTGGTGATCCGCGCCATCAGGGACTACTTCACCGCCGACATCGGCGAGATCCTGGTCGACACCGACGACATCTACGACCAGGCCAGCCAGTTCATGGGCCATGTGATGCCCGACAGCGTCGGCCGCGTCAAACGCTACCGTGACAACACGCCGCTGTTCTCGCGATTCCAGATCGAGCACCAGATCGAGACCGCCTACTCGCGGATCGTGCCGCTGCCCTCCGGCGGCGCGGTAGTGATCGACCACACCGAAGCGCTGGTTGCGATCGACGTCAACTCGGCCCGCGCCACGCGCGGCTCCGACATCGAGGAGACGGCGTTCCGCACCAACATGGAAGCGGCCGAGGAAGTCGCGCGCCAGATGCGGCTGCGCGACCTCGGCGGGCTGATCGTGATCGACTTCATCGACATGGAGAACTCGCGCAACCAGCGCGAAGTCGAGCAGTGCCTGAAGGACGCGCTGCAGGTGGACCGGGCGCGGGTGCAGACCGGCAAGATCTCGCGCTTCGGCCTGATGGAGCTTTCCCGCCAGCGCCTGCGCCCTGCCCTCAACGAAGGCACGCACATCACCTGCCCGCGCTGCAACGGCACCGGCGTGATCCGCGATGTCGAATCCTCCGCCCTGCACGTGCTGCGGGTGATCCAGGAGGAGTCGATGAAGGAGAACAGCGCCGCCGTGCACGCGCAGGTGCCGGTCGAGGTTGCGACCTATCTGCTGAACGAGAAGCGGGCGGAGATCGCCAAGCTCGAGGCACGGCTCAAGGTCGAGATCGTGCTGATCCCGAACAAGTTCATCGAGACGCCCCACTACAAGCTCGAGCGCCTCAAGCACGACGACGATCGGCTGTCGAGCTACCGCATGAGCTACAGCCTCGCCGACAAGCCGGACGAGGAAGATACCTACCTGGAGAGCAAGTTCGCCGCACCGGCGGCGAAGCAGGAAGCGGTGGTCAAGGGCATCCGCCCCGAACAGCCGCCGCCGGCACCGCTGCAGCGGCCGGTTCCCGCCCCTGCCGACAGCGCGGTTGGCACGTCGCTTCCGGCCTTGCCGGCGCCGGCTCCCCAGCCCGGCCTGATCGGCATGATCCTCAACTTGTTCCGGCGCGGTGCGGCCAATGAATCGACCCTGCGTCCGGGCACGTCGGCAACCACCGCCGGCGCCGGCCAGGCGGCCGCAACCGAGACCGGCCGCGCCGCCCGCCAGGGCCATGGCGAAGGTACCGGCCGTGGCGGCCGCGGGGGCCAGGGCCGCCGCGACGGCGGCCGAGGCGACGGCCAGCGGGCTGAAGGTCGCGGCGAAGGTCGCGGTGAGAAGCGTCGCGAGCGCGGCGATCGGGGCGACTCGCGTCGTGGCGAGCGCGTCGAGCGTGGCGATCGGCCAGAGCGTGGCGATCGGCCAGAGCGTGGCGACCGCGCGGAACGTGGCGAACGCGCCGAGCGTGGCGAGCGGGCCGCCGCCGATCGCGGCGAGCGCCTTGAGCGCGGTGACCGCGGCGCGGATCGCGATCGCGCCGACCGAGGCGAGCGCGGCCGTGGCCGGGATCGGCAGGGTCGCGATGAAGGATCGCGCGGGCGCGGCCAGGGCACCGCTGCGGGCGACGCCGGCGGCGTGGCAGCAATCGGCACGAGCGGCATCGGCATCGGCGACGAGAACCTGTCGGAACGCGATCAGGTCATTGCCGACACCGGCGTCCAGTCGGGCGACCGGGCCAACGGCGGCGCGGCCGAAAGCGCCGACCGCGGTGGCCGCGGCCCTCGCCGTCGCCAGGACCAGCGCGGCGAGCGAGTCGCCAGCCGTGCGACGGAGGGCGAGGA
>JAEZQX010000545.1 GCA_023441105.1 Pseudomonadota bacterium | reverse complement strand
TCGGTGAGCCTCAACCTCGTCGTCCTGCTTTACCTGGTGGCATCGATATGCTTCATCCAGGCGCTGAAGGGCTTGTCCCACCCGACAACCTCCCGGATCGGCAACACCTTCGGCATGGTCGGCATGGGGATCGCCGTCCTCACCACCCTCGCCCTGATCATCAAGCTGCAGGGCGAAGCGGGTAGCGGCGGCCTGGCCTGGGTGTTCCTCGGCGTGATCGTCGGCGGCACCGCCGGCACCATCATGGCGAAGCGGGTCGAGATGACCAAGATGCCGGAGCTGGTCGCCTTCATGCATTCGATGATCGGCCTGGCGGCGGTGTTCATCGCCATCGCGGCGGTGGCCGAGCCATGGGCGTTCAACATCGTCGCCCGCGGCGAGCCGATCCCGGTGGGCAACCGTCTCGAGCTGTTCATCGGCACCTTCGTCGGCGCGATCACCTTCTCGGGGTCGGTGATCGCCTTCGGCAAACTCTCCGGCAAGTACAAGTTCCGCCTCTTCCAGGGCGCCCCGGTGACCTTCGCCGGCCAGCACCTGCTCAACCTCGTCCTGGCGATCATCATGCTCGCCTGTGGCGCCTGGTTCTTCCTGACGCAGGAATGGACGCCGTTCTGGCTGATGACCATCCTCGCCTTCGTGCTCGGGGTGCTGATCATCATCCCGATCGGCGGCGCCGACATGCCGGTCGTGGTGTCGATGCTCAACAGCTACTCGGGCTGGGCGGCTGCCGGCATCGGCTTCTCGCTCAACAACCCGATGCTGATCGTGGCCGGATCGCTGGTCGGATCGTCCGGCGCGATCCTGTCCTACATCATGTGCAGGGCGATGAACCGGTCGTTCTTCAACGTGATCCTCGGCGGCTTCGGCGGCGAGGCCACCACCGTCGCCACGGGCAGCCAGGAGCAGCGGCCGGTCAAGTCCGGCTCGGCCGACGACGGCGCCTTCCTGCTCGCCAACGCCGATCGGGTGATCATCGTCCCCGGCTACGGCCTGGCGGTGGCAAGGGCACAGCACCCGCTGAAGGAGCTGACCGACAAGCTCATTGGCAAGGGCATCGACGTGCGCTACGCCATCCATCCGGTCGCCGGCCGGATGCCCGGGCACATGAACGTGCTGCTCGCCGAGGCCGAGGTGCCGTACGACCAGGTGTTCGAGATGGAGGACATCAACTCGGAGTTCGGCGACACCGACGTGGTGCTGGTCCTGGGCGCCAACGACGTCGTCAACCCGGCAGCGAAGGATCCGAAGTCGCCGATCGCCGGCATGCCGATCCTCGAGGTCCACAAGGCGCACCGCGTCATCGTCAACAAGCGCTCGATGGCGTCCGGCTATGCCGGACTCGACAACGAGCTGTTCTACATGGACAAGACGATGATGGTGTTCGGCGACGCCAAGAAGGTGGTGGAGGACATGGTCAAGGCGGTCGACTGAGGGCGCACCTGAGGGCGCACAAGCGCCGGGTCGAACCGCCTTTCGTGCTGCGTGCCGCGCTCAGGGCGCGACGCGCTTCGGCACCGACGCCAGGAACTTCGCCAGCGGCTCGGCGTACAGCTTTGCCTGGCCGCCGGTCGTGCCGTGACCGGTGGTCTCGGCGCTGGCGGGGATCATGTAGACCTGGCCTTTCGGGATCCGCTTCATCTCACGCTCGAAGATCCCCAGCTCGGGCGGGTTGCGCTCGTCGTCGGCCGAATTGATCGCCAGCAGCGGCGCGGTGATCTTGTCGAGGTTGGCGGTGGGATCGAAGTCCCGCGATGACGACCACTGGAACAGCAGGTCGTTGGCGTCGCCGACCTTCTGCGCGGCCAGCCGCTTGTCGACGTAGTCGTCCCCCGCCTTGCCGTTCGGGGCGAGCGCCTGCAGGCGCTGGTTGCCGCCCGAGGTAGCGGTCGAGAACCAGAAGCTCATGATCCGGACGGTGGGCGGTTGCTCGGTGTAGTTGCCGTTGTTCCAGGCCGGATCGGTGAGGATCGAATCGATCAGCATGCGCCGCAGCATCCAGTTTCGTCCCGACATCGGCGCCGGGAGCGAGGCCATCGGCACCAGCGCGTCCATGTAGTCGGGATAGCGCATGCCCCACAGCCACGTCTGCATGCCGCCCATGGAGTTGCCCATGACCAGGCGCAGGTGGCGGATGCCCAGGTGCTCCTTCACCAGGCGGTACTGCGCCTCCACCATGTCGTCGTAGTTGTACTTGGGAAAGCCCGCGCGCAGCCCGTCCGACGGCCTGGTGCTCTTGCCGGTGCCGATCGCGTCCGGCAGGATGATGTAGTGCTTGCTGGCATCCAGCGGCTGCCCGGGCCCGAAGAGCGCCCCGGCGAAGCCGTCGACCAGCATGCTCGCGCCCGAGCCGGCCGTGCCGTGCAGGATGAGCACCGGATCGCCTGCCGGATCGCCGATGGTGCGGTAGTGCAGCTTCATCTTCGGCAGGACGTCGCCGGTATGGAAGCGGAAGTTCTCGATGACGTACTCTCCCTCCTTGGGCGGCGGATGGTTCGCGGCCAGGGCGGGCAAGGCGGCGACAAGCAGGGCGCCGCAGGTGAACAGCTCGAGCAGTCTGCTGGGTTTCATCACGTCTCCGTCCGATTCTTGTGCAGTGCGGCCAGCGCAGGCGCCGCGGCCGGGCGGTCCGGACGGATGCGACCGGCCGGACGTCGCCACATCTTAGCGGCCCCGCCGTAGCAGCGAAAGCCCGGCGCGCCCCAGGCGTTCGCGCAGGCGGTAAGATGGGAGGAAGCCCGCCGCCGGCACGACGGCAGCGCCCGTCGGGCTTTGCGCAGCGCTGCGGCGACCGGCCCCGACAGGCCCGATTCGATTGAGGCTCAGATTGATATCCGGTGACAGACCTCCATATACCCGGCACGCCAACCCCGACGGAGCGCGCTCAGTGAACCAGACCATCGACACCATCGACAACGCGCGCGAGGGTTCCCTCGCGCGTACCGCCATGCTGGACTACGGCCTGCACATCGCCGGACTGCTGCTCTCCCTGGGCATCCTGTCGGTGGTGGCGCTGATCATCAACTACGTGAAGCGGCCGTCGGCGCGCGGCACGATCTTCGAGAGCCATTTCACCTGGCAGATCCGGACGTTCTGGTGGACGCTGTTCTGGCTCGTCGTGCTCGCCATCCCGGTGATGCTGACCCTGGGCATTTTCTCGTTCCTGTTCTTCCTGCCGGCCATCTGGTATCTGTACCGGATGATCAAGGGCCTGCTGTACCTGAACGAACGCAAGCCGATGCCGGTCTGAGGCAGCTCGCTTGCGGGTCTTGTGTGGGCATCAGAGACGATCAAGGAGATCCCGATGATCAAGTCGAACGACAAGGCCAACCCCGGACGCCGCAGCCTGCTCCTCGCCGGCGCGGGAACCCTCGCCACGCCCATGCTGGCGGCCGGTCTCGCCGGCTGCGCCACTTCCCGCGTGCCCGCCGGGCCGGCGGTGGAAATCGCGCATCCCGAGGTACGGGTCGGCGACCGCTGGGTCTATCGCGAAATCAACCGCTACAACGGCTATCGGCTTGCCGACGTCGAGGTCACGGTTACCGCCGGATCGCCGCTCACCTGCAATGTGCGGCGCACGCGCAGCGACACCACCGCCGGTGAGATCGCCAGGCGCGATGCGGTCCTGGTCGAGCGCTACGCGCAACCCTGGGTGGTGGACGTCGAGCCCACCTACGACCTGGCCATGGATTTCGCGCAACCCATGCCTATCGTGCCGGAGTCGGGCCGGGTCGGCGAAGCCCAGACCAGCCGGACCCGCTACACCGTCCCCGGCTACTCCGGCAGCTACGCCTGGATGCAGCGCCTCAAGGTTGCCGGAACCGCCAGGATCGCCACCCCGGCGGGCAACTTCGACTGCATCGCAGTCGAGCGCCACATCTGGTTCGACTATCCGGACGTCTTCCGCTTCAATTCGTCCAGGATCGACCGGGTCTGGTACGCGCCGCAGGTCAATCGCTGGGTGCGTCGCGAATGGACCGGTGAGTACCAGCACGAGAACTTCTTCAATGACCTGGGTGGGGTCCGCCTGCGTGACGACTGGGTCCGCTGGGAGCTGATCTCTTACACCCCGGGAACCGGGACCGCCGGCTAGCCTGTCGTTGCGCGGCGGGGCCGGTGCCGGGCGCCGGCCATCGCGCCGGCGCGAGCAGCGCCACCCGGCCGCCGTCAGGTCTTTCGACGCGACCACCTATCGGCAAACCGCCCTGCCCCGGCGGCGGACGTGGCATAAATCATTCCAGGAGCCGCACTGCAGTGGCCGGCTCCGCAAACTGCCATGAAGTGCCGCCGCAAGCACGGCGCGCATTCGCTAGAGGAAGCCGCAAGCCGATGACCCGTGAACAGAATCAGCTCATCAAGAAGATCCGGAACCTGTCGCCGGAGGATGTCGCCCGCGTCCTGCAGTTCCTGCAGCAACTCAAGTCCCCCGAGTTGCGCGTGGTGCCGACGGAGCTGAAGGCGGTCACCCTCGGCATGGCGCAGGAGCAGGCATCGCAGTCGCAGGAGCAGGTCGCGCAACTGGATGCGCTGCCGGCGCTCGCCAGTGCGGCGCCCGCCCCCCGGCAACCGGCCCAGGCCGCCCAGCCGGCTGCACCCTCGGCCATCCAGGATCCGGTGCGGCCGGAGGCGGCGATCGAGCCCATCAGTCCCGAGGCCGAGGTCGCCCGCGCAGCCTGTGCCCAATGGCGCCGCCGCCCTTTCCAGGCCATCGACGCCGACGACCTGCAGCCGATCGCGGCCCTGTTCCGCGAGGCGGTCGACACCCGCGCGCAGAGCCGGTTCCGCTACGGCGGCTCGCGTTAGGAGCCTGGGCTCCCAGCTCGGTCTTGCCTCAGTAGCGGGCGACCACGCCGGCCCCGCCGGCTCCCGCGGCCTTCGCCTCCTCGACCGCCTGCGCCACGTCCGCGAGGTATTCGCTGACGATCGGCTCGTGCGTCAGGTTGAGCATCAGGTGGATGCCGTCCGGTTGCCGGACGTGGCCGACCATCCAGCCGCGCGCGCCGAGGCCCCGGCCGATGGCGGCGATGTCGTGCAGCGGTGAGCCGTAGGCCAGGATCGACAGCTCGGGCCTGCCCAGCGCCTGCAGGCCGAGAGGCTTCAGGCCTTCCTCGATGGCGCGACGGGTGGCGATGACCCGCTCGGTCACCCGCAGGTAGCCTTCCTCGCCGAGATAGTTCATCACCGCCCAGGCGGCCGCAATGGCGCCGCCGCCGCGGGTGCCGACCAGGGTGCGGGTCGAGTACTGCCCGCGCGGCCAGTTGTCGAAGCGGTATTCCATCAGCTCGAACGACGCGACGTCGCGGAAGAACAGTGTCGAGGCGCCCTTCGCGGCATAGCCGTACTTGTGCAGGTCGGCGGAGATGGAGGTGACGCCGTCGACCGCGAAATCGAACGCCTCGACCGGGTAGCCGAGTTGCCGCGCGAACGGCGCGATGTAGCCGCCGACGCAGGCATCGACATGCATCCACAGTTCGCGCGACCGGGCCAGCGCAGCGATCGCCCCGATCGGATCGACGACGCCGTGCGGATAGGCCGGAGCCGATCCGACCAGCATCACCGTGGCGGGCGAGATCGCCGCCGCCATCGCCGCCGGATCGGCGGTGAAGTCGGCGCGCAACGGCACGCGGACGGTCGCCAGCCCGAGGAAATGCGCCGCCTTGTCGAACGCCGGATGGGCGCTGAAGGGCAGCACGATCTCCGGCCTGGCCAGATCCGGCCGCTCGCGGCGCGCCAGGTCGCGGGCGGCCTTGACCGCCAGGAAGATGCTCTCGGTGCCGCCGGTCGTCATCGCGCCGCGGGCCTCGGGGCCGCCGTTCAGCAGCCCCAGGCCCATCGCGACGATGTCGGCCTCGAAGCGCGCCAGGCTGCCGAAGGCGCGCGGACCGAGCCCGTTCTCCGAGAAGAACATCAGGTAGGCCTGCTTGGCGACTTCCAGCACGTCTTCGCCGGCGTAGTGGATATAGGCCGGCGCCCGTCCCCGCCGCCAGTCGATGTCCTGCGCCGCGGCCTGCCGCATCCGTTCCTGCAGTTGCGGCCATGCGGTCCCTTGCCGCGGTATCCTGTTCATGTCGTCAGCCTTCCTTGCCGCCCCAGTGGACGATGCGGGTCTCGAGTGCCCGCGCCAGCAGGTCGAGGGTGTAGCCGAGCACCGCCATGATCAGCACACCGACGATCACGACATTGGTCAGCAGGAAATCCGAGGCCGACATCGCCATGTAGGCGATGCCGGCGTTGGTCGCGATCAGCTCCGCGCCCACCAGCATCGTCACCCCGATGCCGATGCTCACCCGGATGCTGGTGAAGATGCCCGGCAGGCTGGCCGGAAAGATCACTCGCCGGAAGATCATCGCCCGCGAGGCGCCCAGGGCCATCGCCGCCTGCACCTTGCGCCGGCCGACCCCGCCGACCGCCTGCATGGCGCTGATCGAGAGGATCGGGAACAGCGCCAGCACGATGATCACGATCTTCGACAGCTCGCCGATGCCGAACCAGATGATCAGCAGCGGCAGCAGCGCCAGCTTCGGCATCGGCCTGGTGATCTCGATCGGCGGATCGAGGATCGCCTTGACCGTCCGGTTCATGCCCATCCACAGCCCCAGCGGCACGGCCACCAGGATGGTCACGCCGAAGGCGACGCCGAACCGGAACAGGCTGATGCCGATGTGCTGCCACAAGGTCTTGCCCTGGTAGCCGTTCTTCATCAGCATCAGGAACGTGTCGTACACCGAAGCCGGCGATGGCAGGAACAGCGGCGCCACCAGCGGCTGGCCACCGAACAGCGGCGCGGTGATCAGTACCCAGAGCAGGAGCAGGCCGGCGAACGAGGCGAGGTTGATCCAGCGCGAGCGGCGCGCGGCAGCGGTTGCACTGGCGCTCATCGCGCCTCCTCCTGCCGCTGCGCCGCGAGGGCCTCCTCGCGCAGCAGGCCGAAGATCTCGGCCTTCATCCGCATGAAGTCGGCGCTGGCGACCACCGCGGGATCCTCGCTGTGCGCGAACTGCGGCCTGAAGGTCGCCTTGATGCGGCCCGGGCGGGCGGACATCACGACCACGTCGGTGGCCAGGAACAGCGCCTCCTCGATGCTGTGCGTGATCCACAGGACCGTCTTGCGCGTGCTCTGCCAGATCCGCTTGATCTCTTCCTGCAGCAACTCGCGCGTCTGGGCATCCAGCGCGGCAAACGGCTCGTCCATCAGCAGGATCTCGGGATCGTTGGCGAGCGCCCTGGCGATGCCGACCCGCTGCTGCATGCCGCCCGACAGCTCGTACGGATAGCGCCGGGCGAACCCCGCCAACCCCACCACCTCGAGGAACCGGCCGGCGATGGCGCGGGCTTGCGCCGGCGACTTGCCGGTCGCGATCGGCCCGAACGCGACGTTGTCGAGCACGTTCATCCAGGTGAACAGCGCCCCCTGCTGGAACACCACGCCCCGGCTGGCATCCGGCCCCTCCACCGGCCGGCCGTCCATCAGCACCCGCCCGCTGGTGGCGGTCTCGAAGCCGGCAAGGATGTTGAGCAGCGTGGTCTTGCCGCATCCCGATGGCCCGACCAGGCAGACGAAGGCATTCTCCGCAATGTCCAGGCTGATCGGCTGCAGCGCCTGGACCGCATCCGGCCCGCTGCCGAAGCGCTTGGAGACTTCTTCGAAGCGCGCCTTGACACCGGCAGCCGGCGCGGCCCCGCCGGCCTGACCTGCGGGAGTTGCCTGCGTCGCCGGCTCGCGCCCGGCCAGGTCCTGCCGCATCGATCAGACCATCTGCGCGACGAAACTGCTGTCGACGAGACCGTTCATGTCCGCCGGCAGCGCGCCGATCTGGCCGGTCTCCTTCAGGAACTGCGCCTGCACCTGCAGGGTCTTGACCACCGCCGAATCCTTCTGGCCCGGCTTGCCGAGCCACTTGTCGGTCAGTTGCTCGCGTGCCGGCACCGGGTAGAAGGCATTGAGCGAACGCGTCACCGTGGCTTCGTCGACACCGAGGAACGTGGTCATGGTGGCGACCACTTCCTTGGGATTGTTCTTGAAGTCGGCGGCGATCCGTTCGAAATCCTTCAGGAAGGCGAGGACCAGCTCCGGATGCCGCTTCTTGAATTCGTCGCGCACCAGGAAGGCATCGAACATCGCCAGTCCGATGTTGTTCAGGTCGCCGGTCTTGAAGATCACCGCGCCGTTGTCTTCCACCAGCTTGGGCAGCACCGGAATCCAGATGTAGGCGGCATCGATCTCGCGCCGGGCCCAGACCGAGGCGATCGTGTCGGCGCGCATGTTGATCAGCTGCACGTCGCCGATGCCCAGGCCGGCGTGCTTGAGCGCGGCCAGCGCCGCGAAATGGACCGAGGTATTGAACGGCAGGCCGATCCGCTTGCCCTTCAGGTCGGCGAGCCGGGTGATGCCCGCCGCCTTCTGCACCACCAGGCATTCGCTGTCGATGATGCTCTTGTAGATGTACACCAGCGATGCCTTCACGCCGTTGGCGTACCCCACCACCATCGGGCTCGAGCCGACGTTGCACATGTCGAGGCTGCCGCCCGCCATCGCCGAGAGAACCTCAGAGCCCGCGCGCACGGTGACGAAGTCGACCGCGGTGTCGGGGCCGAAGGTCTTCGCCATGCTCTTGCTGGCGCGGATGTAGTTCTGCACGTCGATGTTGCCGAAGGTCCCCAGGCTGACTTTCTTCGGCTGTGCCAGCACCCGGCCGGCCGTCAGCAGCGAGCCGCCGGCCACCGATGTGGCCACCATCTTGGACGCCACCAGGTTGAATTCGCGACGCGACAGGCTGAGCTTCATGCTTGATCTCCGGGGGCGTTGGTTGGACTTGGCAGAATCCGACTGATGCTATGTGTTACTTGATATATCGTCAATGGCGGTGAAGCCGGCAGCGATTTTGGGGCGTCTGGCACCCCGGCGCGCTGCGGCAGCGCAGCGCTACGGCTTCAACGCTACGGCTTCAATAGCCGCAGCAGGTACTTCGACCCGTGTACCAGATCGTCGCGCATCGTCCGGCCCACGGTGTCGCCGTCGCGGCGGCGCAAGGCTTCGATCGCCACCATGTGCATCTCGTGGCCCAGCAGGCTGCCGGAATACTTCGGGAACAGCAGGTTGAGCGTCGGGCCGACCCGCAGCCAGAGGCTTTCGATGATCCCGCAGAGGATGTCGCAACCGCTGGCGCGGTACAGCCGCAGGTGGAATTCGGTGTTGGCAGCCAGGGTCCGGGAAGCGTCGCCCGCCGCGATCGCCGCACGGTGCGCTTCGGCGAGCTGCTCCAGGGCATCGATCTCATCGTCGTCGATGCGCGCCGCGGCGTCGCGGGCTGCCATGTATTCCAGCTCCAGCCGGATCCGCAGGATCTCGCGATAGGTCTCGAGATCGAGCCGCGGCACCCGGATGGTCCGGCCGTTCTCGATGGTCAGCGCCCGCTCGGCCACCAGCCGCTGGATGGCCTCCCGCACCGGCGTCAGGCTGACACCGAAGGCCGCAGCGACGCTGCGCACGCTCAACACCTGCTCGGGCTTGAGGGAGCCGCTCATCATGCCCTGGCGCAGGCGTTCGTAGGCCTGGTCGGCAAGCGTCTCGCCGCGTAAAAGGTGGCCGCTGACGCCGAGATCGCGAGGAACGACGTGGCCGGCACGGTCGGTCGATGCTGCCGTCGACATGGCGCTCCGTTCAGCGCGGCCGGAATGGCCGCGTCGCGATATATCGTACAACAGCTACGGCCGCAGCCGTGAGGTCAGATCGACCCTTTCATCCCCAGCCGCTCGATGGTCTCCCGCTCCGATTCATAAGTCTTCTTGGCCCAGGCGGTGTATTCGTCCGGGCTCATGTAGACCACCGGCTGGTCGTAGCGCTCCAGCATCTTGAGGACGTTGGGCTCCTCGGTCGCCTTGCGGAAGGCGTCGTGCAGCACCTTGACCGCCTGCGGATCCATGTTGCGCGGCCCGCCGAGCCCGAAAGGAGAATCCGACACGGTCTCGAAGCCGAGCTCGTTGAGCGTCGGCACGTCCGGCCAGCGCCGCGTGCGCTTGCTGCCGTAGGTGGCCAGCAGGCGCAGCCGCTTCGATTCGACGTACGGTGCCCAGCCGGTGGAATCGCTCGCGGACATCACGTGCCCGCCCACCACCGCCTGCATCAGGTCGGCGCTGCCCTTGAACGGCACGTGGTTCAGCTTGATGCCGGCGCGCGAGGCGAATTCCTCGACCGCCAGGTGCGGCGACGTGCCGACGCCGGTGGAGCCATAGCTGAACTGGCCAGGATTTTTCTTGGCGTACTCGACCAGTTCCTTGATCGACTTGATGGGCGAGTCCGAGGGGATCACCAGCCCGAAGGTGTAGCCGGTCAGGTTGATGACGTAGGTGAAGTCCTTGATGGGATCGAAGGTCTGGGTCTTCTGCATGTGGGGGATGCGGAACATCCCCATCGGCATCTGCGCCAGCGTGTAGCCGTCCGGCCGGGCGTTGCGCATCGCCAGCGCTGCCAGCGTGCCGCCGGCGCCGGGCTTGTTCTCCACCACCACCGGCTGGCCGAGGGTGTGCGATGCGGCCTCGCCGAAGGCGCGGAACACCTGGTCGGTCGGGCCGCCGGCGGGAAAGGCGCAGTAGAGGGTCACCGCGCGACTGGGGAAGGACTGCGCGCGAACGGGAAGCTGGCTGGACAGGGCCAGTCCACCTGCGCCGAGCAGGAATTGGCGACGATGCGTCATGGATGGTGTCTCCGCGCCGGGATCCGGCAGTGATCGTTGGTCAACCTCTGGAGAGCCGATTCTGCCGCAATTCCCGACGCCAACCGGCCGGCAACCCGCCAGCGAGCCCTAGGGTTTATGCCCGGGTGCCGCATGTCATACTTGGTCGAGTCGGCGTGTGGGATCCGCGCAGCCGCGCCTGCGCGGACCGGCGCCGTGCATCGACCGAGCAGACAGCGATCCCGTGAACGATCCCAGCCCCCGCCCAGCAGTTCAGACCAGCTCCCCGGACTCCGCCCCGAACAGCGCCCGGAGCGCGCGGAGCGGCACGCCAGCGCCCGCCGCCACTCTGCCGCCCGGCAGCACGCCGTCGCCGGTCGCGGCCCTGCAGCAGCCGGTGGCAGCGAACCTCAGGCGGCCGGGGCTGGCGGCCCAGGCATTGGAAAAGCTGGAGGAGATGATCGTCACCCACCAGCTCGCGCCCGGCAGCATGTGGTCCGAGGGCGCACTTGCCAACCTCACCGGCTTCGGCCGCACCCCCGTCCGGGAGGCGCTCAAGCGCCTCGAGTCCTGCCATCTGGTGCGCATCGTGCAGCGCCACGGCGTGCAGATCACCGAGATCAATGTCGAACGGCAGCTGCTGCTGCTGGAGACGCGCCGCGAGCTCGAGCGGCTGGTGGCCTCCCGCGCCGCCCGCCGCCGTACCGGCGCCGAGGCCCGCCAGTTCGCCGACTTCGCCCGCGCCCTGCGCGAAGCGGGCGATCGCGGCGATGTGCTGGCCTTTTTCCGGGTCCATATCCAGGCCGAGGCGCTCGCGCTGCAGGCCACCCGCAACCCCTTCGCTGCCACCGCGATCGCACCCTGCCACGCCATGTCGCGCCGCTTCTACTATCTGCACCACCGCACCGCCCGCGACCTGGAGCTGGCCTGCGATCACCACGCCGACGTCATGGATGCCATCGCCCGGGGCGACGAAGCCCAGGCGAGTGCCGCCGCCGATGCGGTGCTCGACTACGTCGAAGGTTTCACCCGCGCCACGCTGTCCGAGAAGTTCTAGGCAGCGGCGCGATCGCGTTCGCGCGTCCCGTTCGACCCCCTCCGCCCCCCTGGGCGGGCTCGCCCTTGCTGCAGGCGCCCTCGGCGCTCGACGCCTCTACCCCTTCTCCCCACCTCCGAACAAAGGCTGCCTGCCGGCTTTCGCCGCGCCATTTGACGCCCCGCAGACGGTTGTTTACTATTTTTGTGATATATCAACGCATCCCAACAAACGGCCGCGCCCCGGCCGGTCGAACCAGGAGAGGAGACATGGCAGGAAGCATCTCGCGTCGGAACTTCATCGCGTCCGCGGCGGCGGCATCCGCCATCGGCGCCCCGGCCATCGCGCTGTCGCAGCCGAAGATCCGCTGGCGCGCCCAGTCGATGTGGAGCGCATCCGAGACCACCTACAAGGCGTTCGAGGATTTCTGCAAGCGCGTCAGCGCCGCCACCGGCGGCCGGCTGGAGATCCAGCCGTTCTCGGCCGGTGCCGTGGTCGGCGTGTTCGAGACCCTGGATGCGGTCTCCGCCGGCGTGCTGGATGCCCAGTCGACCGCGCCCGTCTACTGGGCCGGCAAGGATCCCGGCTTCTCGGTGATCGGCGACCTCAACTTCGCCTACCAGCATCCCTGGCAGGCGGAGGCCTGGTACTACCACCGTGGCGGCCTGGACATGCTGCGCGAGGCCTATGCCCGCTACAACGTCTATCCGGTCGGGGTGAGCTGGTGGGGCCAGGAGGCGCTGGTGTCGAAGAAGCCGCTCAAGACCACCGATGATTTCAAGGGTCTCAAGGTGCGTACCCCGCAGGGGATGTTCGCCGAGATCATCAGCAAGCTCGGCGCCTCGATCATCGTGGTGCCGGGTGGCGAGGTCTATTCGGCGCTCGACAAGGGCGTGGTCGATGCCGCCGACTGGGCGACCGAATCGATGAACCATCGCATGGGCTTCTTCGAGGTGGCCAAGACGTCGATCCGCATCGGCCATTCGATGCCGTCGCAGGAGTTCGCCGTCAACAAGGGCAAGTGGGATGCGCTGCCGGCCGACCTGAAGGCCATCGTCTCGAGCTGCGTGCGCGAATGGTGCTGGGACCAGGTGCAGCGCATCGCGGTGGAGGACACCGATGCGCTGACGCAGATCCGCGGCAAGGGCGCCGCCGCCGGC
>JAEZQX010000515.1 GCA_023441105.1 Pseudomonadota bacterium | reverse complement strand
GCGATGCCGCCCAAGCCGGTCCCCGCAGCCGCGGCGGCGGGGCAGGCGAGGGCTGGCGGACTCAGCTGATCTTGAAGTACTTCTCGCGCGCCTGCAGGTAGGGCGTGTCCGTGCCTTCAGTACGCGTGCGCATCAGGTTCAGCGCCGAGACGAAGCTGTCCGCGGTCTTCTTGGCAAGGGCGTTGTCGCCGCCGCGCAGCGCGTTCAGCACCTCGAGCGAGGCCTTCGCGCCGGCTTCGAGGATCGACTCCGGGAACTTCAGGATCTTGACGCCGTGCTTCGAGACCAGGGTCTGCAGCGCGCGCGGGTCGTTGGCGATGAAGTCGGCGCCGACGTTGTCGTACTCTGCCTGGCAGGCATTGCGGATGATCTCCTGCAGGTCCTTCGGCAGGGCGGTGTACTTCGACTTGTTGACCACCGCCTCGGTGGCCAGCCCCGGCTCGATGAAGCTCGGGAAGTAGTAGTTCTTGCAGATCTGGTAGAAGCCGAGCGCGAGGTCGTTGTACGGCCCCACGAATTCCGCCGCGTCCAGCGTGCCACTCTGCAGCGCCTGGAAGATCTCGCCCGCGGCCAGGTTGGTCACCGAGGCCCCCATCTTCTGCCACACCTGCCCGCCCAGCCCAGGTGTGCGGAAGCGCATGCCCTTGATGTCCTCGACGCCCTTGAGCTCGTTGCGGAACCAGCCTCCGGCCTGGATGTTGGTGTTGCCGGACATGAATCCCTGGACCCCGAATTGGTCATAGATCTCGTCCCAGATCTGCTGGCCGCCGAGATGCCGGACCCAGGCGGCGTGCTCGCCGGCGGTCATGCCGAAGGGCACGCCCGTAAAAAACGACAGACCCGGGTTCTTGTTCTGCCAGTAATACGCTGCGCCATGGCTCATTTCGGCGGTGCCGTTGATCACAGCGTCCAGCGCCTGCAGCGGCGGGACCATCTCGCCGGCGGAATAGACCCGCACGGTCAGGCGGCCTCCCGACATGTCGTTGATCCGCTTCGCCAGGTTCTCGGCGCCGACGCCGAGGCCAGGGAAGTTCTTCGGCCACGTCGTGACCATGCGCCATTGCAGCTTGTTCTGGGACAGGGCCGGCGCGCCCAGCGTGACGGCGCCGACGGCGGCGCCGGCCGTCAGGCTCTTCTTGAGTGCGGATCGACGATCCATGTTTTGTCGTGCCTCATTGTGTGACCGGGGAAGGACCGATGGCGCCGGAACGTCAGCTACCGGGCTCATGGCAGGGTGCCGCGCCGAATAGGGGCGGCAGCAGGCGGAATCGTAAATCAAGACGCGTCGGCCGACCGGCCAGGGTCGCAAAAGCTTGGCCCAACGCGGGAAAACCCCGAGAGCAAGAAAGTGGCGGGCGCCGACAGCAGCGGCGTCGGTGCGGACCGGGCGGAGCGACCGCGCCCAAGCTACGGGGCGCGGATCGTCCGCGCCAAAGGAAAGGGGCGCGGATCTACCGCGCCCCCGTGTTGAGCCGCGAGTAGCGGCTGCCTTCTCCAGAGCGGACCCGGTATCGCGGTGGACTCTCCGTTTCGGGAAGTGCTGCGAGTGACCAGACCATCGTGGAACCGAGCGATGGCTCAACCTTAGACCTAATTGCAGCGTCGGTCAACCCGCATGCCCCGGCCGGCTGGAGCCAGGCATGGCCATACCCCTCCCGACAGGTCGAGATGCTCCCGCCGGAGATGGCGCGCCGGTGGCTGTGGATGGACACTCCGCGCAATGGCGCCGTCGGCTTGACCGGCATCAATGATCGGTCCCGCTTGCGGTGAGATGATCGCTGTCGGGACAGTCCACGGAAGGGAACTGCCATGAGCGCAATCAAGTCGATCCTCTTACATCTGGATCCGTCGCCGCAATGCCAGTCCCGCCTGCAGGCCGCGCAGGCGCTGGCCGAGCAGCATGACGCCGAGGTGCTGGCGATCTACGGCGCGGTGCCGCAGGCGCTGCAATTTCCGTATGCGGAGGGCATGAGCGGGCCGCTGATGGGCGAGCTCGACGCGCTCGACGGCGCGCGTCGCAGCGAGGCGAGGCAGCTGTTCGACGACGCGGTGGCCGGCGGGTTGCGGCGCGCGACCTGGCTGGAACCGATCGAAGCGATCTCGCTGCGCGATGTCTCGCGCCGCGCACTCTACGCCGATCTGGTGGTGGTCGGGCAGCGCCAGCGGGAGCAGCAGGCGGTGACCGGCGTGCCGGGCGATTTCGTCGAGACGCTGCTGATCGACAGCGGCCGGCCGGTGCTGGTAGTGCCCTATATCGGTCTTCGCGGGGGCGTCGGCCGCACGATCATGGTCGCATGGAAGGACTCCCGCGAAAGCGCCCGGGCGGTGGCCGCGGCATTGCCGTTGCTGCAGCGGGCCGAGCGCGTGCACGTCGCCACCTGGGGGCGTGCCCAGGACGCGCGGCCGGACGACCTGATCGCCCACCTGCAGCGCCATGGCATCGCGGCGACGCCGCATCACTATGGGGACGAGACCGGCGACATCGGTGCCTTCATCCTTTCGGCCGCCGCCGACCTCGATGCCGACATGATGGTCATGGGCGGCTATGGCCACAGTCGCGCCCGCGAATGGGTGCTCGGCGGGGCAACCCGCGCGGTGCTCGAGGCGATGACCGTGCCGGTGCTGATGACGCATTGATGGCGGGTTGGGGCCCACAAACAGCCCGGACCTCCGACACCCGCCGCCACCGCTGCCACCAGCCGAGCGGTTGAAGGTTTGAGGGTTGCGGTGTCGATTGCTGTGCTTAGGTGCCCGTAGTGGCGCGACGACGCATGTGTTGTGCGGAGAAAGCCATCGCTGCTACGGCCCGTGCTCGGCCGCTTAGCGGAGCGGGGCGGCCGGCTTGAAGCCGAGCGTGCTGGCGAACATCACTGCCGGGAAGGCTTGCAGCGCGGCGTTGTAGGCGACGGCTGCATGGTCATACGATCGTCGGAGGGCGGCGATGCGGTCGGTGGTGATCGTGAGCTCGCCGGCGATCTGCTGCAGGGACTGGTCAGCCTTGAGTTGCGGATGGGTTTCCACCCCGGCGAGCAGCCGGTTCAGCGCTGCCGCCAGCCGGTCCTCGGCAGCGACGCGCGCCGATAGCGCTTCGCCGGCGTCGAAGGCATCCGTGGAGGTGGTCGCGGGTTGCGTTGCCCGCTGCGCGGTCTCGCGCGCCTCGGCCAACTCGGCCAGCGTCTCGCGCTCTTGATGAAGCTGCGCGCGCGCCGGCTGCTCGAGGCGCGGCACCAGCTCGCGAAGGCGCTGCGCTTCGGCATCCAGCTGGGCCAGCGCCGCCGATACCGCGGCCTTGAGCCTGACCAGGCGATTCCAGATCACCAGCGCCCAGACGAAGAAGGCGCCGAGGGCGACGGCGACGGAGAGGTTGGGGTCCATCCGTCGATGATGCCATGTCCGGCATGTGCCTTGGCATTGACCACGAGCTGCTAACCTATCCGGCACCAACCATCATCACTCCATCGACCAAGGCCCTATGACGATCCGCGAAATCCTCCGCATGGGTGACCCCCGGTTGCTGCGCCGGGCCGAGCCGGTCGCCGAGTTCGGCACGCCGCAACTGCTAGCGCTGGTCGACGACATGCTCGACACGATGAAGGCCGCCGACGGCGCCGGCCTCGCTGCGCCGCAGATCGGCGTCGACTTGCGGGTGGTGATCTTCGGCACCGGCGAGCCGATCGCCCGCTATCCCGACGCGCCGCCGGTGCCGCGCACGGTGCTCGTCAACCCGCTGATCGAGCCACTCGGACCGGAACTGGAGGAGGACTGGGAAGGTTGCCTCAGCGTCCCCGGCCTGCGCGGCCTCGTTCCGCGGCATCGCGCGCTGCGCTACCGCGGCAGCGACCAGTTCGGCAATCCCATCGACCGCACCGTGGAGGGATTCCATGCGCGGGTGGTCCAGCACGAATGTGATCACCTCGACGGCATCCTTTATCCGATGCGGATCCGGGACTTTACGCGCTTCGGGTTTACGGACGTGCTGTTTCCCGGCGGCCGCCAGGCGGAGTCGGCGGGCGTCAGCCTTTCGGGCTGACAGTGGTTCACGGGTTGGCGC
>JAEZQX010000496.1 GCA_023441105.1 Pseudomonadota bacterium | reverse complement strand
AGGCCATCCTGGTCCTTCTCCAGGCCCGCTGCCATGCCGATGCCGGCCCAGCCGCCGATGCCCGAGAACACCCCGATGTACTGCTTGCCCTTGTGCTCATAGGTAAAGACGTTGCCGATGATGCCCGACGGCGTCTTGAACCTGTAGAGCTCCTTCGTGATGTCGGCCTTGTCGACGAACTTGAAGTAGCCTTCCAGCGTGCCGTAGCAGGAGAGGCCGCCGGCGGTATTCAGCACGCCGCTCCACACCGAGAACTTCTCGGCCTTGCTCTGCACGATCTTGCCGCTGCTGGCATCCCAGGTGATGAAGTTGCCCATGCCGCCATGGCTGCCCGGAGCCGGGTACATGGACAGGGTGGCGCCCACGTACGGCTGGCCGGCGGTGTACTCGACCTGGAACGGCTCGTAGTCCATGCAGACGTGGTTGGTCGGCACGTAGAACAGCTTGGTCTCCGGATCGAAGGCTGCCCGCTGCTGGTCCTTGGTACCCAGCGCCGCCGGACAGATGCCCTTGGTGTTGACGTCGGGACCATTCTTGGCGGTGGAGTACTTGGCGACCACCTGCGGCCGGCCCGTCTTCATGTCCACATGCGTGGCCCAGTTGACGACCGGGTCGTACTTCTCCGCCACCAGCAGCTCGCCGGTCTCCCGGTTCAGCGTGTAGGCGAAGCCGTTGCGGTCGAAGTGCACCAGCGCCTTGGTGGGCTTGCCCTTGACGTCGATGTCCGCCAGGATCATCTCGTTGACGCCGTCGAAGTCCCACTCGTCGTAGGGCGTCATCTGGTAGGCCCACTTGGCCATGCCGGTGTCGACGTCGCGCGAGAAGACGGTCATCGACCACTTGTTGTCGCCGGGCCGCTGGGCCGGGTTCCAGGTCGACGGGTTGCCGGTGCCGTAGAACACTTGGTTCAGGGCCTTGTCGTAGCTGAACCAGCCCCAGGTGGTGCCGCCGCCGATCTTCCACTGGTCACCCTGCCAGGTCTTCAGCGACGAGTCCTTGCCAACCGGCGCCAGCTTGCCGTCGGTCCAGGTCATCGTCTTGTCGGGATCCATCAGCATCTCGGCGTCCGGTCCGGTGCTGAAGGCTTTCCAGACCTGCTTGCCGGTGTTGAGGTCATAGGCGGCAAGAAAGCCGCGCACGCCCCATTCACCGCCGCTGATGCCGGTGATCACCTTGTCCTTGAAGACGTGCGGCGCGTTGGTGTTGACCGCACCGACCTTCGGATCGCCGTTCTGGACGGACCACAGCACCTTGCCGTCCTTGGCGTTGAGCGCGACCAGATTGCTGTCCGCCTGCTGCAGGAGGATCTTGCCTTCCGCATAGGCGAGGCCGCGATAGACCGTGTCGCAGCACATCTGCGGGATCACTGCCGGATCCTGCTTGGGCTCGTACTTCCAGACGATGCGCTGGTCCTCGAGGCTCAGCGCGAAGACCTTGTTGGGAAACGGCGTGTGGATGTACATCATGCCGTCGACGACGAGGGGCGATCCCTCGTGGCCGCGAAGCACGCCGGTGGAAAACGTCCAAGCGACCTGCAGCTTGTTGGCGTTGGTCTTGTCGATCTGCTTCAGCTTGCTGTATCGCTGGTTGTACATGTCGCCGGCCTGCACCGCCCAGTTCTTCTCGTTGGCGATGTTCTTCTCGACATCGGCATTGGCGAACGCCAATGTCGACGCGAGCATGGACGCGGCAAACAGCAAACCACGCGGCTTCCCAATCCCTTTCATCTTCTGTCTCCTCACAGACGCGGCCCCGTTGGCGAACGACTCCCCG
This sequence comes from Pseudomonadota bacterium, assembly GCA_023441105.1. Next base: position 25,681 of record JAEZQX010000496.1, on the reverse strand, counting down.
ATTCCGACCGCAGAGTCTAGACCTGCGTCAGCAAACGCGACACAGGCCAATTGGGGGTTTGCCGGTAGCGGCATTTCCGGTAACCATTCCTGATGATTCCGGCGCTGCGGCAAGAGCCCGATTTCTGCAAAGCACAACGACCGGAGGCCGCAGGAACGCGATGCTTCATCATCTTCATCCGGCGATTTGTCGTTGCGGCGCACGATGAGTAGCGGCAGATGCCGTCCAGCCCTGCCGGATAGGCAATAGGCACACACCTGTGTCAACTATTTCGACCACCCGCGCACTTGAGGATTTGACACTCTCGAAAGGCGTCCGCCTTCGATTGCGCGCTGCCTCCACCTTTGCGCTTTCACTTCAGGGCCTCTCCGGACCATGAACGATGACCTGCTCCTGCAGCGCGCGGCAACCATCGGCGGCGCCATCGAGGAAGACGTCGCGAGAGTCGTGGTCGGCCAGCAGCGGCCCATTCGCCTGCTGCTGATTGCCATCATGGCTCGCGGCCACGCCCTGCTCGAGGGAGATGTCGGCATCGGCAAGACCACCGTGCTGCGCGCCTTCGCGCGCGCCATCGGCGGCGGGTTCGCGCGCATCGAGGGCAGCATCGACATGATGCCCGGCGACCTGCTGTACCACACCTTCATCACCGAGGACGGCTCGCCGCGGGTCACCGCCGGTCCGCTGATCGAACATGGCGAAGCGCTCGCAGTCTTCTTCTTCAACGAGATCAACCGGGCGCGCCCGCAGGTGCAGGCCTTGCTGCTGCGCGCGATGGCCGAACGCAGCGTGTCTGCCTTCAACCAGACACGACGGATTCCGCACCTGCTGGTGTTCGCCGACCGCAATCGCGTCGAGAAGGGCGAGACCTTCGAGCTCGCTGCCGCGGCCCGCGACCGATTCATGATGGAGATCGCGATCGAGGCGCCAACGGCGGACGACGATCGAGCCCGGCTGATCTTCGATCCGGCGTATCACGACGTCGAGGACCTGCTGCTGCGCTGTCGCGCCAACCTGCTCGACTATCGTGAGCTCGAGTCGATCGGCAGCGCCATCCAGCGCCATGTCGCGGCCAGCCCGACGCTGCAGCGCTATGCCCTCGACCTGATGCGGGCCACCGAGCGGCCGCAGGACTTCGGCGTTCGGCTGGCGGGGGTCAACGTCGCCGAATTGGTGGAGGCCGGGGCGAGCCCGCGCGGCATGAGCCTGATGCTCAGGGCGGCCCGTGTGCATGCCTTCCTCGACCAGCGCGATCACCTCGTGCCGCAGGACCTGCAGGCGGTATTCCGGCCCACCATGGTCCACCGGGTGTTCTTCTCGCCGGTCTACGAGTTCGAGCGACAGACGATCGCGCCGCTGTTCATCGACGAGGTGTTGCGGTGCATAGCGGCGCCCTGATCCCGCCGTTCCACTACCGCATCGCCTGGCAGCCGCGCAGCCGGCGGCCGGGCGAGCATCCGGCGGCGGTCGCCGGCGAAGGCGGGTCGTTCCGCGGCGAGCAGTTGCTGACGGATGCATCTCAGGCGCGTTTCCTGTCGGTGCGGGCATCGATCCGCGATCCGCTGCGCCGGCTGTGGGTGCGCGAGAACCAGCAGCGTGCCACGCTCGACGTCCAAGTCGTCATCGATGTCTCGCGCTCGATGCGCATCGGCGGCGAGGGACGCTATTGCGAAGCTGCCGGCGACCTGCTCGCGTCGGCGGCGTTGAGCGCCTACCGCAGCGGCGACCGCATCGGTGCCCTCTGCGCCAGCGCACGCCTCGAAAGCCGGCTCACGCTCATGCCGAGCCGCGCCTTGCAGCCGGCGCTGGCGCTGGCGCGCACCATCCGGCAACTGCCGGCCGACGCCCGGCTGCGACGCGAGCCCGGCCTCGACTCGGTGGACGGGTTGCTCGATGCCTGGCGCAGATTGCCGACGCGACGGGCGCTAGTGCTGCTGGTCTCGGACTTCCACGCGCCGATCGACACCTGGGCGCAGGTGCTGCGCAGCCTGCGGCACCACCAGGTGGTGCCGGTGGTGATGCAGGACCAGGACGCCACCGCGGTGCTCCCGCGTTGGGGCATCGTCCACCTCGACGACGCCGAAAGCGGCCGCAGCCGCTCGCTGTTCATGCGCCCGACGCTGTTGCGCCGCCTCGAGCAGGCGGCGGAACTGCGCCAGGCGCAACTCGACGCGATGTTCGAGCGACTGGGCCTGCAGCCGTGCCGGTTGACGCAGCCATTCGATCCGGCCCAGCTGACCGACTATTTCCATCGCGCGTCGTCGTTCCTTTCCGCCGCGCCGGAAACGGACCGCGAAATGCCGGCCGCGGCGACAGGCGCTGCAGCAGTCTCGAGCCGGACAGCAGGCCCATCAGGTAGAAGCCGACGGCCGCAGCCAACGCAATGAACATCGCGATCCGCCGCATCGGCAGCGGCACCGAGGCCAGCGAAAGCGACAGCAGCGCTTCCACCGCTGCCGGCAGCTCGCTGGCGACTCGAAGGCTTCGATAGGAAGCGCCCGTCTCCGACGCGAGCAGTTGCAGGTAGTCACCCCGCAACGACGACAGATGCTCGCTGCCGGGCGTGCCGCCGGCGCGCAGGTCGTCGGCGCTGGCCTCGCCGCTTTCGACCAGCATGTCGTTGCTGCCGGCGGTGCGCGGAGCCCGATAGGGGTCGACCTGCATGACCTCCTCCGGGTTCCAGTAGCCGATCGGACGTCCGCTCGGGTCGCGCTTCGGGATCGGCGCCGGCAGCAATCCGCCGACCCCGGCGAGCAGCGCCCGGACCTCGCCTGCCTTGCCGTGAAACGCCGGCCGGTGACGCGGGTTCAGCGGCGGCGCCTCGTGGCCGTCGGTGAGGAACACCAGCGCCGGCTGGTCCGGCAGCGCCCGCGCCAGGGCCAGGCCGGCGTGATAGGCCTTCGCCACCTCGCTGTTGCCGCCCCAGGCCATCGAGGTGTCGATGCGTTCGATCGAATGCATGATCTCGGTCCGGTTGGCGCAGACCTCCACCGGCGAATACAGCAGCACCATGCGGTGCGCTGCGAACACCGCTGCGCCGACCGCGGCACCGCATGGCAGCGACTCGACGACGCCGAGCGCCGCCCGCTTGGCGAACTCGAGCCGCGCCCGCGGCCTGCCGTCGATCGGCATGTCCTCGACCAGCATGCTTTGCGTGATGTCGAAAGCCATCACGACACCGACGCCGGCCTGGGGCGGCGGCGGCGGATCCCCGTGCCACGCAGCGTAGGCGAGCGCCAGGCAGGCGATCGCGAGCAGCAGCCAGCGCGACTTCATGGCAGGCCCAGCGACGTGCCGCGCATGGTGGTCGGCGCCCGCTCGGCGTTCTCGGGCTGCGCCGGAATCAGCTCGACGGCATCCGGATCCTCCTCGGGCAGCAGCCGCACCGCCCGCTCGAGGTTGTAGCGCAGGTCCCAGTCGTTGGCGTCCTCGCGCAGCAGGCCGCGATAAATCCCTTTCGCCAGCTCGATCAGCGGCACCGCCCTGCCCTGCTCGCCGCGCTCGATCTCCTGCTGGGCCTGCCGCATGTAGAGGTTGGCGGTGTCGTAGCGCGCGATGTGCCGCAGCGCGTCGCCGCCTTCGGCCTCGACCTGGCGATATAGCTCGAGCGCGACATCGCCCGCACCGGCGCCGCGGTCGCGCACCAGCACCTGCGCTCGCGCCAGGGCGGCGGCGGCGCCCACCGGCATCGACGAGGAGGACGAAGACGGGGCCGAGCGCGCCGCCGCGAGCTGCTGCTCCAGCCGCGACAGGCGCCACCAGTCGACGAGCTGCCAGGCCAGCAGCGCTGCGCAGCCGATCATCAGCGCCAGCAGCACGGACAGGCAGCGGCGAAGGAAGCGGTTCATGGTGAGCGCCGCCCGCCAAGGGTCACCTGGCTGCCCAGCAGCAGCAGCCCCATCGCCAGCGCCACGCCGAGCAGCGGCCGGTCGAGCGGCTCGATCGGCTGCACCTCCTGGTAGCGCAGCGGCCGGTTCTCCATCCGGCCGATGTCCTCGATCGCCTGCGCCATCGCATCGGGGCTTTCCGCTTCATAGGCGCGATAGAACATGCCGGTCGACTGGAAGAACTTGTGCAGGAAGTGCTCGGGCACCGACTCCGCCTGGTCCTCGCCCAGCTCCGCATTCGCCATCAGGCCGCGGCTGCCGAACGAGCGCAGGTAGATCCAGTAGATCGACACGCGCTCGCGGCGGATCAGGTTGGCCAGGGTGCTGCGCACCTGCGGCGTCAGGTGCGCGCCGCCGTCGGATACCAGCAGCACCACTCGCGGCCCGACGTAGGGCCGATCGGAGAACAGCCGCAACGCGGCGTCGAGGGCGCTGCCGATGTCGGTGTCAGAGAGTCCCCGGCCGGCGCCGCTCGCCGCGATGGCCGCCTTCACGATGTCATGCTGCTGGGTGAAGTCGCTCACGACCAGCGGCTTGAGCGAGAACAATGCCACGGCGAAGCGATCGTCGGGTCGCGCCGCGATGAATTCACCGAGCAGGCGGCGCGCCACCTGGGCCTTGGGGTCGCGGCCGCCGCCTTCCCAGGAATGCGAGGCGTTGCGCGCCAGCGACTGGTCCATGCTGCGGCTGCGGTCGAGCAGCACGACGATCTCGGCGCCACGACTGATCCGTTCGACCGGCTGCTCCTTGCGCTGCAGCCCGGCGATCGCCATCAGCGTCGTTGCGATCAGCAGCGAACCGAGCATGCGGACCGACCAATCGGCGACGCTCGACAGCCGGTCCCGCGGCACCAGCACCAGCCAGGGGTGCAGCTGCTCGCGCCCGCTTCTCCGCAGCCAAGGCAACAGCGCCACCGGCAGCAGCCAGAGCCAATGCGGATGGGCGAACTCGAGGTTCATCCGCCGCCCTGCCGCTCCCGGCCGGCAAGCCGCCTGGCGAGCCCGGCAAGCCAGGCGATGTCGTCGCGGCCGGCAGCCTCGCCAGCCCTGGCGTCGACGGCGACCGTCGCGACGGCACCCGCCCTCGCGCGGCCACCGAAGAACAGCGCATCCGAGCGGTCGAAGAAGGCGCGCACCCCGCCGGCCTCGGCGGCCAGGTGAGGATGCTCGGCGATGAAGCGATCACGCTGCGCCGAGAACACGGCGCAACCCGCGACCTCGTTGAATGCCTCGTGCATGACGCGGTAGGCGCCTTCCACAGCCTGTGCCGGCGCCCCGCCCCTGCCTGCGCGCTTCATGCGGCCCAGCTTGCGCGCAGCGGCCGCGAATGGTGCGTAGCCTCGGCGGCGCAGCGCCAGCGCCCGCAGGCCCAGCCATAGCAGCGCCAGCGCCAGCAACGCCGCTGCCAGCCATGCCGCACGCTGCAGGGCCCGCTCCGGGCGCGGCGGGGGCACGTCGCGATCGGGCCGCAGGCCGCCGAAGCCATTGCGCAGCACCGCCCTGGCCGGCGCCAGCGGCGAGACGCTGACCGGCAGCGATTCGAGCTGCTCGACCAGGTCGCGCCCGTCGAGCCTGAAAACCAGCTCGGCCTTGGGCAGGTACAGCAGCTTCGGCTCGGGCGCGCTGGCGGTGACCTGGAAGACGCGGACGATCCGCAAGCCGTCGCGCTGCTGCTCGACCGTCACTTCCTCGAGCGCCAACCAGCCGTGTAGGCGGCCCGCCTTCGGCAACGATTCAGGATCGAGCCGGGCGCGCCGGTCCACAGCCACCTCGCTCACCGCGACGATCCGGTCGCCGATGCGATAACCGAACGCGGGCTCCACGGTCACCGATGCTGCAGCAACACGACCCGCTGCCAGCGTCGCCGCCAGCACCAGCGTCGAGGCATGCAGCGCCCGCATCAGAACCGATAGTCGAGTTGCGCGGCCAGCAGCCAGTTGCGCTCCGGCGCCGGCTCGAAGAAGCGCCCGTTGCCGTCGTTGACGATCACGGAACCGAAGTAGCGCTTGTCGCCGAGGTTGTCGATCCTCGCCAAGGCGGTGAGGCCCCAGCGCCCGAAAGGAAAGCGCCAGCCGCCGCGCAGGTTGGTGATGGTGGCCGCCTCGGCCGCGTCGCTGTTCAGGTCGTCGACCTGCACGCTGCCGGTGCGGATCACCTCGAAGCCGGCGAACGGTCCGGCGGCAGGATTCGGTGCCCACGCCAGCTCGGCGAACAGCTGGTGGCTCGGTATGCCGGGCAGGCGATTGCCGGCGGCCACCGTCCCGCCGCTGCTCTGGAAAGCGTCGCGAAATTCCGCCTGCAGCCAGGTGAACGCCGCGATCGCGCTGAATGCCTTGGCAAAGCGACCGCGATAGCTGGCTTCGATGCCTTCACGCGAGGTGCCGCCGGCGTTGCTGTAGGTGGTGCGGCCACCGACGTTGGTGTCGACCACGATCTCGTCGCGGGTGCGGATCGAGAACAGCGCCACGTCGAGCCGCTGCTCGGGCGACAGCAGGAACTTGCCGCCGATCTCGTAGTGGTTGCTGCGCGAGGCATCGAGCGCAAAGTTGAGGCCGCTCGCGCCGCCGGGCTGGTAACCGAGCTCGCTGAACGTCGGCGTCTCGAAGCCGCGCCCCAGCTGCGCATAGAGGTTGACCTGCGGGCCGTAATGCCAGGTCAGGCCGGCCACCGGGTTGACCGCACTGAACGATTGGCGGCCGCTGTCGTCCGGATTCGCGGCGGTGATGAAGTAGTCGCTGATGCGGAAGCGGACCTTGCTGGCGCGCAGCCCGCCGGTCAGGGTCCACGCTTCGCTGATGTCCCAGCTTGCCTGGCCGAAGACATCGGTGCTCGAGACGCTGTCGTCCTCGTCGCGCTTCAAGGCGCCGCGCATGCCGGCGTCGTTGATGAAGCCGCGCCGGCGCTCCTTCATCGCATCGTAGTCGATGCCCGCCACCAGTTGCACGCCACCTGCGGGGGTAGCGACGCGATGCGAATACTGCAGCCCGGCTCCGCCGTAGCGCCGTTCGAGGTCGACGATGCCGCCGGCCGATGTCGGCGACGCCTGCGCCGCCAGCGGAACCGCCAGCGCCTGGTCGAGGTCGCGGCGGCCGGCATAGATGCGGCCGCTCACGCGGCGGTCGGCGTCGAGCCGATGCTCGGCCACGACTCCGGCCTGGTCCTGCGACACTGTCTTGCGGGTATCCTGCTGCACGGCGATCGGTACGACCTGGCGCGGGTCTGCTTCCGCCTGCGCCCGCGTGAGCCCCAGTGGATCCTGCGCCAGCGGCTGGTCGAAACGGTTGGCCACGATGCCGAAGGAGGTGTCCTCGGTCGGGTCGATGGTGACCCTGGCGTTGAACTGCTTGCGCCGGGCGGCGCTGTGATCGCGATAGCCGTCGGTGCGGAAGTCCGAATAGCCGGCCACCACGCCGGTGCCGAGCCGCGACAGCAGGCCGCCACCGTCGCCGGCGGCCGGCGCGGCAGCCGCTTCGCCAGCACCGGTGCCCGCTGCGGCGTCCCAGCGACCGCTGGCATTGAGCGACCAGCGCCGCATGTCGTACGAGCCCTGCATCAAGCCGCCGCCGGCCGTCGGCGGACTCGATCCCTCGGCGGTGAACACCTGGATCACGCCGCCGGCGGCGTTGCCGTACAACTGCGCGAGCGGCCCGCGAAGCACTTCGATGCGCGCCGCCGTCGACAGGTCGATGGTGGACGCCTGGCCCTGTCCGTCCGGCATGGTCGCCGGAATGCCGTCGACCAGGACCCGCAGCCCGCGGATGCCGAACGTCGAGCGACCGCCGAAGCCGCGGATCGACACCTGCAGGTCCTGCGCATAGTTCTGCCGGTTGCGCGCCACCACGCCCGGGATGCGGCTGAGTGATTCCGAGAGATTCACCTGGGGACCGGCGGTTTCGATCGTGTCGCGCTCGACCGACTGGATCGCCGCCGGCTCATCGAACGACCGCTGCTCGCGGCGGGATGCGGACACCACCACCTCCGGCAGCTCCACGACCGCCGAATCCTCGCCGCCTTGCGCCGCCGCCGTTCGCCAGCCGAGCGACCCGCCCGCCAGGACCAGCAGGCACAGCAGCGGCAGCCCGGCTCGTGGGACGGCGCTGCACGGCGCCGCCGGCCGCGACAAGGGGACAGGCCACCGGCGCAGGCCGGGAAAGTAGCGGGCAGTCATCCGTCTCCCCAGGGGAATGTAGCTCTTCTTGTCCGGCCGCTAACCTACCATGAGCCACGAAACCGCGCTCGCGCGCCGGGTCAGCGGCCGGGACTGATGAAACGCGACCACCGCTGCTCGAGCTCCATGACCTGCCCCAGGTAGCGGCCGAATTCCGCCGTGCCGAGGTAGGCCACCTCCTGGTCGTACTTGCGAAGCATTGCCACATGCTCCGGATCGAGCGTCGCGGTCCGGAACGCATCGTGGAGTCGCCGAATGATCTCCCTGGAGGTGCCGGTGGCGACACCCAGGCCATAGGGCGAGGTGGTGGCGATGTCGTAGCCGAGCTCCTTGAGGGTGGGCGTCTGCGGCCAGCGCGGCGAACGTTCCTCGTTGAAGGTTGCCAGTAACCGCAGCTGTCCCTTGTCGACGAATGGCGCGTAGCCGGTACCGACTACGCCGACCATGATGGTGCCGCTCTGCAACGCCAGGATCTGGTCCGTCGCACCCTTGAACGGCACGTGGATGTAGTCGATGCCGCGCCGCGCGAACAGGTCTGCCATCACCAGGTGCGGGGTGCTGGCATAGCCGGTCGAGCCGACCACCAGCTTGCCGGGACGGGCGCGGGCGAAGCCGACGATGTCCTCGAACGACTTGAAGGGCGAGTGCTGCTCGACGACCACGCCGAACGTGATCGCGGAGATCTGCAGGACCGGCGTGACGTCCCGCGCGGGATCGAACGACAGGGTCTGCAGGTACGGCAGGCGATACACCGTGATCGGCAACTGCATCACCGTGTAGCCGTCGTGCGGCGAAGTGAGGAGCGCGCCGAGGGCGATGACGCCGCCTGCGCCGGGCTTGTTCTCGACCACGACCGGCACGCCGAGCTCGCGGCCGGCGATCCGGGCGAGCACCCGCATGCCGAGATCGGTGGGGCCGCCGGCGGGCCACGGGACCAGCATGGTGATCGGCCGCGTCGGCCAATCACCGGGCGGGCTGGCTCGCGCCATGGCGACGAACCATCCGCCGGCGTGCGTTGCCGCGGTCAGCGCGCCGATGCCGCGAATCAGCCGGCGGCGGCGCCGTCCGGGACCGGCGAGGGTCGTGAGGACTTCCCGGTTGCCCATTGGCGAAATGATAAGCGATTGGTCTAAGATCCCTGCAGGATGGCAATCAACGGCACTGCCCTTTCCGTCGACAAGCTGGTCAAGCGCTTCGGTCAACGCGAAGTGCTCCACGGCGTCAGCTTCACCATCGCGCCCGGCGAGTTCGTCGCGCTGCTGGGCCCGAACGGCGCCGGCAAGACCACCCTCTTCCAGATCCTCACCGGGCTCTATGCCAGCGACGCCGGCAGCGTCGCCATCGGCGGGCACCGCATGGACGGCGCCGGTGCCTGGCCGCGCGCCCTGGGCGAACTGGGCGTGGTGTTCCAGCAGCCGGCGCTGGACCTCGACCTGTCGGTCGAGGCCAACCTCGCCTTCCATGCTGCGCTGCACGGCCTCGAGCCGCGATCGGCCAAGGCGCGCAGGCAGGCGCTTCTCGAACGCTTCGGCATCGCCGACCGGGGCCGCGACCCGTGCCGCAAGCTCTCCGGCGGCACCCGCCGCAAGGTGGAGCTGGCCCGTGCCCTGCTGTCTTCGCCGCGCGTCCTGCTGATGGATGAAGCCACCGTCGGCCTCGACCCGGCCTCGCGCGGGCAACTGCTCGGCGACGTCAAGGATGGTTGCAAGGAAGAAGGCCGCGCCGTGCTGTGGGCCACGCACCTGACGGAAGAGGCCGAGCGGGCCGACCGGGTGATCGTGCTCCATCAGGGAAGTGTGCGCTACGATGGGACGGTGGCCGGGCTGCTGGCGCAGCAGTCCAGTCCATCGGTGGAAGCGGCGTTCCTCGCGATGACCGGCGGCTCGCGCTGACGGTCGCGGCAAGCGGGCAAGGGCTCGTCGCCGAGGGGGCGCCGGACATCAGCATGAAGACAGGAGACAGTGCATGAGCCGGAAGCCCGTGGGACTGCGGGGCCTGCCCCCTTCGTCGCGCCGCCGGGGTAGCCCCGCCGCAGCCAGCGTCGCGCCGGACGACAGTCGTCGCGGGTGGCGCGGCATCGCCGCCACGAGCTTCGTCGGTCTGGCAGTCGTCGTCGTGGTCGCGGCCGCTACCGCGCAGGCGGCGGGGACCGGGCTCGTCTACGTGTCCAGCGAGAAGGACAATGCCATCACCATGCTCGACGCGAAGACGCAGGCGGTGGTCGGCACCATCGCCACCTGCAAGCGGCCGCGGCACATGCAACTCACGCCGGATCGCCAGCGCCTGGTCGTGACCTGCAGCGACAGCGACCGTGCCGACCTGATCGACCTCAAGACGCGCAAGACGGTCGACTCCATCCCGCTCGGCGAGGATCCGGAGATCCTCGACCTGAGCCCGGACGGCAAGCTGATCTACGTCACCAACGAAGACGATGCGCAGCTTTCCATCGTCGACATCGCCTCCAAGAAGGTGGTCAAGACCATCAAGACCGGCGAGGAGCCGGAGGGCATCAAGGTGAGTCGCGACGGCAAGCTCGCCTACGTGACTTCCGAAGTGGCCAACATGGTCCATGTGATCGATACCGCCAGCGGCAAGATCATCAAGAACGTGCCGGTGCCCAACCGGCCGCGCCGCTTCCTGATCACGCCGGACGACAAGGAGCTCTGGGTGACCAGCGAGCTGGCCGGCACCGTGTCGATCATCGACCGGGCGGACCACACCGTGAAGCACGAGATCCGCTTCGAGGTGAAGGGCTTCCGGCCCAACGACATCACGCCGGTCGGGATGGTGATGACCCGCGACGGCAAGACTGCCTGGATCGGCCTCGGGCGGGCCAACCATGTCGCCCGCATCGACGTGGCCAGCAGGAAGGTCGAGTCGCTGGTGCTGGTCGGCAAACGGGCCTGGGGTCTTGCGCTCAATGGCGACGAGTCGCTGCTGTTCGTCGCCAACGGCCTGTCCGACGACGTGTCGGTGGTCGACACATCGGCGGCCAAGGCGTTGCGCTCGGTCAAGGTGGGACGCGTGCCGCACACCGTGGTGGTGGACGACTGAGGATGGCGACAGCCACCCTTGCCCGGCTGCGGCGGGTCCTGGCGGGCGCCGCGGCCCGGCTGCCGGCACTTGCGCCGGCACTTCCGCTGGCGATGTTCATCGCGTCGGTTCCGGCGCCGGCGCTGGCGCAGGGACCGGTGCCGGCGACGTCCCAGGGCACGGCGGCGGAGCCACCGCCGGCGCCGGCGCGCGAGGTCCTGATCGGCTATCTCACCTGGCAGGACGATCCGCGCTACGACGAGAATCGCATGGAGCGCGAGTTCCCCGCCAGCCCGGCGGCGCGACCGCTTCCGGGTGCCGTCCTGGCGCTGTCGGAAGCGGGCTTCGCGCTGGAGGCGCAGGGCCTGCAGGTGAGCCTCGACGAGGTCGAGGCTGCCGACCAGGCGGCCGCCTTCGCCGCGCTAGACGCATGGGCCGGACGCGGCGTGCTGGCGGTGGTCCTCGACCTGCCCGGCGATTGGGTGGAGGCGCTGGCGTCGCATATTGCAGGACTCGGCGGGAAAGCGCCGCTGTTGATCAATGCCACGGCGGACGACGATCGCCTGCGCGGCGCCAATTGCCATCCGCAGGTGTTCCATGTCATCCCCAGCCAACGGATGGGCACGGATGCGCTGGCGCAGTTGCTCGCCGCGCGGCGCTGGCCGCGGGTGCTGATCCTCCAGGGACCGGGCGAGGAGGACCAGCGCCTCGGCCAGGCGTTCGGACAATCATTGCGCAAGTTCGGTCTCAAGCCGGTCGCTACGCGGCCGTTCAAGCTGTCCAACGATCCACGCGAGCGCGAGCTCGGCAACATCGCGCTGCTGACCGGCAACCTCGACTACGACGCGGTCGCGGTCATGGATGCCGACGGCGAGTTCGCCCGCGAGGTGCCGTTCAAGACGGTGTTGCCGCGGCCGGTGGTCGGCTCGAACGGCGTGATCGCGCAGGCCTGGCATCCGCATTTCGAGCGCTACGGCGCGCCGCAGTTGAACAAGCGCTTCCGCAGGACGGCCAAACGCCCGATGTCCGGCTGGGACTGGTCCGCCTGGATGGCGGTCAAGGCCGTCACCCACGGCCTGGCCGCGCGGCCGGACGCCGCAGCCGCCGACCTGCGCGCCTTCCTTCGTTCACCGCAGACCATACTCGACGGCTTCAAGGGTGTGCGGCTCAACTTCAGGCCCTGGGACCAGCAACTGCGCCAGCCGGTGTTCCTCGGTTACGGCGACGGCATCGTCGGCATCGCGCCATTCGAAGGCTTCCTGCACCAGCGCGACACCCTCGATACCCTCGGCGCCGACCAGCCGGAGTCGACCTGCAAGGCGATGAAGGAATGACCAGCGCCGTCGACCTGCCGCCGGTCGTCCGGCGCCGCGGCATCGCCCGCCATGTCGTCCCCGCGCTGCTGGCCCTGGTCGGCCGCGAGGTCGGCAAGTTCCTGCGCCAGCCCGGACGGCTGGTGTCGTCGGTGGTCCGGCCCGCCCTGTGGCTGATCGTCTTCGCCTCCGGCTTCCAGAATGTCTTCGGCGTGTCCATCATCCCGCCGTACGAGACCTACGTCGAATACAAGGTCTACCTCACGCCGGGCCTGGTGGGCATGGTGCTGCTCTTCAACGGCATGCTCTCCAGCCTGGCCATGGTGTACGACCGCGAGATGGGCATGATGCGGCTGCTGCTGACCGCACCGCTGGCCCGCGGCGTGCTGCTGTTCGGCAAGCTGCTCGCCGGCGCCTTCCTGTCGCTGCTGCAGGCGGTGGTGTTCCTGCTGGTCGCCATGCTCTTCGGCGTCGACATCACCTTCGCCAACCTGCTCCTGTCGCTGCCGGTGATCGTGCTGGCGGCGCTGATGCTGGCCGCGCTCGGACTCGTGCTGTCGGTCAACGTGCGGCAGCTGGAGAATTTCGCCGGCACGATGAACTTCGTGATCTTCCCGATGTTCTTCATCTCGAGTGCGCTCTACCCGCTGTGGAAGCTGCAGGAATCCGGCGCCACCTGGGTCTGGCAGCTGGCGCGCTTCAATCCCTTCAGCTACGCGGTGGAGGCGATCAGGTTCGCGCTGGTCGGGCAGTTCAACGGCGTCGCGATCCTGGTGACAGCGGTGGTCGCCGTGGTCCTGTTCACCATCGCCCTCTTCGGCTACGATCCCCAGCGCGGCCTGATGAAGCGCGGCGGTCCGCCCGGAGGCGCCTGACGTGCGGCCGGCGCCGCAGCTGGCCGGTGTCCTGTTCCGCCGCACCGCGCTGGCCACGGCCGCGGTCGCCTTGATCGCCGCCGTTGGGTTCGGGGCGCTGACCGTCGTCAACGTGCATCAGGAAGTGCGGGCTGCACGCGAGCTCACCGAGTTGGCGGTGCAGGCCGCCCGCACCGGTGCGCTGCAGCGGCAGCAAGCATGGCCGTCGGATCCGGATCCTCGCTCGCTCCGTGGGCTGCGGCTGCACGTGGTCGACACGCCCGGCGAAGCCGCAACCCAGCCGCCAGCCCGCTCCCTGCTCGAGTCGCTCACCACCCGCTGGTTCGGCGTCAGCGACCGCTTCGTGATCCCCCTCGGAGACGACGCCTCGGGGCCGGCCCTGGTGGTCGAGGGCCATGCAGTGGGCGAGTTGCAGGAGCAGGTGTTCGACATGTCGATCGTGCTGGTCGCGCTGGCGCTTGCCCTCGGCGCACTGGGCGTCGGACATGGCTGGGTGGTGCGCGGCGTGCGCGATCCGCTGTCGGACATGACCCGCGCCGCGACCCGCATGGCCGAGGGCGAATTGTCGCGCCGCGTGCCCGACCCGCCGGTGGCTGAATTCTCCGCCCTGGCCAAGGCGCTGAACCATCTCGCGGAATCACTCGAACAGACCCGCCGGATGCAGAACGAGCTGACGCTCGAGCTGGTCAGCCTGCGCGAGAACGAGCGCAAGTCGCTGGCTCGCGAGCTGCACGACGATCTCGGCCAGCGGCTCGCGGTGATCGCGGCCGAGATCCATCTGCTGCGCGCTTCGGGCAGCGACAACGCCAGCATCGCGTCGGTTGCCGCCGGGATCCACTCGTTGCAGCATTCCGTGCGTTCGATCCTCGAGCGCCTGCGCCACGGGCAGCCGATGGTGCTGCCGGACCTGGACCTGCCGGGCGTGCTCGAGGAGTGGCGGCGTCGCGAGCCGACGGTGCGTTTCCAGGTCGAGGGGATCGATGCGACTTCGCTGTCACTGCTCGGCGAGGCGGCGCGCGAGACCGGCGCGCGGGTCCTGCAGGAAGCGCTTGCCAATGCCTTTCGCCACGCCCGCCCGGCGCGGGTGAGCGTGCGGCTGGCGCTCGATTCGACGGCAGGCCGGTTGATCATCGGGAACGATGGTGTCAGCGCCCGCCCAGGCGCAGCCGGCAACGGGTACGGCATCATCGGAATGCGCGAGCGCGCCTGCGCCGGCGGCGGAGACTTGCAGGCGGGGCCGGCTGCGGTTGCCGGCGGGTGGGAGGTCACGCTGAGACTGCCGCTCGCGCACCGCAGCCCTGCCGCATTGCCCGGGACCTCGGCCCGGGCCTGGCCCGGGCGAACCGCCGAGCACCGGTCGCTCCCTCCCGCCCGCCAGGCGCAGCCGCTCGAAGAGCCGCTGCAGGACGCCTAGCGCGATGAGCATCGGCCTGCTGCTGCTCGATGACCATGTGGCGGTTCGCGCCGGCTACCGCCGGCTGCTCGAGGCGGATGCCCGCTTTCATGTCACCGGCGAGGCCGGCTCGGCCGACGACGCCTATGCGATGCTGCAGGCGCTGGAACGGGAGCAGCGCCTGCCCCAGGTCGCCATCGTCGACATCCGTCTCGGCGGCAGGACCGGCTTCGACTTCATCGAACAGGCCAGCCGGCGCTTTCCGCAGCTCCGCTTCATCGTCTTCTCGATGCATGATTCCAAGCCGGCGATCACGCATGCGCTGCGGGTCGGCGCCTTGGGATTCGTCTCCAAGTCGAGCGAGCCCGGCGACCTGCTGTCCGCGATCCTGGCGGTGTCCTGGGGACAGCAGTATCTCGACGCCCTTTGCCGCCGGGCGCTGGCCAGCGACGATGCGGCGGCCGAGCGGCTCAAGCTCCTGACACCGCGCGAGCTCGAGATCCTCGCGCAGCTGCTTCGTGGCCACCAGCTCGAGGAGATCGCGGTCGCCCTGTCGCTCAGCCCCAAGACCATCGCCAACCACCTCTCCGCGGCGCGTCACAAGCTCGCGGTGGATAACGACTTCCAGCTCACGCGCCAGCTCCTCGAGTGCGGTTGGCCCGGCGCCTGAGCCGGTCCGCCGGCGCGACGACTGTCGTCCCGCGGCTCGCGATACTCAGGAGAATTTCCCGGCTGCCCCGGCTCCACGCCTTCAGGCCCGCTGCAAGAATTGGGCGAAAAGAAGGAGTGGAATCGATGAAGAGGAGACGCTGGGATTCCGCCCGTACGGCCCTGACGGCCGCCGTGTCCATCACCGCCTGCATCGGCAGCCCTTACGTCGGCGCGCAAGGCCGGGAACCACGGCTGAATCCGCCCGCAGGCGAAGCGTCGCTGGAGCCTATCCGCGTGATCGGCACCATGCCCGTTCCAGGAATCGACGCCGCCACCACCGCGGTGCCCTACAACCCCCAGACGCTCGATGGCGAGGCACTCGATGCGGTCCGCAACCTGTCGGTGCCGGACCAGCTCAACAGCAACATGGCGGGCGTCTCGCTGAACACGCCGCAAGGCAACGAGCACCAGGCGACGGTCCTCTTCCGCGGTTTCGCCGCCAGCCCGCTGCTGGGCATGCCCCAAGGGTTGTCGATTTTCCTCGACGGCATGCGCATGAACGAACCCTTCGGCGACGCCGTCAACTGGGATCTGATGCCGCGCAACGCGCTGGCGTCGATCCAGCTCTCGCCAGGCTCGAATCCCGTCTACGGCCTCAACACGCTGGGCGGCAGCCTGGTGTTGACTACCAAGTCCGGACGCACCCATCCGGGTGCCGCCGTCGAGCTCGGCGCCAGCAGCCATGACCGCTACCTGCTGAGCGCGGAGTACGGCGTGAACGAGGATGCCACCGCCGACCGCGTCGGCAGCGATGCCTACATCGCGGCACAGTTCGAGAACGACGGCGGCTGGCGCGACCATTCCAAGTCGCGGCTCGGATCGGTGTTCGCGCGCACCGGCATCCGCGCCGGCTCGTGGCAGCACGACGTGTCGCTGATGAGCGCCTCGAACAAGCTCGTCGGCAACGGCCTCACCCCGGTCGAGTTCCTCGAGGAGGACCGCAGCAGCATCTACAGCTACGACGACGTCACCCGCAACGAAGGGACCGCGCTCAACTGGAATGGCCGCTTCGATCTCGACAGCCGCTCCGCGCTGCGCGTCAACGCCCACCTGCGCACCCTGCGCAGCAACTTCCGCAACGCCGACGTCAACGAGGTGGAGGATCCGCGGGTCGGCCTCGAATCGTTCGAGGACGATCCGAATCCGGACGGCGAAGGCAGCGCCGTGCAGAACCGCGCGCGGCTGGAGCAGGACAAGTTCGGGCTGACCGCAGTCTGGAACCGCGAATGGTCCGAGGAGCATGGCACCAGCATCGGCGCCCAGTTCGACACCAGCCGCGCCAAGTACCGGCGGACCTACGAGCTCGGCAGCTTCACCGATACGCGCGGTTTCGCAGCGGCCGGCAACGACCAGACGGAGATCGTCAACATCAAGGGACGGACGAACAACTACGGCTTGTTCGTCGAGCAGTCGTGGCGTCCGGCGCCGCAATGGCGGCTGACCGGTTCGCTGCGCTACAACGTGGCCACGGTCAAGACCGACGACCGGCTCGATCCGCCGATGATCAACGACGAGGGCGAGCAGATCTTCCTCAACAACGACTTCCGCTACACCAAGCTCAATCCCGCTCTCGGCCTGGTCTGGAACCCGGTGCCGACCCTCGGGTTGTACGGCGAAATCTCGCAGGGCAATCGCACGCCGTCGCCGATCGAGCTTGCTTGCGCCGACCCGGAGAACCCCTGCCTGCTGCCCAACTCGATGCAGGCGGACCCGTTCCTCGAGCAGGTCACCACCCGCACCGTCGAAGTCGGCGCCCGCGGGCGGGTCGGCAGGCTGATGGACTGGCAGGCGGCGATCTACCGGGCGGTGAACAAGGACGACATCCTGTTCGTCAGCGCCGGGGCCGGCAGCCTCGCCTACTTCACCAACGTGCCGGAGACGCGCCGCCAGGGCCTGGAGATCGGCGCCAACGGCCGCATCGGCCGCGTCGACTGGTGGGCGAACTACGGCTACGTCGATGCCACCTTCCGCCGCGACGTCCTGCTGGTCTCGGAAGGCAACAGCACCCGCGGCACCGCGCCGCAGGCGACCGACGACGCCGAGATCCTGGTGCGCAGCGGCGACCGCATGACCGACATCCCGCGCCACCAGGCCAAGCTGGGGCTCAACTTCCACCCCGCGGAAGGCGTGAGGCTGGGCGTCACCATGCTCGCCTTCTCGGACTCGTATGTCCGCGGCAACGAGAACAACCAGCACCAGCCTGGCGTGGCAACCGATTCGTTCGGCGAGACCCGGGAGTTCTTCGGCAGCGGCCGCAACAGCGGCTACGCCATCTTCCACCTGCACGGCGCCTGGGAACTGTCGCGGAACATCGAGCTCGGCGCCCGCATCAACAACGTCTTCGACCGCGAATACACCACCGGCGGGCTGCTGGGCGAGAACGCCTTTCCCGACGGCAGCTTCGAGACCGATCCCGAGGCATGGCGCAAGACGACGTTCTATGCGCCAGGCGCCCCCCGGACCTTCTGGGTCAGCTTGCGGATGCGGCTCTGAGCGCCCCCAGGGCCGGGCTGCGCCCGGCCCGCCCCCCGCGGGGGTCAACGGAACTTGGGGCGGCCCGGCGTTCCGTTGAGTGTCAAGATGCGCCAGCCGCGCTGCAATGCTTCCGCGCGCAGCACCTCGTCGGGGTCGACCGCAATCGCCTCGTCCGCCCATTCCAGCAGCGGCAGGTCGTTGCGCGAGTCGCTGTAGAAGATCGTCCGCTCGAAGTCCTCGCGACGCCTGCCGGTGGCTTTCAGCCAGCGCTGCACGTGCTCGACCTTGCACGCCCCGAAGCAGGGATCGCCCTCCACCTCGCCGGTGAACATCCCCGTCGGCGAGCCGTCACGGGTGGCGGCCTCGGTGGCCACCAGGTGCTCGATGCCGAAGATGCCGGCGTAGACCTGCGCCAGGAAGCGGTTGGTGGTGGTGACGATGCAGCAGAGATCGCCCGCGTCGCGATGGCCTTGCACCAGCTCGCGGCTGGCAGACAGCTCGCGTTCGGCGCGCGCCCGCATCTCGCCGCCGAAGCCCTCGCGCCATGCTTCCAGCACGTCGCGCGCATGCGGCGCCAGCAGCCCCGCGGTAAAGCGGTGATAAGCATGAGGATCGAAGGTACCGGCGACGTAGTCGCGCGCGAAGCGCCGGTTCTGCGCGGCGGCGGCTTCGGCGTCGGTGGCCCCGACGCGTACCAGGTACTCCATCCAGGCGGAGTTGCTGTCGAAGGGAATCAGCGTGTGGTCGAGATCGAAAAGGACGAGGTTCATGCAGGTAAGGCCAGCGAATGAGTGGCGGTGGCGACGGGATGAAGGATCAGTCGAACCAGAGCACCTCTCCCTTGCCGTCCGCCGCCAGGTCGCCGACGAAGCGCAGCGGCGGCGCCAGCGGCAACCGGGCGAAGATGCCGCCGCCGTCGGCAAGATGCCGGCGCAGCAGCGACCAGTAGACGCGAATGTCGTGCCCGGTGGCGGCGAACGTCGACGCCACCCGCGGCTTCTCGCCGGCGAGCACGACCGTGCCGCGGCGCATGCCGTAGGCAAGATGTTCGCCGCAGGCGCCGGCGATGGCCAGGGTGCCGGCCACCATCCGCGACGCCGCGAAGTCGCCGGCATTGCCGAACACCAGCACGGTGCCGCGGCGCATGCGGTCGGCAAGCCGCTCGCCGGCATTGCCACGGACCACGAGCAGCCCGCCGCGCATGCCATCCATGCTGCCGGGCAGCGATGCGGCCGCGAAGTCGCCGCAGTCGACGCCGATCCGCAGGCAGCCGCCTGCCATCTCCGCCGCGGCGAAGTCGCCGGCGCTGCCGCTGATCGACAGGTCCCCGCCGATCATGCCGCAGCCCGCCAGGTCGCCGACATCGCCCTGCACCGACAGCACGCCTTCGGCCATGCGCCAGCCGATGCGGTCGACGCTGCGCAGGTCGCCTTCGAGCACCAGGGTCGGCACCGCCGCGTCGCGTCCCTCGACGGCCACGTCGAAGAGCTCGCCGATGGTGATCCGGCGGTTGCCGCGCGTCACCTCGAAGGCGGCGACGGCGTGCTCGTCCAGCGGGCACAGCGCGGCCGGGGTCGCCCTGCCGAGATCCACCCGGATGCCGCCGGCAGGCTGGCGCAGCCGCAGCCGCAAGGCGTTCATCGCGCCCCTCCGTCGGTCGCCAGCTCGTGCAGGCGGAAATGGAACGGCCCGAGCTTGCCGCCGTAGTTGCCCGCCGAGATCCGCGCGGCGCCTCGCTCGCCGCCCAGCTCGACGACACTGGCGATGCCGTCGCGCATCGCCTGGGCGACGTCGGCCTCGCTCAAGCCGTCGATGACGATCTCCAGCACGCAGCGGAGGTCGGCCGTCAGCTGGCTCGGCACCAGTGGCTCGAGCGCGGGCGAGAACGCGTCGTTGGTCGAGGGGTTGTACTTGCCGTACTTGGAGCCGATCTTGGAGCCCGACCGCACCACGCCACCGGGGAACGGCATGATCACGTTCGGCAGCCGGCGCATCGCAGCCACCGCCGTCTGCGCCGCCAGCAGCGCGGCGTCGGTGTCCCTCGCCAGCAGCAGCAGGTTGCCGCCGCCGACGCACTTGACGACGCCGGTGGTCTCCTCGCACACGAACTCGCCGTCCATTACCGGAATGCGCCAGAAGCGCCGGCTGCCGAGCAGCTTGGACATCTGCCAACCGTCGCCGAAGAAGCGCAGGTTGCGCCCGAGCGCGATCGGTTCGCCGTCGTCGATGCCGGCGAAGACCGCGGTGGTCGGGCAGGTCAGCACGCATTGGCCGACCCGCCGCTCCACCTGCTTGGCCAGGTCCTTGCCGGACATCGCGAAGACCAGCACCGCAACACCCGGCCTGCCGTCCGGCGTTTCGGCATGGCCGAGCCTGCGCTCGATCCCGGCTTCGCAGCCGCAGGCGATGACCGAAGTGGCGAAGCCGGTGAGCGACTGGGCCGCATGCTCCGCCCAGGCCTCGGTGTGCGCGGTGATGACCAGGCGGGTCGCCTTCATCGGGAACGCTTCGGCGAAGGTGTCGTCGATCACCACGCCATTCAACTCGAGGGCCGCCAACTCAGTCGCTCCCGGCGCCGTCGCCTGCCCCGCCCTGCCCCAGCAGCGCCGTGAGCATCAAGCGACCGCCGCGGCAGCAGTTGCACAGCTCGTCATGGCCGATCACGCTGTCGGCGGCGGCGACCGTCAGGTAGCGGCCGGCATGATCGGCGACGTGGCGCTCGATGGCGCGGTCGTACTCCGGCGCCACGAAATGCACCCCGCCGACCGGTTGCGCGACGATGCGGCCCTGGCGCGCAACCATCACCCCGTCCTTGAAGACGTACTCCGGCGTGCGGAACATCGCCTCGCGATCCGGCTGGTCGCTATAGACGGCGATGTCCGCCGCGGCCCCCGGGCCGAGCTGGCCGCGGTCACCGAGCCCCAGCAAGCGGGCCGGGCCCGCGCGCGTCAGGATCGCCACTTCCTGCAGGCTGTACTCGCGGCCGATCTCGCGCAGTCGGCTGGTCGCGGCCACGTCCGGATGCAGCGTCGCGAGTTGCTGGTCGCGGAACGCCTTGTCCATCAGCAGGCGGATCAGGTGCGGATAGCTGGTGAAGGGGCCGCCGTTCGGATGGTCGGTGGTGAGCGCCATCCGCCACGGGTCCTTGACCAGCAGGAACAGCTCGAGACCGATCGACCACTGCAGCGCATTGACGTAGCTCTGCTCGCGATAGCGGAACGGCACGATGCCGCAGCCGGCATCGCATTCGATGTCGGCGCCGATCCACTTGCGCGGGCTGGCGAGGTCGGCATTGCGTACCTGCGACATGGTGTCGCCCGAGGCCGTCACCGTCTGCCCGAAGACGACCTGGCCGACGTCGATCGAGATGTTCGGCCGCGCGTTGATCGCTTCGGCAAGCTCGAGCGCCGCCGACGAGAACTTGCGCGACCCCTCGGCGCCGTAGCTGTGGAACTGGATGTGGGTCAGGTGCGCCCGCAGCCCTTCGACCGCCTCGATGGTGGCGAGCGTGCTGGCGATGTTGCCGGGAACGCCGAGGTTGCTGGCATGGACATGCAGCGGATGGGGAATTCCCAGTTCGGTGAGTGCCCGCGTCAGCGTCTGCAGCAACTGGCGCGGCGTGATGCCGTAGTGGACGTGGCGGTCGTCGACATCGAGCGCGCGCTGGTTGAACTTGAAGGCCGAGATGCCGCCCGGATTGACCACCTTCACGCCCATGGCCTTGGCCGCGTTGACGGTCCAGCCGACGTAGTCGCGGATGCGTTCGAAATCGGCGCCCCTGGCGAGCATGCGCAACAGCAGGTCGTCGTTGCCGAGCATCACGTAGGCACCGTGGTCGAGGATCGGGATGTCGCCCATCTCCAGGTGGGCATGGCGTGCATTGGACGCCATCATCGCCGGCTCGAACGCGGTGGTGTAGCCGAGCTCGGCGTAGCGGTAGCCGGTCTCCAGTGCACCGGGGGTGCAGACCGGGCAGGCCGATTGGCCCGACGCCGCGAATGGATCCTCGTTCGCCGACCCGCTGCGGTCGCGGTGGAGCTCGGGCAGCAGCGAGCGGGCCAGGTTGGCCTTGCTGCCGCCGATATGGGTGTGCATGTCGATGCCGCCGGCCATGACCACCATGCCGCTCGCGTCGATGACCGCAGTATCCCCCGGCCCGCCGGGGTCGCCGTCGTCGTCGGCGGCACCCGCGGCGACGATCCGCCCGTTGCGCACATGCAGGTCGCGCACTGCGCCGTCGATGCCGTTGGCGGGATCGTGGATGCGCCCGCCGCGCAGGATGAAGCTGTCGCGCGCGGCGGTCACGGCTGCAACTCCAGTCGGCTGCGGATCTTCAGCGCCACCTCGGCCACCGACGGCAGCACGGTGGCCATGAAGGGCTTCAGGTTCAGCGCGATGCCGCCGTCGCTGCGGAAGAGCTGGCCGGGCGCATTGACACCCGGGGTGGACACCGGAATGAAGACCCGAGGGCTGCGTTCTTCGCCGCTGCGCAGCGCCGCCGCCATCGCCGGATGGCCCAGCACCACCAGCGGCAGCGACCGGTCGCCGGCCGTGGCCGCTGCCGGCGGCACCAGGTCGGGCGAGAAGCTCGACACCCACAGCAACCCGTCCACCGCGCCGGCTTCGAGCAGCCGCCGTGCGCCGTGGCGATGCGGGTCATGGTCCAGGCCATGCGCATGCAAGGCCGTGCGCAGCGGCAGCCCGGTGAGCCAGGTGGCCGCCTGGTTGACGGCAACGCTGCCGTCGGCGCTGCCGATGGCCAGGCAGCCGGCACGTGACGTGCGATTCAGCGTCTTGGCGATTCGCGAGATCGCCTCCACCAGCAGCGCTGCATGCCGTCCCGGTAGTTCACCCGGGGCGTAAACCAGGACCGCATAGTCCGCTGCCTGCAGCCGCGCCGCCAGCGCCTGCAAGGCAGGCCAGTGCGGCCCGGCCCGCGGCAACGGTCGCTGCAGGAAGGCGGCATTCAGCTCGGCGACCAGCACGTGCAGATCGGCGTCGCCGCAATCCATCACCTCGACCTGCGCGCCGGCGCGCCCGCGCAGCCACGCTTCGCCAGCGCCGGCGCCGGTTGCCCCGCTGCCGCGCAGGAGGACGACGACGCGCTGGTCCGGAGCGTCGCCGGGCGCTTCACCGACGGCTTCGCCGATGCCGCAGCGCGCGAAGAAATCCGGCGAGCCCTGGGCGGGATCGACGCCGATGCAGACGATGAGATCGGCACGGCTGCGAACTTCGGACAGGGTGCAGCTGAAGCCGCCGCGATCCTGCAGGGCCCGCAGCGCCTGCATCATGCCCTCGCCATGGGCGTGGTCGAGAATGGCGCCGCAGCTCAGGCCCAGCCGGGTCAGCTCCCGTGCGCCAGCGACGTCGGTGCCGAGCCCGCCGAACAGCGGCTGGTGACATTCGCCCAGGAGGCGCGCCGCCTGCGCCACCGCGTCGTCGAGACTCGCCGGCTCGTCGTCGATCCAGGCCTGCGGCAGGTTCTCGACGCTCGCAGCGGCGAAGTTCGCGAGCGCCTGCGCGGTTCGGCCGGCCGCCGGGTTTCCCGGCCGGGGCGGATCGCCCGGCAGCACGCCGATGCGATCGCTCAGCAGCGGGCAGAAAGGATCGATCCAGTCGCGGGCGGTCGATGTCGGGTCGTCCATCCGACCAGCTATCCGTCGATGGTGCGCCGGGGTGCTATCCGCCCGTCGTGCAGTGCCGATGCGACCAGCCAGGCATCGGCGCCGGCCCGGGCACCGGCAGCAAGGTCCGCGACGCTGCGCACGCCGCCGGCGCCGATCACCATCCGCTCGCCACCCGCGCGCGCGCGCACCTGGACCACGGTGGCAAGGTCCGGCCCTTCGAAGGAACCGACCCGGTCCAGCGTCATCACGATCACCCGCTGCGGCCAGTCGCGGCTCTCGGTCCAGCAGGCTGCGGCGCCGAGCGGCGCGCCCTTGCGCTGGTCGAGCGACAGCAGCGCCTGCGGCCAGCGGGCGGTGAACTCGCCGATGGCCTGGGCATGCGCCAGCGATTCGGAGGCGATCACCGGCGTGATGCGGGCGCTGCCTCCCGGCAGCAGGTCCAGCACGGCTGCGGCTGCGGCCGGCGATGAAAAGCCGGCGTCGAGCCAGATCTCGAGCTCGGGGATGGCAGCCAGCAAGCTTGCCAGCAACGCCGTCTGCGGACCGCGGCCGGTAAGGCCGTCCAGGTCGGCGATGTAGAGGCATTCGGTGGCGCAGGCGTCGAGCAGCGCGCGCGCCACGACCACCGGATCGCTGCCGCGGCACAGCGCCGACTCGAGCGGCCGGTAGGCCGAACGCTCGCCTCGCACCGCCCTGACTGCCAGGCCTGCGAGGATGTCGACAACTGGCACAATCTGCATGGTGGACAGGAAGATCCGGGTTTTCGTCTACGAGACTACCAGCGCCGACCCCGTCTGCGTCGACGCCACGCTGGTATCGCAAGGGCGATCGATGCGCAACGCCATGTTAGCCGACCTGGCGTCGCTGGAGGATGTCGCGGTCACCTGTGCCGTCGCCGGCACCTCGGATCCGCGGTTGCCGCCCGGCGTCCATGTCTCGTGCCGGCCGCGCGAATGTTCGCCGCCGGAATACCTGCGCCAGGAGGCGCGCCGGCACGACCTGGTCTGGGTGGTCGCACCCGAGACCGGCGGACTGCTCTCCTGCCTGCGGCGGGCGGTGGCGGACCGGCAATGGCTCGGCTGCAGCAGCGAGGCCATCGAGCTCGCCGCCAGCAAGCGCGCGACGAGGCGTTGCCTGCAAGCAGCCGGGGTTGCCACGCCCGGGGGCAGCGACAGCGACGACAGCAGCAGCGACGGCGGGGCCTGGGTCGTCAAGCCGGATGACGGCTGCGGCGCTTGCGAGGTGCGACGCCATGGCAGCCTCGCCGGCGCGCTGGCCGACCGCGACGAACGGCTGCGGCGCCACCAACAGGCGACCGTGGAGCGCTGGGTATACGGCGAGCCGCTCAGCATCACGCTGTTGTGCAGTGCCGATCGCGTCGAGGTGCTGAGCCTCAATCGCCAGCGCATCCAGGTCGGCCAGGATGGCAGGCTGGCGTTCGACGGCGTCGACATCGGCCCGGTACCCGGCGAGCGACGCGACCAGCTGGTGGCGATCGCACGCCGGATCTGCTGCGCGCTGCCAGGCCTGGCGGGCATCGTCGGCGTGGACCTCGTCTGGCATCCCGCCCGCGGGCCGGTCGTCATCGAGGTCAACCCGCGCCTGACCTGTGCCTACGAAGGGCTTTCCGCGCGATTGAATCGCAACCTCGCCGGCGAAGTCGTGGCGCGGCATTTGCGCACCTGGCCGGTTATCTCGGCCGCTCGCGCCGCAAGCGCGGCTTGAACGACCGGGCGGCCGCAGCAATGCCGGGGCAGTCGCGCGCCATCATCGGCTGGGATATCGGCGGCGCCCATGTCAAGGCCGCGCTCGTCGCCGACGGGCGCCTGCAGGCGGTGCGGCAGTGGCCATGCGCCCTGTGGCAGGGACTCCATCACCTGGATGCGGTACTCGACGACGCGCTCGCCGGCTGGTCGGCGCCTGCGCCCGGCGCTCACCTGCGCCATGCGGTGACGATGACCGGCGAGATGGTCGACCTGTTCGAAAGCCGCCAGCAGGGCGTCGCCCGGCTGGCGGAGCATCTCGCCGCCAGGCTCGGGCCGGACATGCGGATCTACGGCGGCGGCGGCGAATGGCTTGCCGACCACGAGGCGATCGATCATTGGCAGTCGCTCGCGTCCGCGAACTGGGCGGCCAGCGCGCGCCTGGCGGCCAGCCCCCTGGACGGCGCCGGCGAGCGCGACGACGCCCAGGCAGGTACCGG
>JAEZQX010000466.1 GCA_023441105.1 Pseudomonadota bacterium | reverse complement strand
CCGGACGCCTTGCTGTGCGCCTGGTTGCGCGCGGTGAGGAGGCGGCGATCGTCATAGCAGGACCTCGAGCGGCAGGCATTGCGGCATCGGGGATGCCGCGCCGACGGCGGCGGGACAGCCGGTGGCGAGGGATGCAGTTCCGGTGGCCGTATCGACGGCCTCCGGATCGCGCCACAGCAGCCAGATGGTCAGCGCGCCCGGGTTGGCCGGATCCTGTGTCACCAGCAGGCCGCCGTCGGGCAGGCTGACGCGGGCCGCATTGCGGAACTCCGCCAGGTCGAAGCCGGCCATCTGGTTGCGGTTGCAGACGACCGCGCTGCAGTCGACCGCAGCGACCGGGACCACGCCCGGCTGGTAGGCGTCGGTGTAGACGTAGCTGGCGCTCGCGGCTGCATTGGCGCGGATGCGGTCGGCCAGCTCCGACGCCAGCTGGGTGGCGACACCGCGGAACTGCGACATCTTGTCGTACTTCAGGGCGACGGCGTGTTGCCAGGCCATCGACAGCATGCCGATCGACAGCACCACGATCGCGACCATCACCTCGATCAGGCTGGCGCCGCGCTGCGTCCGCGTCCCTTCGCGATGCCGTTGCCGGGCCGGCCGGGGCCGGCGGACCATGAATGGGCGGGACGACGTCAGCATGCGCGCGTCACTCCGGTGACGCCGACGCAGATCCGGCGCGTGAGCGAGTTGTATGAAGCCGTGCCGCTGGGCAGCGGGGGACGGAAGACGAAGGTCGCCTCCGAGGTGGCCGGCGCGATACCGGTGGGCCTGAAGGTGATCGTGTCGACGCCATCGGATTCGATGCCGCCGCTGTTCGCATAGGAGGATTGCAGGCGGATCAAGGTATCGCCCTGCATCACCAGCCAGCCGCTGCGCCAGTCGCTGCCGGCAGCGCAGGCGGGCGTCGCCGCCTGGGGATCGCCGGTCCGGCAAACGACCACCGGGCGGCCGCGCTTGATCGCCTCGGTGCGCGCCAGCCGCAACGCGCCGGCGAAGTCGCTGATCTGCGCGGCGACAGCCCGCGAAGCGGTGAAGTCCCGGAAGGTCGGCACCGCCACCGCCATGAGGATGGCGATGATCGACATGACCACCATCGCCTCGACCAGCGTGAAGCCGCGCGAGGAGGAACCGCCCCGAAGACGCTGTCTACCGTTGGTCGGGTACTGCGCGGGCAGACCGCGCCGGCATCGGAATCCGGATTGATTCATGGACCGGACGATATGCGGTCGCGGCATCACCTGCGAGCGCATGGCGACAGGCGGAGCGAAGCCGCCCACCAGTGGCTTGCCGTCCCCATCGTGAGCGGCTGGCCGGCCGCTGCGACGGCGTTGCCGGCGCGGCGGCGCTCTGTTGCTCCGCAGCGATGGCTGGCCGCCAGGCCACTCGCGCCGCCACCCGCGAGGTTTTCTGCCAGCTGGATTGTTTCAGGTGCCGGGCCAGGAGCCTGCCCGGCCCGAGGCCGTCCTGCTGCTGCGCAGGCCCTAGCGCCAGCAGCGGCTGTCGGCGGCGACCGGCGTACCGGAAACCAGCCGGCGGCCGCGCGAATCGATGCCCAGCGTCGGGCAGTCGGCGTCGCCGACGGCGTGCGACTGCGGCGTGGCGCGCAGCTCGAACTCCACCGGCGCCACGCCCGCGGCCGGCAGGTACTCGACCTGGTACTTGCCGAGCGTGGCCGACAACGGGCTGTCCGGATGCGAGTAGACGCTGGTTCCGGAGGCCGCGCCGTACAAGGTGGCGAGCGCTGCGGCGCCGGCGGGATAGGAACCGTTCTGGGTGAAGCTGCGTTCGAGCAGTTGCGACGCGCGCATCAACGCCGCCTTGCCTTCGGCGCGCTGCGACTTGCGCATCTGGTCGACATAGGCCGGGTAGGCGATGGCAGCCAGGATGGCGATGACAGCCGCCACGATCATCATTTCGACGAGCGTGAAGCCCTGCAGCGAACGACGGAAGCGGTACCCGGTTTGCATGATGATTGGCCTGCTCAGTGGTTGATGACCTCGCGCCACTGCACGCGGCCGATGCAGCCGCCGGGCAGCCGCTGGGTGCCGATGAGGCCGGACGAGAAGCTCTGCGCCCCGATCGGCGCGAGGCCGGCGCCGGCGCAGGCCCCGGCACCGCCGCTGGCGCTGGTCACCGTATCCGCCATGATCGTCATCTGCCCGAAGCCGCCGGTGGTTTCGCGGCGGCTGGCGAAGAAGTAGGCGGGCGCGGCGCCGGAGGGCGTGGGCAGGTTGAACTGCGACTGGTCGCCCAGCAGGCTGCCGGATTGCGCCTGGATGGCGCCATTGGCATCGCGGTCGAAGCCGCCGAAGTTCGAGCGGCCGCCGGTCAGCGTCTCCAGGACGTACTGGGCCTCCGAGCCGCCGCCCTCGCAGGCGATGGCCGACGGGATGGCGTTGACGAAGACCGCGAAGGGACCCACCAGCTCCGGCCGGTAGATGGTGCGCTCGCCGGTGGTCGCGCCGCTCGGGTCGTCCATGTACCAGCCCATCTGCGGCGCGGTGCTGGCGGTCGGGCCGGTGGCGAACGGATTGGTGTTGCCGTAGACGACGTTGGTCCGGCTGGTGCTCGTGTAATTCGGCACGTACGCCGAGATCAACGAGAACTCGATGCTGGCCACCTCCGGATCGACGCCGGCGTAGGCGCCGTTGGCCTCCTTCGCGAGCTCCTTCTGCTGCATCAGGTTGGCGCGGGTCACCGCCGGAATGGTTGCTTCCTGCTTGTCCCAGATGCCGTAGAGGGTGTTCGGCTGGAAGCCGGTGCCGGCAGCGAGATCGGCCGGCTCGAGCAGGCGGCCGGTGCCGAACACCACCATTGCGCCGGTGTAGTTCGGACCGACGGCGAGCGACGGCGGTGCCGTGATCGGTTGTGCCAGGCCGGTGGGGCCGACGGCGCTGAACAGCTTCGCCCGCTTGCCGCTGTCGTCCCATACGGTCGGCGTGGCGCTGCCGACGTCGATGCGCCAGAGGTTGCCCTTCAGGTCGCCGGCATAGAGCATGTCCGACGTGCCGTTGCCGTCGCGATCGAAGGTCGCCACGCCGCCGATGCCGTTGGGCGATGCCGCCGTGCCGGCCGGGATGTCGATGCGAATGTAGTCGACGTCCTTGGTCCAGCTGCCGTTGGCGCCCGTCGGGCCGCTCATCTTCAGCATGAAGATCGATCCCTGGCCGTCCGTGGTGTTGCGGCCGTCGAGGTTGCCGGCGTTGAAACCGGAGCTGAAGATCGCATACCAGTCGCCGCTGTTGCTCTTGCGGATGATCGGCGTGCTGAACAGGTAGCCCATGTGCGGGTCGTCGCCGTCGGTGAATTCCCACTTGACGATCTGCCCGGCGGACGCATCGGTGGCGCCCGCAGGATTGGTGACGTCCAGGCTGAAGACGCCCTGGCCGCCGCGGCCGAGCCCGCCGACCAGGTAGGTGCGCCAGCTGCCGCCGAGCTCCACGTCCTGCACCGCGAGCTGGCCGTCGACGAAGTAGCGGTGCTGGTAGTCCTGCATCGGCAGTACGTTGAGCTCCTTGACCACCGGCGTCGGCACGTAGGCGAAGATCTCGTGGCCGTTGACCGCCGAGAAGGCATGCAGCATGCCGTCGTTGGCACCGACGTAGATCATCGGGGTGCGACTGGCGTTGGCCGCGATGAAGGAGAGGTAGGAGGCGCTGCCGATGCCGGCGCCGGGCTTGCCGACGTAGGCCGGGCTCGAGTTGACGATGTCGCCGAGGACGGTGGCGACGCGCCGCCGGAACTGCGCCGCGCCGATGCCTTCCTGGGCGTTGTCGCCGCGCAGGTAGTTGACCCGCTGCAGCCCGCGGCTGTCGACGGTGCCCGACGGCAGCTTGTCGAGCAATGCCTGCTGCGCCGGCGCGAGGCTGGCGTAGCGGAAGGGGATCGGCAGGCGCGAATCGGAACGCATGGTGTAGATCACGCGGTTGGCATGATCCACGGTGCCGGCATTCAGGCTCGAGGTGGCTGCGTTCCATTGCGCGACACCGATGGCGCCGCCGGTCGCGATCGGCAGCGACTCGAGGCTTCCCGACCAGTCGCCGCTGTTGAACTTGGCCTGGAATACCGAGCTGCCGGAGACGATCCGCGTCGACGACGCCTGCAGCGACGACAGCGACGATTGCTCGGAGATCAGCTGGAAGGTGCGCTCGAGCCCGAGCTCCAGCCCGAGCGGGTTGTCGACCTTGAAGTAGTTGTCCGGAATGCCGTCGGGCGTGTCGGTGCCGCTGTAGTTGTTGCGCTTGTCGAACTCCGAGGGCTGCATCACGCCGCCGACGATGCCGCCCGGCGTCGGCCGCCTGTCGCCGTTGGTGTCCTCGAAGCCGCCGAACAGCGAGGCGTAGTAGAGCGGGTCCTCGAGCGACTTCGCCGGCGAGTTGCTGGTGAGGTTGTATTCGGCGGTGCTCGGCGGATCCGCCGAGGTGCAGGCCTGGCAGCCGCCGGTCGCATTGAGCTTCGTGCTGCCGCTGACGACCATGCCGGGCATCGGGTCGTTGTACGAGAAGTTCAGGATGCCGCTGTGGAAGTGCAGCCCGTCGCGGTCGGTGCCGCTGATGACGTAGCCGAACCCCTGGGGGTTCGAAGTGGCGTCGTAGATGGCGTCCGTCGTGACGTGGATCTTCTTGGTGGCGCTGTCCATCTCGTAGCTGATCAGGCCCCAGACGTCCATGTCGTAGTCGCCGCCGGCTTCGCTGTCCTCCCAGCTGACCATGATCTGGCCGTAGGAGCGGCCGTCTTCCTCGACCTGGCGGATGATCCGCGCATCGACCAGGGCGCCGCCGCCGCCGTAGGTGCCGTTGGTCAGGCGGTAGGCCGGCTGGATCACGACGCGAGGGGTGGTCTCTCCCTTGAACTTGACCGGGATGCGCGGGATACCGCCGGCGATCGAGATGCCGTAGGTGTCGACGTGCAGGGCCGGGCGCTTGAGCTTGGCGGCACTCGCGGGCAGGGTGATGTCGGTGCGCACGCGGTTGGTATGCGCGTGATGTGCCATGCCGGCGATCAGGTACGAGCCGTTCAAGGTCGGACCTTCCGGGCAGATGCCGAGCGCCTCGCCCAGTCCGGTCAGCGACTTGCCGGAGCAGATCTGGTAGCCCGAGGAACCGCTGGTGGCGCCGGCCGCCTGGCCGAAGAAGTAGTTGCCCGCCAGCCCCCAGATGTTGCCGACATCGTTGGTCAGCTGGACGGCGCTGCCGGGCGAGCCATCCATGAAGCCGAGCGAGCCGATCTGTCCGTCCTGCTCGTTGGTCGAGACGGCCCCGTTGACGACCAGCATGTTGAGCGGCGCGCAATAGTTCTTCTCCGACAGCAGGGCCTTGCTGTTGCTTGGCCACTGCGCGGTTGCGAGTCCCGCGATGACGCTGGCGTCGTCGGTCGTGTGGAAGGTGCCGGTCGGGCTGGTCTGGCCGCCGAAGTAGCGCAGGCCCTCGTAGAAGATCTCGGATATCGGATTGCCCCAGCTCTTGCAGTCGTCGTTCTGGTCGAGCGCCCGCTGGTAGGGACAGCGGTCGTCGCTGGGCGATTCGAAGTACGTCCCGACGCGATATTCGTAGCCTGCGATGCGCAGCTTCGAGAGCGTGGTGATGATGGAACCGCCCTGAAGCGTGGAGGCGCTGTCTCCCGGTGCCGGGCTGGGACCGACGCCGCTGGTGGCCAGCGCGACGAAGGTGCCGTCCGTGCTGACGTTGATCTCGTCGGTGAGGCGGCTGATGTTCTTGCGCAGCACGCCGCCCGACAGGTTCTTCGAATACGAGCCGGTCATCAGGCCGAAGCGGATGCGGTCGGGTTCACCGAAGATCTGCAGCAGGCCGACCGGCTTGTAGTTGCCGTTCGGATACTGCCTGCAGCGCTCGGTGCCCAGCAGCGACGCCAGGCAGACCTGGGTGCGCACGAAGTAGTCGCCGCGGCCGGTGGTCGCGCCTTTCCCGGCGGCATCCAGCCCCTGCGGGTCGCGCTTGGGCGGATTGGCGTAGGCCATCAGGCCGGATTTGCCGGGATCGTTGCCGTTGCTGGCGTTCTTGTCCTCCTGCCAGCGGCATTGCCAGCGTTCGGCGGCGTTCCACAGCGAGTAGTTGCCGCGGGCGACCTTCATGCGGGGCAGGTTGGTGTTGGTATCCGACAGCGCCTGGTCGCCGCTGGCGGCGCCGTCGGTGGTATTGCAGATGGTCAGGCCGCGCGTCCGGACGTTGCTGACGGTCCACTCGGTGCCAACCCCGGTCGCTATCGTCCCGGGGGCGATGAAGATGTTGATCGGC
The DNA here is from genome assembly GCA_023441105.1 of Pseudomonadota bacterium. The sequence continues at coordinate 5,365 of JAEZQX010000466.1, read as the reverse complement.
TTGATGTTGCCGACCTCGATCCATTGCTCTCCGCTGCTCTCGCCGCGGTCGGTCACGGTGCCGCGGACATAGCTGCCGTTCGGGGCCTTCAGCTGCACCCATTCGTCCTTCGGGAAGCCGCTGTAGCTGCTGACCTTCATGCGCTTCGGCTTGTCGTCGATCGACCTCTCGGTGCTGTCGTTCGAGCCCTTGATCGGCGTTCCCTTGCGCTCGATCGAGCCGTTGTCGAAGGGCGTCAGCTTGTTCGTGTCGCCGCCGTCGTAGTACTTGGTGAACGAATGGGCGTCGTTCGGCAGGTAGGCGCGTTCGATGACGGTGGAGGTGGCGGTGTCGCCGTCGGACAGGCCGCTGCCGTCACCGTTGCTGCGGTTCGGGCTGCGCAGGCCGCCGTAGAGCACCTTGCGCAGGGCGTCCATCCGGGTCATCGTCGCCCAGTTGAGGAAGTTGCCGCTCCACTTGCCGCTGCAGTACTTGTCGCTGGTGTTGGATGCCGGCTCGAAGCGCTTGTTGGCGTCGCTGTAGTCGTAGCACTTGTAGCTGTCGAAGTGGCCGTAGTAGTCGATCGCGTGGCTGTAGGTGGTGTCGGTGACGCCGTCCCGGTTCAGATCGCTGAAGTCGTCGTAGGCCTTCTTGAACAGCTGCTGGTCCTTGGTGACCGCCAGCATGACGAAGGGAGGCACCCGCTCGCCCACCAGGAACGGGGCATCGAAGAGCTGGATCATCGGCGGCGAGAAGGCCGCGCGGGCTTCCGGGACCAGGATCGGCTGCCAGGTCATCGCGAACAGCACCGCAGCAGCGACCCCCTGCCGGCCGAGCGGCCGCTGGCGGGTCGTCGGGCGCCGGCGGGCGCGGCGGTTGGTGGCGAACGGCACGTTCATGTCGGACCCCAGTCGTTCTTCGTCAGTTGCCGAGCGAAAAGAAGGATTGCAGGATGACCTCCGACGCCTCGTCGGTGGCGCGGACGCCGCGGGCAATAGCGGTGATGCGATAGATGGGCGAGGGACAACTGGCGACGAAGCTGCCGGTCATGCCCTGGCCGCCGCCGGCGTAGCACAGCGACTCGATCACGTAGCGCGGCCGCCAGAGGTTGGCGCCGCCCGGACCCTTGATGTTCTGGTCGCCGGCCGGGCGCGTGTAGGTGCCGTAGAGGATCGGCAGGCCGACCGCACCCGGAGCGCCGGTGAGGACCAGGATCGGCATGCGGCTGCTGAAATCGGGACGCTCGGCGGTGGAACCGAGGCACAGGCCGTCGTTGGAGCAGGTGTTCTCGGCACCGGCGGCGCCGAAGCCGGTTTCGCCGTTGATCAAGGCCGCGCGCGGCGTGCAGGCGCCGGCTGCGATGCCGCTGGCGCAGGTGCCCAGCAGGTCGCGCTCGGCATCCCGCAACGTTGCCTCGGCGGCCTCGAAGGCGATGGCGCGGTCGCGCTGCTGTCCGACCATGCGTTCTTCCTGGCTGCCCATCTGCCAACCGGCCGTGGCCAGCAGCATCACGACCGCCAGCAGCAGCAGCGACACGATCAGCGCAGCCCCGCGCTGTCGGCGGGGCGGGGCGAGCGCCGGATGCGGGGACGGCTCGGGCCGCGCCGGACGGCCGGGCTGAGGGAAGCGGTCGGGGCGCGGCGTGCGGCGCGCCCGGCGAAGCATGGCGGCAAGGTTCATCACAGCGCCACCGAGCGAATGACGACGGTGGATTCGGTCGCGCTGCGCAGGAAGCGGTCGGCAAACGGCCCGTAGCTGCGCTCGGCGAGCTGGTAGGTCTGCGTCGACGGCACCACCGCCGCTTCGGCGTTGCTGCGATAGAGCAGGTGGACCTTGATGGCGACGACGCGGGCCGGATCGGTCACCGCGCTCCACTGCACGAAGTTGGTGACCGACCGGTTCTCGCTCGAGAACACGCCGTAGAGCACCTCCATCGCTTCGACGTCCGGGATCAGCGGCGTCCAGGTGGCGCCGCCATCGGTGGAGCAATTGAGCCAGGGGCGGCCTTCGCCGTCGACACGGACCAGGAAGCGGTTGCGCGACACGTCGCTGGCGAGGACCGATGCACCGAGGCAGTCGACCACCACGCCGTCGGCAGCGGCGGCCGCCGGATCCGTGCTGCCGTTGAAGCGGATCTCCACCATGTCGCTGCTGCCCGGCGTGGTGCCGGTGCCGTCGGCGCCGGCAACCGGCACGAAGCTGAAGGCGGCGACCAGCATCGGGTTCTGGTCGCGTGGCGCCGGGAAGCGCTTGTAGTTCCCCTGGCGGATCGTGCGCTCGACGATGCTGTTGCCGATGCGCATGTTCTCCTGCAGGCGACCGACTTCGTCCTGGGTGACGTAGCTCTCCCGCGATCCCGTGTAGAGGCCCATCACTGCGAGGATCACCAGCGACGCGAGAACCATCGAGATCAGCAGCTCGATGACCGAAAAGCCCGCCTGGCGGCGGGCGAGCCGCTGTCCGGCGGGCGTAGCGGAAGGGCGCAAGGAGTCGGCAGGCTGCATCACAGTGGCGAGACCCGGGTGGTGAACACGCTGTAGGCGCCGCTGGTGGCGGCGCCGGTTGCGGTCTCGGAACGGTTGTCCAGCCAGAAGACCTTGATGGCGAACATCGTGCCGATGCCGTCGCATTGCGGATCGATGGTGGTGCCGTCGAAGCTCGGCGCGCCGCCGCTGCCGGAGTCGACGCAGACCACGCCGGTGCCGCGCGGCAGGCTGGTCGCGAGGCGCTCCTGCCAGGTGGCGAGATCGTCCAGCGCCATGTCGGCCGGCAGGCAGCCGGTGCTGCGGCAGGCCGCATTCGGCGTGTTGTAGACCGCGTCGGCGAGCGCGGTGCGGGGCCGGTTGTAGCCGGTGTTCACCGCCATGTTGCCCTCCATCACGCCTTCCAGGTTGGCCCGCAGGCGGTCGGACATGTCCGAGGTGAGGTTGATGGCGGCGCTGCGGTACTTGGAGCTGCCGGCGTTCTTGAGCGTGCTCGCCTGCATCGCGGCGACGCCGAGCAGGCCGATCGAGACGATGATCAGCGCGATCAGGACTTCGAGCAGCGTGAAGCCGGCGTTGCGCCGCGGCTGGGTCATGGCTGCACCTTGGTCGTCAGCCGGCCGATCACCGAGACCTCGAGGTCGCGCCCCTTCTGGTGCGGCGCGCGCAGCGCCAGGCGGGCGATCGTCACGCCGCCGTCCGGCTGCAGCGCGCCGCTTGGCGTGAAGGTGATGGCGCCGGCGCCGCTGGTGCGGGTCAGCGTCAGGTCCTGGTGGATGCCACCGTGCTCGCGCAGCAGGCGATCGGCGCCTTCGAAGGTGCCGATGTTGCTGGTGCCCGCCTCGCGAAACACCAGCCAGCCCTGGCTCCAGTCGCTGCCGCAGGCCATGGCGGTGGCCGACGCGCGCGGGCACATCGAGACGCGTCCGCCGACGCGGATCGCCTCGGCGCGCGCCAGGTTGAGGTCCGAGCCGAGATCGCTCGATGCCGATCGGATCGCGGAGCGCACCATCATCTCGCTGAAGCTGGGTGCCGCGACGGCCGACAGGATGGCGACCAGGGCGACCGCCACCATCAACTCGATCAGCGTGAAGCCGCGCGAGCCGGACGGTTGCTGGGAGCCTACGAAGGGTGCCATCGAAAGCCGGGTAGGGTTCATTCGGTGACGATAAGAGGTTGACCGCAGGCAGGCGACAACCCGTCGATGGGCGGGAGGAAGGCAGCCACGGAAGGCAGCGTTGTGCGGTGCCGGCGGACGAACGGTCAATTCGGTCCGCGCGAAAGGCTGCTATTCGGTCGATGGGGAGACGAGAAATGTGCTTGTGCAGCAGCAGGCGTAGAGACAGACGGTCGCTACGCACGTGAACCCGCTCTCGGGGCGAAGCGATGCTCCCCCAAGCACGCCGCTGTCGCGGCGGGTCGCTACTCGAGGAAGCGGCCTGCCAGAACGGTCCTGACGTCCAACGCGATCGCGCCGGCGATCTTCTTCACGCCGTTCTCCAGCGCCGTTACGGCGCGAGCGCTGTCGGCGAACAACTGGTCGATGCTGCCGAACTTGTGCTCGGCGGTCGTCTGGAAATGGCGCTGGTAGCCATTGGGGGGCGAGCGGTCGTAGGCGTATGAGGCGTCGCCGAGCCAGTCACTGGTCCTCGGCGAGCGAAGTCCCATGGAGACGTAGACCTGCGGGGTGTAGTCGTCGACGCCCGACGAGCAGTAGAACCCGTAGTCGTTGACCGAGATGTCCAGAACGGCATCGGTGCCGATGCCGAGCAGCTTGAAGTCGTCGTTCGCTCGCGCCTTGGCTGCCTCCTGCGCGTCCGCGAACAGGTCGGGGACCACCGGACTGCTCGCCAGATCCGCCAGGAGAACCTCGCGCAGCCTGACGGACAGGTCGATGCCGCTGGCACGAATCAGTTCGTCCAAGCGCTGGCCGTTCATCCGGATGGTATGTGACGCTGCAAGCGATCCGAGCCCGCCAAGCAGCAAGCCGAGACCGCCGCGCATGCCGCGGTTCTCCACCGTGACGCCTTCAGGCATGGCGACCGGCAGCAGGGTCAGGCTGTCGATCACCGGCGGCACCGCCTCGGCCTCGGGCTTGTTCGTCGCGCAGCCCGCGAGGGAGCCGGAACCGAGCACGACGAGCGAGAGCGACTTGAGGACCAGCCGGCGGCTGGAGACTTGAGCTGGATTCATCCTGGCGGCTTCCGGTCGTCGATACGCGCCGACAGGATGCCGAGGAACGGGATCCGTCGACAGGCACTAATGCACGATCGCGCGCACGCGCTCCGCGACGGCGCTTCGGCCGACCGTCGCTACGCGTTCAGGCTCTCGAGAATCGGAGATCGGTATGCAAGGTCTTCCCGGAGACTTCCCTATTGCGCTGCGACTGGACTGAACGCCTCTTCTTCGCTTTCCTCGCCCAGGAAGCCGCCGATCTGATGGCGCCACAGGCGGGCATAGATGCCGTTCCTTTGCAGCAGCTCGGCGTGGGTTCCCTGTTCGGCGATGCGGCCGTGCTCCATGACGATCAGTCGATCCATCGCCGCGATGGTGGAAAGGCGGTGCGCGATGGCGATCACCGTCTTGCCCGCCATCATCTCGTTCAGGCTCTCCTGTATGGCCGACTCCACCTCCGAATCCAGCGCGCTGGTGGCCTCGTCGAGCAGCAGGATGGGCGCGTTCTTGAGCATGACGCGGGCGATTGCGATGCGCTGGCGCTGGCCGCCGGACAGCTTCACGCCGCGTTCTCCCACCAGCGTATCGTAGCCGCTGCGGCCGTGGGGATCGCTCAGCTGCTGGATGAACTCGTCGGCCTGCGCTCGGATGGCGGCGGCGCGGATGTCGGCATCGCCGGCATCCGGCCGGCCATAGGCGATGTTGTCGCGGATCGAACGGTGCAGCAG
>JAEZQX010000587.1 GCA_023441105.1 Pseudomonadota bacterium | reverse complement strand
GGCGCGCTCCGCGCGCCAAGGGGGGATCAGTACTTAACTTTCTTCTCGACGTAAGAAAACTGGATCACCGTCAGCGTGATCACGATCACCATCAGCACGACCGACTGCGCCGCCGAGCTGCCCAGGTCCATGCCCTTGAAGCCGTCGTAGAAGACCTTGTACACGAGGATCTTGGTGTCCTGGCCGGGGCCGCCCTGGGTGGTTGCGTCGACGATGGCGAAGGTGTCGAAGAACGCGTAGACGATGTTGATCACCAGCAGGAAGAAGGTGGTCGGCGACAACAGCGGGAACACGATGGTGCGGAAGCGATGCCAGAAGCTGGCGCCGTCGATGGCCGCCGCTTCGATCAGCGACTTGGGAATCGACTGCAGCCCGGCCAGGAAGAACAGGAAGTTGTAGGAGATCTGCTTCCAGACGGCGGCCATCACGATCAGGGTCATCGCCTGGCCGCCGTTCAGCAGGTGGTTCCAGTCGATGCCGATCTGCCGCAGCCAGAAGGCCAGCACGCCAACGCTGGGCGAGAACATGAACAGCCACAGGACGCCGGCGACCGCCGGCGCCACCGCATACGGCACGACCAGCACGGTCTTGTAGAAGGTGGCGCCCTTGATGATGCGGTCGGCGAATACCGCCAGCACCAGCGAGATGGCGAGGCCGAAGCCGGCGACCAGCACCGAGAACACCGCCGTCGTCCAGAACGAGTCGATGTAGCTGCTGTCGTTGAACAGGTTGACGAAGTTCTCCAGCCCGACGAACTCGGTGCTGAAGCCGAAGGCATCCTCGCGCTGCACCGACTGCATCAGCGCCTGGCCCGCGGGCAGGAAGAAGAAGATGATGATCACCGCGAGCTGCGGCGCGAGCAGCAGCCAGGGCAGCAGCTTCGACTTGAACCGGACGCGCTTCTCCATGGAGCCGGAATGCTACACGGAACTGCCTGCCCCGGCAGGCGGGGCAGGCGGGCGCTGCCGGGCCATGTCGCGCCGCCGGCGGGTATGCGATTGCGGCACGGGTGGCCCGGGTGCAGGTCAGGGCGACGAGATGGTCGGTTGCCGGCCGGTGCGGTTACTTGTTGGCCTGCTGGAAGCGCGCCAGCTGCTCATTGCCGCGGCGGATGATCGTCTCGAGCGCATCCTTAGCCTCCTTGCGGCCGGCCCAGACCTGTTCGAGCTCCTCGTCGATGATGGCGCGGACCTGGACGAAGTTGCCGATGCGGATACCGCGCGACTTGTCGGTGGTCTTGCGGATCATCTGCGTCACCGCCACGTCGGTGCCCGGGTTCTCCTTGTAGAAGCCGGATTTTTCAGTCATCTGGTAGGCGGCGGTGGTGACCGGCAGGTAGCCGGTGCGGGTGTGGTTGTCGGCCGCGATCTTGTCGGTGGACAGGTAGTTCAGGAAGGCGGCTACGCCCTTGTACTCCTCGGGCTTCTTGCCGGCCATGGTCCACAGGCTGGCGCCGCCGATGACGGTGTTCTGCGGCGCGCCGGTGACGTCCGGATAGTAGGGCAGGGTCGACATCCCGTGGGCGAACTTGCCTTCGCGCTTGACGCGGGCGTAGAGGGCCGAGCTGCCGGTCATCATGGCGCATTCGCCGGCGGCGAACACCGCATCGGCGGCGCTGCCCCGGCCGCGATAGTGGAACAGGCCCTGCTTGGCCATGTTGGCGAGGTTCTCGATATGCCGGACGTGCAGCGGCGAATCGACCGCCAGGCGGGTCGCGGTACCGCCGAAGCCGTTGCCGAGGGTGGAGAACTCGACGTTGTGCCAGGTGGAGAAGCTCTCCAGCTGCGTCCAGCTGATCCAGCTGGTCGTGTAGGGACAGGCATGGCCCGAGGCCTTGAGCTTGGCCGCTGCCGAAACCACTTCCGGCCAGGTCTTGGGCGGGTTCTCCGGATCGAGCCCGGCTGCCTTGAAGGCGTCCTTGCTGTAGTGGAAGATGGTGGTGGAGCTGTTGAACGGGAAGCTCAGCATCTGACCGTCGGGCGCGGTGTAATAGCCGGCGACGGCCGGAACGTAGCGGCTGGGATCGAACTTGTATCCGGCATCCTTCATGACCTGCGCCACCGGCTTGATGGCCTTGCGCGAAGCCATCATGGTGGCGGTGCCGACTTCGAAGACCTGCAGGATGTGCGGCGCATTGCCGGCGCGGAAGGCCGCGATGGCCGCCGTCATGGACTCGTCGTATCCGCCCTTGTAGGTGGGCACTACCTTGTACTCGCTCTGGCTTTCGTTGAATCCCTTGGCCAGGTCATTCACCCATTCACCGAGCGCGGCCGACATCGAATGCCACCACTGGATCTCGGTCTGGGCTTGCGCAGGCGCGGCCAGGGAAGCGGCCAGCGCGACGCCAGCCAGCTTGATGTACGTTGTTCTCACTAGGATCTCCTGTTTCTGTGACTCGCGCCGTGCGAGTGCAGCGCGGAGCTTATTGCATGTTCGTGACAGGCGGATGATGGGCGGATGATCAGCCTCAATTCATTCTGTCACAATTCCGGGAAACCCGATGTTTTGCAGCGGGCCCCGGCCGGGCGCCGCCGGCGCGCGTGCCATGCGGCTCGCTTCCGGATCGGCGCGACCTTCCGCCGACGCTCGCGTCTGCCGGCGAGGGCAGTCGTTTGACACATGCCGGGACAAACAAGACACTTCCGGCGTCCCCAGAAGAACAGCGACCATCCGATGCAGGTGTCTCTCAGGAAGGCAGCCGCAGGGCTGCCAATGCTTTGCCCGGCGCTCGCGGCGGCGGCCGAATTCGACGGCGCCCAGCTTGCAGGCTGGTGGTCGATCCCGTTCATCGGCATCCTGCTGTCGATCGCGCTGATGCCGCTGCTGGCACCGATCTTCTGGCATCACCACTTCGGCAAGGTCTCGGCCGCCTGGGCGCTGGCCTTCCTGGTTCCGTTCGCCGCGATCTTCGGCATCGGCCTCGCCTTCGAGAACCTGGTGCATGCGCTGGTGGCCGAGTACATCCCCTTCATCCTGCTGCTGACCGCGCTGTTCACCGTCGCCGGCGGCATCCACATCAGCGGCAACCTGCATGGGGCGCCGGGGCTGAACACGCTGATCCTCGCCATCGGCACCGTGCTGGCGAGCCTGATGGGCACGACCGGCGCGTCGATGCTGCTGATCAGGCCCCTGATCCGCGCCAACGACAACCGCCGCCACCAGGCGCATGTCGTCGTCTTTTTCATCTTCCTGGTTTCCAACGTCGGCGGCTCGTTGACGCCGCTGGGCGATCCGCCGCTGTTCCTGGGTTTCCTGAAGGGCGTCGAGTTCTTCTGGACCTTGCGCAACATCCTGCCGGAAACGCTGTTCATGGTGGCGGCGCTGCTGGTCATCTTCTACCTGCTGGATAGCTGGCTTTATCGCAAGGAGGGCGTCCTGCCGGTCGACCCGACGCCCGATTCGCGGCGCATCGGCATCCGGGGCAAGGTGAACTTCCTGCTGTTGCTGGCCATCGTGGGGCTGGTGCTGATGAGCGGCATCTGGAAGTCGCCGGTCAGCTTCGACGTCTTCGGCACCGAGGCAGGCCTGCCCGGCATCGTGCGCGATATCGGCCTGATCGTGGTGACCCTGGTGTCGCTGAAGATCACCGCTGCGTCGGTGCACGAGGACAACCAGTTCGCCTGGGGGCCGATGGCGGAGGTCGCCAAGCTGTTCGCCGGCATCTTCCTGACGATCATCCCGGTGATCGCCATGCTGCGCGCCGGCGTCGATGGCCCATTCGGCGCGGTCGTCCGGCTGGTGACCGGCGAGGATGGCCAGCCCGATCCGGCGATGTACTTCTGGGCCACCGGCATCCTCAGCTCGTTCCTGGACAATGCCCCGACCTACCTGGTGTTCTTCAACACCGCCGGTGGCGATCCGCAGACGCTGATGACCACCCATGCGTTGACCCTGGCCGCCATTTCGGCCGGCGCCGTCTTCATGGGCGCCAACAGCTACATCGGCAACGCGCCCAACCTGATGGTGAAGGCGATCGCCGAGGATCGCGGCCTCAAGATGCCGAGCTTCTTCGGCTACATGGCCTGGTCCTGCGCCGTGCTGGTGCCGCTGTTCCTGGTGCTGACGCTGATCTTCTTCACCTGAGGGCGGCCGCTCGGGGCGGCCCGGCGGCCGGGACTCGAGCCAGCGCCCGGCTCAAAGCCGGGCGTGCCATCAGCCCGGCGTGCCGCCGCCCGCGTGGCGGGCGAGGATGAACGACACGATGTCGTCGAGCTGTTCGCCCTTCACCGGCACATGCCTGCCGGGATAGACGTTGAGGCGCTTGTCGGGGCAGCCGATGAGGTCGAACAGCTCGATCTGGCTGTCGCGGGTGAAGATCTCGTCGTCCCATTTCTGCTGGAACAGGACCGGGCAGGTCACCTGCGGCGCCGCCTGCGCCAGCACTTCCGAGCGCGGATAGGACAGGCCCCACATGCCGACCAGGGCCGCGCGGATGCGCTTCTCGACGGCCAGCAGCGGCAGGCCGTAAGCCGTGCCCATGGACACGCCGACCCAGTGGCAGGCACCACGCTCCAGCTCCGGCAGCGAGCCGAGCGCGTCGATCACGGCCTGCCAGTCAGCCACCATCTCCTGCACATGGTTGCCGCCGGCGCGCCACAGGCCCAGGAACTCGGCCTGCACGTGCGGGCGCTCCTCGCGCCGATCCTGCCGGCGCTCCCCGTGGACCGGCCCGTCCATCGCGACCACGGCCCAGCCGTGGCCGAGGACGAAGCGGTCGACCAGGTCCAACACTTCCATGGCCAGCTTGTGGCCGCCGCCGCCGTGCTGGGTCAGCAGCACCGGCGTCGCGTCGCCGGCGTTCGCGGGCGAGAGCACCACGAACGGGATGGGCCGTTGCGTTCCGATCAGGTAGTGGCGGCAGAGGACGCCGTCGCGCGGCTGGCTGGTCGAGGTAGGTTGCATGCTGTCGCTGTCTCCGAACGTCGGTCTGGTTGCCTGGGGATTGAATCAGGTGTGGCGGCTTCCGACCATCATCGGGCGATGATGCCTGCATCCCTGCGCGGCTATGCGGGCGCCTCGCTTCAGGCGGCAGGCAGGTCCGCCGCGGCCTGGCGCAGCACGTTGCGGAACCAGTCGTGCAGGCCGAGGCGATGCGTGCGGTCGTGCCAGACCATCGAGATGGCGACCTCGGCAAGCGGGATCGGGGCCGGCAGCACCTGCAAGGGCAGGAAGCCGGCGTAATGCATGGCCAGGCGCCGCGGCAGGGTCGCGACGAGGTTGGTCTGGGCGACGATGTACGGAGCGACCACGATCGATGCCACCTTCATGCCGGTCATGCGCCGGTCTCCGGTCGGCACCAGGCTGGCGTCGATGGCCGTCTCGAGCGTCGAGGTGGAGGAGAAGGGCGAGCCGAAGACGAGGTGCTTGGCAGCCATGTAGTCATCGTAGGAGAAACGGCCGTCGACGATCCGACGCTGCGCCGACACGAGGCAGACGAGCGGTTCGATGAACAGCGTCGAGACGCGCAACTCCGGCGACAGCGTCGGCAGGAAGCCGACGGCCAGGTCGCATTCCCCGTCGGCCAGCCATTGGCTGGCGCGCGCCGGATCGGGCAGGCGCAGGTCGATCTCGACCTCGGGCGACCCGGCTTGCACCGCTCGCGTCGCATGCGGCAGGAGCATCATGCCGACGAAATCGGCGGCAGCGACGGTGATGCGCCCCGATGCGCCGGCGGGGTCGAACGGGCCGGCCTCGGCGAAGACTTCGTCGAGTGCCAGCAGCCCGCGCCGCAGGGCTTCGGCCAGTTGGCGCGCCCTCGGCGTGATCTCCATGCCGCGGGACGTGCGCACCAGCAGGGCGTCGTTGGTCAGCCTGCGCAGTCGCGCCAGGGTGTTGCTCATGCTCGGCTGGCTGACGCCGACGCGCTGCGCCGCGCGGGTGACCGAGCGTTCCGAGATCAGGGCATCGAGGCAGGCCAGCAGCTGCAGGCTGACCTGTCGCCGCAACGATTCGGATGGAATGGTTTTGCCTGGCAGCCTTCGTCCTATTGCGAAGCAACATCATGAACGTCTATGGGTTCATAGGCGCGCGATGATTGTGCCACGGCAAGAGCCGCGGTTCTAATAGCCGGCTGGCAAGCGCCGGTGCCACGGCCACAGGACGGCCGGGACGGATCCCGAGCGCGATCGGTACCACGAGAGGGGACGACATGAAACGAGCAGCGAGATGGACCCTTGCCTTCGGCATCACCGTGTTCGCGGGGCTTGCCCAGGCACAGAAGGTCCAGACTCACCAGTTGACCTTTGCATCCGGCTATCCCGCCACCTTCGCCTGGACCGACGAGGAGGTCAATCGCTTCCTGCCGCAGGTCAACAAGGAGCTGGAGAAGGCCGGTTCGCAGCACCGGGTCAAATGGAACGTCGCCGTCGGCGGCTCGCTTGCGTCGATGCCCAACATGCTCGATGCCATGTCCACCGGCCTTGCCGATGTCGGGCATGTGGTGCATCTCTTCGAACCGGTCCGCCTGCCGCTGCAGAACGTCGTTTCCGCCGCGCCGTTCGGCTCGACCGACCCGCGCATCGCGACGATGGCCCTGCACGAGCTGCAGAAGACCGTCCCGGCGATGAAGAAGGCCTGGGAAGCGCTCGATCTCGTCTACCTCACCAGCTTCTCCTTCGACAGCTACCTGATCGTCTCGCGCGATCCGATCAAGGACGTCGCCGACCTCAAGGGAATGAAGATCGCGGCGGCGGCGGCGAACCTGCCCTGGCTCGAAGGCACCGGCGCCATCCCGGTGTCGGGCACGATGGGCACCGCCTACAACGACATCAAGACCGGCGTCTTCACTGCGGCGATCAACTCCGGCATGCTGTCGATCGGCGGCAAGATGCATGAAGTGGCGCCCAACATCGTGCGCACCGGCTTCGGCGCCATCAACGCGTTCGACATCGTGGTGAACAAGTCGCGCTGGGACAAGCTGCCCGCCGAGGTGCGCAACGCACTGGCTGCGGCGGCCGACGATCTCCAGGAAGCCGTGATCACGCGCGTGGAGCGCGATACGGCTGCCGCCTTCGAGGCGATGAAGAAGGGCGGCGCCACCATCACCGAATTCACCCCCGAGCAGCGGACACGCTGGGCCAACAGCTTGCCGAACATCGCGCAGAAGTGGGCCGAGCCGCTGGAAGCCAAGGGCTTGCCGGCCAAGGAAGTGCTGAAGGCCTACACCGAGAACCTGAAGAAAGCCGGGGTGGAGCTGCCGCGCGACTGGTCGAAATGGTGATCCCGCTGATCGGTCCTCGGCGATGCGCGGCGGCGGAACGCCGCGCCCTCCGGTGCCGGGACCGATGAGCCGGTTCGACCGCTGGTTCGGCCTGTTCTCTTCGCTGCTCAACGCGATGGGGACGCTCCTGATTGCGTTCATCATGGTGGTGGTGAACCTCGACATCGCCGGGCGCGCACTGGCCGGACGGCCACTCACCGGCGTGACCGAGATGGTCATCATGTCGATTGCGGCCATCGTCTTCCTGCAGTTCTCCCATACCTTGCGCATGGGACGGGTGATCCAGGCCGACAGCCTGCTGCGGTTCGTCGAGCGCCGCTCCCCGCGCACCTACGACGCGATGCAGGCGGTCTTCTGCCTCATCGGTGCACTGGTCTTCGCGGTGATCGTCCAGGCGACCATCCCGTTCCTCAGCCGGGCCCTCGCCTCCGGCGACATGTACGGCAATCCCGCGGTGTTCGCGGTGCCCAAGTGGCCGGTGCGGCTCGTCATGATCGTCGGCAGCGCGGCCATGTGCGTGCAGTTCCTGCTGCTGTTCCTGCGGCATGCCCGCGGTGCCATCGGCTTGCCGGCCGGGTCCGGCGCTGGTCCGGCGTCCGGGCGCGAGGCAGCGGAACGATGAGCGGCGTCGAGATCGGGCTGTGGTCCATCCTGGCGCTGGTGTTGCTCGTGTACTCGGGCATGCACGTGCCGGTGGTGATGATCCTGGTCTCCTTCGTCGGCATCTGGCTGATCCGCGACAACCCGGACATCGCCGGGACGATGCTGGCTTTCGCGGCGACTGATTCGATCGAGGCCTATGTCTTCGGCGTGATCCCGCTCTTCGTGCTGATGGGCCTGCTGGTGATGATCGCCGACCTGGGCAGGGATTCCTTCGCCGTGGCGAACCAGCTGTTCCGGCGCGTGCCGGGAGGGCTCGGCATCGCCACCGTGGCGGCCAATGCCATCTTCGCGGCGATCACCGGCGTGAGCGTCGCTTCCGCGACGGTCTTCGCCCAGCTCGCCGTGCCGGAGATGCTGCGCTACGGCTACAACCGGCGCTTCGCGGTGGGCGTGGTGGCGGGAAGCTCGGTGCTCGGCATGCTGATACCGCCGAGCGTGCTGTTCATCCTGTACGGCCTGCTCACGGACACGTCGGTCGGCGATCTCTTCATTGCCGGCGTCATCCCCGGGCTGCTGCTGGCGATCGCCTACTCGGTGATGATCCTCTTCTGGGCCCGGCGCAACCCGGCAGCGTTCGGTGCGCTGGTGGAGCAGGCCCTGGCGATGCCGCCGATGACGGCCGGCCAGATGCTGCGCCTGCTCGGCCCGATCGTGCTGCTGATCGTGCTGGTGCTCGGCGGCTTGTACGGCGGCATCTTCACCGCCACCGAATCGGGTGCGGTGGGCGCCGCGGGCGCCCTGGCGATCGCGCTGGCGAAAGGGCGACTCTCCTGGCAGCGGTTGTGGAAGCTTCTGAACGAAACCGGACATGTGACCTCGTCGCTGATCCTGCTGATCATCGCCGCCAACATCTACTCGCGGATGCTGACGGTGTCCGGCTTGCCGACCTGGATCGGCGACTGGATCGCCTCCATGGAGCTGGGCTTCGCCGCACTGCTGGCCGTCTATCTCCTGATCGTGCTGCTTCTCGGCACCATCATGGACTCGGCGTCGATCCTGCTGATCGTGATCCCCCTGTTCCTGCCGGTGTTCAAGCTGCTCGGCGCGGATCTCGTGTGGATCGGCGTCATCACGGTGATCGTCGTCGAGGTCGGCCTGCTGACGCCGCCGTTCGGGATGGCGGTGTTCATCGTCAAGTCATCGCTCGAAGACAAGTCGATCACCTTGAACGACGTCTTCATGGGCTCGCTGCCGTTTGCCCTGGTGATGCTGCTGGTGGCAGCTGCCGTGGTTGTGTTCCCCGTCCTCGCGACGGTCTTCGTCAGATGACCGGCGCGGGCGGGGTTGGGCGGTCCCCTGGACCGTCGGCACCGGCGATCCGCTCGCCATATTGGAGGATATCGACATGATGAAGACCGTGACCGTGACCCCGCAGGAGATGGAGGGCCGGATCGCCCGCTTCTCGGAACTGCAGCCGCAGAGTGCGCTCTACCAGGAGGGAAGCGGCATTCCGCGCGAGGCCTACGAGCTGATGGCGGCCAAGACGCTGTACCTGCTGATGGCCCCCGAGACGCAAGGCGGCCCGATGGCGCAGAAGCCGGCGATCGCCGGCGAGAAGGGCCTCAGCGTGATCATTGCCCGCTGCCCCCCGGGCGACAAGCCGCTGCTGCATGCCCACTTCAAGACGCACGAGACGTTCATGTGCCTCACCGGGGAATTCCGCATCCGCTGGGGCGACGAGGGCGAACACGAGACGCGGCTGAAGCCCTTCGACATGATTGCCGTACCGCCGGCGGTGTGCCGCGATTTCACCAACGTCAGCGACCAGGACGCGTTGCTGCTGGTGCTGATCACCGGCAAGAGCGATGAGGATTTCGGCGACATCGCGGTTGCGCCCGAGGACAGCAAGATGATGCTCGAACGCTTCGGCATGGACGTGATCCGCAAGTACCAGGCGGTGGGCACGGAGTTCCTGGGCATTACGGCCTGACGGGCGTCGATCGCCGGCGCCGGTGCGGCATCAGGGCGACTTGGGGTGGCATCGGGGGAAGGCCAGTGGGAAGTTCAAGCCGACGGATCGCCGCCGCCCTGCTTCTTGCGAAGCTTCCAGAGCGTGGTGCGGGAGATCCCCAGCTGGCGCGCCGCCTCGGACACGCGCCCGCCGGCAACCGTCATGGCCCGCTCGATCTGTTCGAGCTCGGCGCGCTCCCGCGCGGTCGCCAGCGACGCCGGCTGCGGCTGGTCGAGCCGGCGCTCCGGGAAGAAGTCGGCGTCCCCCAGCTCGGGTGAGTCGGAGAGCGCCACCGCCCGCTCGACGCGGTTACGAAGCTCCCTGACGTTGCCGGGCCAGTCGTGCGCCAGCAGCGCGGAGATGGCCGCTTCGACCAGCGACGGCGGCGGCCGCCGGAGACGCTCGGCAGCCTCGCGGGTGAAGCGCTGCGCCAGGATCACGATCTCCTCCGGCCGGCGGCGCAGCGGCGGCAACCTGATCTCGACGACCGCGAGGCGATAGTAGAGGTCTTCGCGAAACGCCTTCGACGCGACCAGCGCGCCAAGATCGGCATTCGTCGCCGCGACGATGCGGCCATTGAACCTGAGGTCCTGCCGGCCGCCGACGCGGCGGAAGGTGCCATCGTTCAGGACCCGGAGGAGGGCGGTCTGCAGGCGCAGGTCCAGCTCACCAATCTCGTCGAGGAACAGTGTTCCGTCACCCGCCTCCTCGAAGAATCCGCGGTGCAGCGCGGTGGCGCCGGTGAAGGCGCCGCGCTCGTGACCGAAGAACTGGCTCTCCATCAGCTCGTGAACGATGGCGCCGCAATTGACCGGCAGGAAGGGCAGGGCGGCACGCGGCGAGCCTTGGTGCAGCATCCGCGCCGCGACCTCCTTGCCGGCACCGGTTTCGCCCAGCAGCAGCACCGGCAGGTCGGTGGCGGCTACGCGCTGCAGGTCGGCAGCGATCGATGCGGTTGCCGGCGATATTCCGAATGGCTGTAACGGCGAGGCCGCGCGGCCGGGCGCGGAGGCGCCCGCCTTGGCGGCAGCAAGCGGCCGTAGCCGCTCCACCAGCGCATCGACATCGTACGGCTTGGTGAGATAGTCGTCGGCGCCGGCGCGCACCAGCCTCACCGCCTGCTCGATGTCGGCGAAGGCCGTGGCGAACACGATCGGCGCCGTCCCCAGGTGCGGCATCGTTTCCCGGTAGAGCGCCTCGCCGGAGCCGTCGGGCAGGCGGATGTCGGCCAGGACGAAGTCGGGACGGCTGCGGCGCAGTTCCGCGATCGCTTGCGCGCAGGTCTCGGCCCAGCGCACCTGCATGCCCTCGAGCTTGAGGCGCTGCGCGACTGCCCCGCCGAGGACCCGGTCGTCCTCGATGAGCAGGACTTCAAGCGGGTGCGACGCCATGTGGCTGTTCCTCCGAGGCACTGGCTGCGCTGACGAGCGGCAGCCTCAGGGCAATGTGCGTACCTCCCTGCGAGCGCGACACGACGGATATCTGGCCCTGCAGGCGTTCGACCAGTCGCACGATGACTGCCACCCCCAGCCCCGGATTGCCGGGCGGCGCAACACCGGAGGTCATTCCATTGACGACGTCGGCAGACAGGCCGGGCCCCTGGTCGATGACCTCGAGCAGCAGCACGCCTTCCCGCTGGCCGGCGCGCAGCGTGACGGTGCCGCCCGCCGCCGTAGCGCGCACTGCATTGAGCAGCAGGTTGAGCAACAGCTGGCGAACGGCAGTCGCCGGTACGGCGACTTCGTTCGGGAGGTCGATGTCGAGCTCGACCGCGACTTTCCGCGGCGTGGCATCCGCCTGCACCAGCAGGCTGACGTCCTGCAGATCCTGAAGACGCAGCGGGCGCATCGTCGCCATCGGTCGATGTGTCTTCAAGGTCGCATCGGTCACCTCCTGCAACGCGGACACGCCGCGGGAGATGAAATCGATGGATTCGTTCCGAGCCGCTTCCCGGTCGCCGAACTTTCGCAGCGTCTGGATTGCGGCCGCCATTCCGCCGAGCGGGTTCCTGATTTCATGGGCCAGCGTGGCCGCCATCCTCCCCAGGACTGCCTCGCGCTCCTGGTCGACCAGGCGGCCCATCATGGCCTCGCGTTGCGACGCGTTCTCGGCCATCCGGTTGTAGGCGCTGATGAGTCGCGCGGTCTGCGGGTCGCGGGCCGGGATCAGCTCCTGTGCGACCGGCTGCGGCAGGTCTGCTCCGGCCAGCGCCAGATGCTCGGTGAGCAGGGCCACCGGCCGCTGGATCTGGCGCGCAAGGACGAAGCCGAGTGCGGCGCAGGTCGCGCTCAGGACCAGGTCGAACAGCAGAAGCGTCCAGCGCAGCTGCTGGCGCTCGCTGAGGAAGCTGGAGATGTCGAGGTTGGCGATGATGGTGGCGGGGGCGATGCCGGAAGCGACCAGCGGAAGCGGGCGCCATATCCAGACGCTGCGGTCGACGCTGTCGAAGGCGGTGCCAGCCTCGGTCGTCAGGACCTCGGCCGGGAGCTGCCGCTCCGCGCGGCCGCTGGTCGCGGTAGCGGAGGCGCCATCGCTGCCGACCCTGCCTCCCTCGATTGAAGCGAGGCGGCTTGCCCGGGCAACCACACGTCCGTCGGCAGCGAGAATCGCCAGCTCGCGATCTTCGATTCCGACGTGAACCGTCAGCGCCCTTTGCAGGATCGCGGTCATCGCCGCCAGGTCGTCGGCCGCGACCGCCGGCATGACAGCGGCTGACAGTCCGTCGAGATACACTTGGCCGAGCCGCTCGATCTGGCGCTCGAACTGGTCGGAGGTGCTTTGCACGGCCAGCTGCGTGGTGGCAACGGCCGCCACGAAGATCATGGCCGCGACCAGCAATGGCAGACGGAGCGTGAGAGGCAGGCGGCTGAACCACAAGAGCATCGGCAAGCTACATCGGCATGGCTCGGTCCGCTAAGTTATCAGGTGCGGCACCCAGCACCAGGATATCCCTGCGCAGGCCGGCCCAGCGCAACCGGCGCCTCACGTCGACTTCGAGCTCCAGCACGCCCTGGTCGAACCAGCCGACGGGCGCGACGGCAAGCCTGCCGCCCGACCCCGCGAGATCCGCAAGGATCCGGGCGGGTCGGCCCTCTTCCAAGCGCACGGCCCAGCGGACGCCGGCGGCCTGCACCTTCGCCTCGAACCGTTCGATGACATCCGCCGCCGCCTGGCGAGCCAGGCGGATCCGGCGCTCGCGCATCTGCTGGGCGTGCCAGCCCGCGCCGATGGGCACCGGGCCGACGTTGCACAGGCGGGGCACGTCGATGATCGCGATGCCGCACAACTCGACGTCCGCCTTGCGGGCGAGCGCGATCGCCTGCGCGATGGCGGCGTCCATGTGAGGTCCCTTGGCAAGCGCGAGGATGATGCAGTCGCCGCTCGCCTGTCTCGCCTCGCGCCGGCCCGCGGCCCGGTCGTCGCCCTCGAAGCGGCCCCGTGGCAGCACCGACCGCAGGTCGTCGATCGTGGTGCCCTGCCACAGCGGCGCGCCGCCGACATAGGCGGCCCTCCCAAGCAGGTGGCCGGCGATCGGAGTGGTGAGCAACAGGAACAGCACCGCGATGCCGACCTTCAGCCAGGTTGCGGCGGTCCCGTCTGCGAAACCGGCGCCGATCAGCACCAGCCCGCAGCCAACGACGCCGGCCTTGGTTGCGGCATGCATACGCATGAAGAAGTCAGGCAGCCGCAGCACGCCGGCCGCTGCCAGCAGGCACAAGGTGGCGCCGCCCACCAGGAACAGCGCGCTCAGCCAGGACATCGCGGCGTTCACGATCGATCCCCCTCGCGAACGGAGCCGCGCTCGATGAAGGCGGCGAATGCAACGGTGGCCAGGAATCCGACCAGGGCGACGCCAAGCGCGACATCGACGAAGGCCATCGAGTCCGCTGCGACGGCCGCCAACGCTGCGGCCGCCACGCCCAGCAGGGACAGCATGTCGAGTGCCACGACCCGATCCGCCACATGCGGGCCCCGGACGATGCGCAAGCCCGCCAGGACCATGGCCGCGACCAGCAGCAGCGTGCCCATGACGGTGGCGATTTCGAGTACCGAAGAGGCTTCCATGTTCATTCCTCCTTTGGAGTCGACACCGGAATCAAGGCAGCACCTCCCTGACGCGCTGCTCGAATCCGTGCTTGATCTGCGCGACGGTGTCCTCCCCCAGGTTCATCACGTGGACGAACAGAGTCTTGCGGTCCTCGGACACGTGCAGGCTGGTGGTCCCGGGGGTCAACGTGATCATGTTGGCCAATAAGGCGACGCCGGCCTCGCTGCGAACCTCGAGCGGAATGCCGACGATGCCGCTGCACGACGCCCGCCCCGGTCGCAGCACCGTCAGCACCACTTCCTTCACCGACATGACCAGCTCGCGCAGGAACAGCCCGGCGAGCGCCAACCAGGCCGCGACGTAGCGGACGTTTCTCATGGCGCGATCTCCTTCATGGGTTGCGGCGGGGCCGGTTGACCTGGGGCCACGCCCAGGACGGCGTCGACATAGGCACGCGGCTCGAGCAGCTGGTTTGCCGCACGGATCGAGAAGTCGACGAATGGCTCGGCTGCGACGCCGATGGTGATGGTGATGGCGGCGAGGCCGGCGATCGGCAGCAGCATCGCCGCTCGGGTCGCGGGTGATGCCAGCCACTGGCGGCGGGCTCCCTCCGATCCTTCCGGCGGCGTCTTCCAGAATGCCTCGTTCCAGATCTTCAGCATCGAGTAGAGCGTCAGCAGGCCGACGGCCAGCGCCACGGCTGCCAGCGCGACATGGCCCGCGTCGAGACTGGACTTGACGACGACGAACTTGGCCCAGAATCCGGACAGTGGCGGGATGCCCGCCAGCGACATCGCCGGCACCAGGAACAGCATGGCGAGCAGCGGCGCGGTGCGGTGCAGCCCGCCGCTGCGCCGGACATCGAAGGAACCGCCAGCCAGGCGCATGGCACCCGCCACCAGGAACAGGTTCGCCTTGACGACGATGTGGTGCAGCACGTAGAGGATGGAACCCGCCAGCGCCAGCGGCGTCGCCACCGCCAGGCCGATCAGCATGTAGCCGATCTGGCTGATGATGTGGAACGACAGGATGCGGCGGATGTCGTAGTGTGCGGCCGCGCCGAGCACGCCGGTGATCATGGTGAGGGCGGCGATCACGCCGATGGCATGGCCGACGTAGCCTGTCTCACCCGGGAAGACGAGGGTGAAGACGCGGATGATCGCGTAGACCCCGACCTTGGTCAGCAGGGCTGCGAAGATTGCGGCCACCGGCGCGCCGGCCGTGTGATAGGACGCCGGCAGCCAGAAGAACAGCGGAAACACGGCCGCCTTGGAGCCGAACGCGATCAGCAGCAGCACGGCAAGGGTGGTCACGAGCCCAGGGTTGTCCGGCTGCGCGAGCGTGCGCGACAGGTCGGCCATGTTGAGCGTGCCGGTGACGCCGTACAGCATCCCCACGGCCACCAGGAACAGGGTGGTCGCGACCAGGTTCAGCATGACGTACTTGATGCCGGCATCGAGCTGTGCTCGGCTGCCGCCGACCGTCAGCAGGCCGAACGAAGCGATCAGCATCACCTCGAACCAGACGTATAGATTGAACAGGTCGCCGGTGAGGAAGGCACCGCTCACGCCGAGCAGGAGGCCGTGGTACAGAGGGTGGAAGAACGGATTGATCGGCCTTTCCCCCTGGCCGGCCAATCCGAACATGGAGACGGCGACGGCCATGATCCCGGTGATCACCACCATGGCGGCGGAGAAGAGGTCGGCCACCAGGCTGATGCCGAAGGGCGCCCGCCACTCGCCGACGTCGCTGGCGATGATTGCGCCGTCGAACACGGCCTGCAGCAGCGCCACGGCAGCGGCCAGGAGCGCCAGGCTGCCGCCGAGGCTGGCAAGCCGCTGGGCGCGCGCGTGACGCCACAGCACAGCGCAGGCGACCAGCGTCAGGAGCGGCACCGCGATCGGCAGGATCAGTAGCTGGTGCCCGTTCACGGTGCTTCCCTCGAGGCCTCGTCAGGTCGTGGTTCGGCCGTCCGCATCGCATCGGTATCCATGGTGCCGAGGCGTCGGTTCGCGAGCTGGAACAGCACCATGGCAAACACGACAAGCGCGAAAGAGATCACGATCGCGGTCAGGATCAGCGCCTGCGGCAGCGGGTTCGCGCTCAGCGCGATTGCCCACTCGCCCTCCTTCACGATCGGCGGCTGGTCGGACGCAAGCCGGCCGGCGATGAAGATGCTCAGGTTGGCGGCATTGCCCAGCAACAGCAGGCCCAGCAGCATCCTCAGCAGGTTGCGCGACATCAGCAGGTAGGCCGACGCCGCCACGAGGACTCCGAACGCCATGGCAAGGGATGGTTCCAACTCAATCCTCCAGGTAGGGCGCCAGGAACGCCAGCACCGAACCGAGCACGGCAAGGTAGACGCCGCAGTCGAACAGCAGCGTCGTGCCGACGGCCAGGCCGCCGGGTGCGATCGTCCATTGATGGGTCAAGAAGGGCGCCTGGAGAAGCAGCGACGGCAGGCCGGATAGAACCGCGAGCAGCAGGCCTGCGGCTGCGATCGTCGTCGGGGCGAAGCGCAGCAGCCGCGTCATCGATGGGCGTCCGCGCGGCAGCACATGTACGGCTATGCCTGCCGCTGCCACGAGCCCACCGATGAACCCGCCGCCCGGCTCGTTGTGACCGCGCCAGAGCAGCCACAGCGAGAAGGCGAGCGCGATCGGTAGCAGTACACGACCTCCGAGCGACAGGATCGGCGAGTTCATGCGTCGTCCTTCGGAACTCCGCTCGCGGGCGCGCTGCGGCGCGCGGCGGTGCCGGCCAGCACGGCCGCGGCGGCCATCGCTGCCAGCGCCAGGACCGTGATCTCGCCGAGCGTGTCGAGCGCCCGGAAGTCGACGATGATCACGTTGACCAGGTTGCGACCGTGCGCGAGCGGCACGCTGGACTGGCGGTAGTAGTCCGACAAGCGCGCGTCGAACGGGCCGGCAATCACGGCAAGGAGCACCGCGGCGGCGACTGAACCCAGCAGAGTCGCCAGGACCGCATCGCGCCGCCGCTGTCCGCGGGTGCGGCTGTCGACCTCATGGAAGGGCATCCGGCCGACGATCGCCAGCAACAGGACGATCGACAGCGCCTCGACCGAGAACTGCGTGAAGGCGAGGTCCGGCGCCCCATTGAAGAGGAAGGTCAGCGCCAGGCCGAAACCCACCATGCCGGCCGCGACGATGCCGGCGGTGAAGGAAGTGGTGCGGGCTACCGCCAGCGCCGCAAGCATCATGAGGGCAGGCAGGAGCGCGGCATGGAGATCGGCTGTCCAGTCGATGGCTGGCCAGGCGAAGCCGTCCTTGGCGATCATGGTCCCGAGCACGGCTGCCGTCGTGACGGCGAGGGTCGCGTGCAGGTAGCCGCGGAGACTGCCGTGCTGTATCAGCCTTGCCTGCCATGTCGAAAGCCGCTGCAAGCCGCTGACGATCCGGTCATAGGCGGCATCGGGACCGTAGCGATCGATGGCCGCAAGGCCGGCGAGGAACCGGCGCAACGGATGCCAGTGCCGCAGCAGCAACACCCCGAGGGTCAAGGTGGCAACGCTCAGGGCCAGCATCGGGGTGAATCCATGCCACAGGCTCAGCGCCGGCTCGATCGCCTGTCCGGCCACGACACTGGCTGCCGGCCCCAGCAAGCCATGCGCCAAGGCCGGGTTGAGGCCGAAGAGCAGGCCGAGCATGGCCAGCACCGCGGGTCCGGCCAGCAGTGCCAACGGCGGGTCCTGGGGCTTGCCGTGGGGAGCGTCCGGCGTCCGCGCCAGCGGCCCGAAGAAGCAGCGCACGGTCACGACACCCGCGACCACCACCATGCAGGCATTGGCGAGCAGGGCGATGCCCACGGCGAGCCCGGGCGACGCGGCAGTCAGGCCTGCTTCGTAGATCAGCTCCTTGCCGACGAAGCCGACGAAGGGGGGCAGGCCGGCCATGGACAGGCCGGCGAGCAACGCCACTGCAGCGGTGACCGGCATCACCCTGGACAGGCCTCCGAGGCGCGTCGCATCGCGCGTGCCGGTCTCATGATCGATGATGCCGGCGACCATGAACAGGCACGCCTTGTAGAGCGCATGCACGACCAGGAAGGTAACCATCGCGGAAGCCGCCACCTTCGCCGGCAGCGCGATGAGGGTGATCAGCGTTCCCAGCGAGACCACGGTCGAGTAGGCAAGCACCCGCTTGAGATCCGCTTCGCGCAACGCCAGCAGGGTGCCGGTCAGCATGGTGGCGAGGCCCGCGCCCATCAGCAGCGGAGTCCACCAGGCATGCTCCCCGAAGACCGGGTTGAGGCGTGCCAGCAGGTAGACCCCGAGCTTGACCATGGTGGCCGAATGAAGGAAGGCGGAAACCGGTGTCGGTGCCACCATGGCGTTGGCCAGCCAGACGTGCAGCGGCGCTTGCGCCGACTTCGCGAACGCGCCGATCGCGATCAGCACGACGACCGCCGCTGCGTCGGGGTGCGAGGCCAGCGCCTGGCCCTGCGCCAGGATCTCGCCGATGCGGTAGGTGCCGGCCATGTCGCCGAGCAACAGGATGCCGGCCAGCATTGCCAGGCCCCCGCCCACGGTTAGCAGCAAGCCCTGCTGCGCCGAGCGCCGCGCCGCCGGGTCCTCCGGCTGGTAGCCGATCAGGACGAAGGAGGCGAAGCTGGTGAGCTCCCAGAACACCAAAAGGGTGATCAGGTCGTCGGCCAGGACCGCTCCGAGCATGGCGCCGGTGAACAGCGACAGGAAGGCGAAGAAGCGGTTCCTGTCAGGGTCGCCGGCGAGGTACCGCGACGCAAAGAGGAAGATGAACGCGCCGATCCCGGTGATCAGCAGCGCGAACAGCAGGGACAGGCCGTCCGCTCTGAAGGCGAGGTCGATGCCAAGGCTGCCGAGCCATCCGATCGCCTCGACTCGCACCCGGCCAGCAGCCACCTCCGGCAGCAAGCCCGCGAGCGCGCCGAACAACGCAGCAGGCCAGAGTGCGACGAGGAATGCGAACCGCGTGGACGCGACCGCCATCGCCAGCGGTGCGGCAACCAGGGACGACAGGACCAAGGCGGAGAGCAACATGCAGGAGTCATCGCAAGCCGCATGCCATCGCCGAGGCGCGAGCGGCCGGCCTTGCGAATCAAGGACTTGGTCGGCGACGCGGGAGTCCGGTGTTCATCGCGCTGAACATCACGCTTCGGTGCCGTTCAGGAAAGTGAACATGGCGCGGCGACAGCAGCGCCGCTGCGGCCAGGGTCGGGGGAAACCCTAGTTCGCGCGACGGATCGCCACCTGCGCGCGCAATTGCCATCGGAGCCGACGGGGTTCCGATGTAATCTTCCGGGAACGCCTGCGGCCCTCCGGGATGCCCGGGCACAACCCGAACATGCGATGGAGACTTCGATGGCGATGATGCGGTGGGCGGTCCATGCGGCAACGGCGGTGGCGCTGGCGATCCCGGTGGGCGTTGCTTCGGCGCAGGAGGTGGTGCTGAAGTTCTCGACCTTCATGGCGCCGCAGTCGAACGTCTGGCTCGACATGCACGAGGGCTGGATGAAGAAGGTCGAGGCGGACTCGAAAGGCCGCATCAAGTTCGAGCGCTATCCGGCGATGCAGCTCGGCGGCACGCCGGCGCAGCTCTACGACCAGGTCAAGGACGGCGTCGCCGACGTCACCTGGACGCTGCCGGGCACCACCGCCGGCCGCTTCCCGCGCGTCGAGGTGTTCGAGCTGCCGTTCATCATGACCAATGCCGAGGCCACCTCGAAGGCCTACTGGGAATACGTCCAGACCTATGCCAAGGATGAATTCAAGGACGTGCACCTGATCGCCCTCAATGTCCATGGGCCGGGGATGTTCCACACCGCGAACAAGCCGATCAAGGCGATCGGCGACCTGCGCGGGCTGAAGATGCGCGGCCCGACGCGCCAGGTCACCAAGCTGCTCGCGTCGCTCGGTGCGACACCGGTCGGCATGCCGCTGCCGGGCATCCCCGACGCGATGAGCAAGGGCGTGATCGACGGCGCGGTGATCCCGTGGGAGGTGGTGCCGTCGGTGAAGGTCAACGAGCTGGCCAAATACCATTCCGAGTTCGATCCGACCCTGCCCGCGCTCTACACCACCACGTTCGTCATGGCGATGAACAAGGCGAAGTACGATTCGCTGCCGCCGGACCTCAAGAAGGTGATCGATGCCAACAGCGGCCTGGAGACCTCGGGCTGGCTCGGCAAGGTCCAGCAGGGCAACGACGAGAAAGGCCGCAAGAGCGTCGAGGGCCGCAGCAACCAGGTCCATCGCTTCAGCAAGGACGACTACGAGCAGTTCAAGAAGGTCTCGAGCAAGGTGGACGAGGCCTGGGTCAAGGAGATGGACGGCAAGGGCTTCAAGGGACAGGAGCTGCTCGACGGCGCAAAGGCGCTGATCGAGAAGTACAGCAAGTAGCGGCGGCGCCTTGGCTGATCCGGCAATCGTCCAGGTGGCGCCGCAGCCGGGCGCGCCCGGCGCCCCTGGCGCACCGCGCTCGGCCTTCGGTCGCGGCCTGGACGCGGCTTCGCGGCTGTTCGCATTGCTGGGCGGCGCCGTCTTTACCGCCCTCACGCTGCTGTCGCTCTACAGCATCCTGATGCGCAACCTCGCGGGCAGCCCGATCATGGGCGACTGGGAGCTGGTATCGATGGGCTGCGCGGTGGCCATCGCAGCCTGCTTTCCGATGTGCCAGATGCGCGGCGCGCACATCATCGTGGACTTCTTCACGCAGGGCGCGAGCGCCGCCACCAACCGCCGTCTCGACGGCGTCGGCGCACTGGTCGTCGCCGCGATGATGGCGCTGCTCGCCTGGCGCACGGCGGCCGGCGCGATGGATGCGTACAACACCCGCGAGACCAGCATGCTGATGGAGCTGCCGACCTGGATCGGCTACGCCCTGATGGTGCCGTCGTTCGCGCTCGCCTCGCTGGCAGCGATCTACGTCGCCAGCCGGCACTTCCGGCTGCTGGACATCTGATGGCCGGGCGTCGCGGAGCGCGCGCGTGAGCGGCGTGGCGATCGCGTTGCTGCTGTTCGGCGGCATGCTGCTGCTGATGGCGGTACGGGTGCCGATCGCGATGGCGATGATGGTGCCGGGCGTGATCGGCTATGCCGCCATCAGCGGCTGGCCATCGCTGTTGAACGCGATGAAGGGCTTGGCCTACGGCCGGCTCGCCAACTACGACCTCACCGTCATCCCGCTGTTCCTGCTGATGGGCGCCTTCGCTTCGCAAGGGGGCCTGTCGCGCAGCCTGGTCCTCGCCGGCAACGCGTTCATCGGCCACCTGCGCGGCGGGCTGGCCATGGCGGCGGTGCTGGCCTGCGCGGCCTTCGGCTCCATCTGCGGCTCGTCCATCGCCACCGCCGCCACCATGGCCAAGGTCGCGTTGCCCGAGATGCGCGCGATGAAGTATTCGGGGCGCCTGTCCACCGGCGCGCTTGCCGCCGGCGGCACCCTCGGCATCATGATCCCGCCATCGGTGATCCTGGTCCTCTATGCCATCCTGGCCGAGCAGAACATCGCAAAGCTGTTCGCGGCGGCGGTGATACCCGGGTTGATCGCGACGCTCGGCTATTGCATCGCGATCGCGGTCTATGTCCGCTTCCATCCGGCGGAAGGCCCGGCCACCGAACGGCGCAGCTGGCGCGAGCTGGCGGGGGCATTGCAGGACGTCTGGCCGGTGGCGGCGGTGTTCCTGCTCGTCTTCGGCGGCATCTACACCGGCTGGTTCACGCCGACCGAGGCGGCGGCGATCGGCGCGGCCGCGACCTTCGTGGTCGCCATCCTGCGCGGCGAGCTCGACCTCGCGGGCATCAAGACCTGCTTCTACGACACGGCGATGACCTCCGGCATGATCTTCATGCTGTTCCTTGGCGCGGACATCCTCAACTCGGCGCTGGCGCTGTCGCAGTTCCCCGCTGCGCTGGCGGGCGTGGTCGAGAACAGCGGACTGCCGCCGGTCGGCGTCATCGCCGCCATCCTGATCTTCTATGTCGTGCTCGGCTGCGTCATGGACGAGATCTCGATGATCCTGCTGACCCTGCCGATCTTCCTGCCGACGGTCGCCGGCCTCGAACTGTTCGGGCTGAGCCAGAGCGACAAGATCATCTGGTTCGGGATCCTGGTGCTGATGGTGGTCGAGATCGGCCTGATCATGCCGCCGGTGGGCCTCAACGTGTACGTGATCAATGGGCTGGCGCGCGACATCCCGATCCGCGATACCTACATCGGCGTGATGCCGTTCATTGCCTCCGACTTCATCCGGACCTCCCTGCTGGTCGCCTTCCCGCCGCTGAGCCTGTGGCTGGTGAAGGTGCTGGTCCCCTGATCGTCGTCCGCTGAGCTGGCGCACGCCAGAAAGCCCGTGCCGTTGCACCTGCCCGGCGCCGGATGTGCGGCGGCGTGCTTTCGTGCCGTCGTGCGCACCGGCGCTGTCGGACCAACCGACAGGCCTGCAAGCGATACCGACGAAAGGCGACGAGTCGCCGGAAGCGCGGCGTGCGACCTTGGGGCGGGTCGCGCGCCGCGCTAATGTCCGCGCATCGACCGCTTCGTCAAGGGCTTCATCGTGCGCCGGCTGAAGATCTTCGACCCGTCCGTCCACCTGCGCCTGGCTGCCGCGCTGCTGGCGGCATGCCTGGCGCC